>NZ_JBIBIJ010000012.1:0-263215 GCF_042957465.1 Kitasatospora sp. NPDC008050
ATACACCGTCGAGGCGGTCATGCCGTAGTCGATCCGCGTCAGCGTGCCGCCGCGCGTGTAGGCCACGCCGGTGTTCTGCGCGTTCGCCCCGTAGTGGTTCGTCTCCGGCTGGTAGTAGTACGCGGTCGCGTTGTTG
This sequence comes from Kitasatospora sp. NPDC008050, assembly GCF_042957465.1. Classification (NCBI taxonomy): domain Bacteria; kingdom Bacillati; phylum Actinomycetota; class Actinomycetes; order Kitasatosporales; family Streptomycetaceae; genus Kitasatospora; species Kitasatospora sp. NPDC008050. The sequence continues at coordinate 137 of NZ_JBIBIJ010000012.1, forward strand.
TGCAGATCGACCGTGTAGTCCAGGTTCCAGCGCCAGCCCTGCACACACGAGGACGCCGCGAACGAGGAGGCGTTGCACGGGTCACCCGGATGCGCGCCGTAGACCGGCATCGTGTACACCGACTGCGTGGTCTGCTTGCCCGCGCTGTAACCCGGCAGCTGGTTCAGGCCGAAGTAGTACTGCACACCGTTCTCGGTGACCCGGAAGTACTCACCGTTGTACGTCCCGTTCGACCCGCCGGTGAGCTGCTCGATCTTCTCGGTCGACGAATCATCCGCCAGGTGGAACGACGTCCCGTCGTAGACGATCTGCGTCGACTTCCCGTTGAGCGACAGGGTCAGCACCTGCCCGGCCCAGCACTCGTCACCCGACCCCAACGGCGCACCCGAAGTGGTGTCATCCGCACAGGACTTGTACGAACGCTCGATATACGAATCGGTGGAGGACCAGCCGTCCCCCAGCCACGAGGACTGGTTGTTCGTCCCCGAGGTCCGACCGTCCTGCGAGGACGAGTCGTAGGACAGCGACAGGTCCGGCGCCGGACCGGCGATCGACTTGGGCGCCTGGATCGGGTACGCGTACGTGAACGCACCCGTGTTGGCCCCCTCGGCCCACGTCCCCGCCGGCGACAGCGAGGTCGCCGAGTAGGTACCGGACGAGCCGTCCGGCGCCGAGGTCGCCGCCAACACCATCGCCGATGACGAGACGGACTGCGCCTGGGCCTGATCGGTCAAGGCAAGCGGAGCGGATCGGTCGCTCGCGCCGGCCCCCGGCGCGAGGTTCACCTTGGCCGTCAGCGGTGCCCCGGGCGCTACGGCCACCGGCGTCTGCGTTTGACACTGCGCCAGCTCCGGTGTGGTCAGCGCACATGCGGGCAACTGCACCAGGTGCAGCCGGGAGGCGTAGTCACCACCGAACGCGGCCCGGAACGAGGACGGATCCACCGTCACCGTCGCCGCGCCGGAACCCGCCGAGGCATCGGCCGACTCGACCGAGAACAGCACCCCGTGCACGCCCGCCTTCGACGCCACCGACTGGTCCGCCGTGGTCACCCGCACTCGCGACAGCGGCGCCGAACCCGCCCCGGCCGCCTCGGCCTTCGCCCCGGTCTTCGCCCCGGTCTTCGCTCCGGCCGTCTCGGCGGGAGCCACCGAGATCGGCAGCGTGCCGGCCCGGCCGCCACCTGCGGGCTCCCGTCCCTGCGGGGTGGCCAACGCCCGCGCGCCGCCGCCCGTCGCGGCGGTCAGGTCCACCACCGCACTGCCGGCCCCCGGCAGCTTCGAGGCAACGGTCGGATCGTAGGCGGTGAAGCCACCCGTGGTCGGCACCTTGCCGGGAGTCGCCCGTTTGAACGGGATCCGTCGCTCCACCGGAGCCGCCGGCCTGTGCGGTTTGGCTGCCGGCGCCGCATAGGCCACCACCGGCGCACCCATCGAAACAACGATCGCGCTTGACAGCAGCACGGCGCCGGTTCGAGCGAGTTGTCCGGATTTAAGTCTTCGCACGGCCTGAAACAGACCTGCCCCCACCATCGTCTCTCCCCTGGTTGAAACACGATGGGCCGCAGCGCTCGCGACCGCCGGGGAGGCCGGGTGCGAAGGCGGCCCTGACACATCGTCATGCGGCGGTTATCCGCCGGGCCATGCTGGCACGAAGTGATCATCGACATGATCACAGTTTGATGACGACCCATCTCAACCGCGTCCGCCCTGTGCCCACTTAGTCACATCAATCCGCGTAAATCACCCACCCGGTCTCCGGGGCGATGATCGATTTCGTCAGAGTCAGCGAGCAGAATGCCTGTCGCACGGGGCGCCCAGCGAGGGCACCCCCTTTCGGGGAACAGGAGACCCGGCCTCGATGGCCCTCTCTACCGCACATACCAGCCGGGGCAGATCAGCGCTGCTCCGAGGATCGCGCGCGGCAGCCGGCATAGCCGTGGCCGCGCTCACCGCCGGACTGCTCTCCGGCTTCGCGGCGCCTGCCCGGGCCGCCGCGCCGACGCCTTCGGCCAAGCCCACCACCCCGACCGCTCCCGGCAGCCCGGCCAAGCCGGCGAGCCCGCCCAAGGCGCCGGCCCTCGACCCGACGGCCCAGGCCCAGGCCCAGGCCCAGCACGACGCCTCGGTGCAGGCGAAGAAGTCCGGCAAGCCGGTGGTGGTCGACGCACTCACGGCGGAGAACGCCCAGACCCTCGCGAACCCGGACGGCACCTTCACCCTCCAGCAGTCCGCCGCCCCGGTGCGTGCCCGCAAGAACAACGCCTGGGTGCCCGTCGATACCAAGCTGACCAAGAGCGCCGGCGGCCGCTACGCCCCCGGCGCCACCGACGCCGACGTGTCCTTCTCCGCCGGCGGCACCGACCCGCTGATCAGCATGGTCCGCGAGGGCAAGCGCATCTCGATCAGCTGGCCCGGCAGCCTGCCGAAGCCGACCGTCAGCGGTGACACCGCCACCTACCCGTCGGTGCTCCCGGACGTCGACCTCACGGTCACCGCGCGCGCCGACGGCTTCAGCGAGGTCCTGGTCGTCAAGAGCGCGGCGGCTGCCGCCGACCCAGCGCTCGCCACCCTGCACTTCGCCACCACCACGGACGGTCTGAGCCTCGGTCAGGACAGCGCCGGGGACGCCACCGCCACGGACGCCGGCGGCACCACGATCTTCCGGGCGGACCCGCCGCTGGTCTGGGACTCAGCCACCCGGAGCACTCCGCCGAGCACCCCGCCCGCCGCGCCCCGCGCCGCCGCGAACGCCGGTGCCGCGAAGGCCGACGCGAACCCGACGGACGGTGCCCCGGCCGGACAGCCCGCCGCCGATCCCCAGGCCGTCTCCGGCATCCGGGGCCCCGGCGACAGCGCGCACACCACCCGGATGGGCTTCACGGTCGGCAAGAACGACCTCGCCATCACCCCGGACAAGGGCCTGCTGACCGACTCGCACACGATCTACCCGCTCTACATCGACCCGGCCTGGTCCGGCAACCCGTCCGTGGTCTCCTGGGCCTCGATCAACTCGGCCGGCTGGAAGGCCACCACGGGCAACACCGCGAAGGCCGGCTACCTCGGCAACTGGTCCGGCTGCGGCAGCTACTGCTACCAGACGTACCGCTCCTACTTCGAGATGAACACCGCCGGGTTCCAGGGCGCCAAGGTCACCGACGCGCACTTCTACCCGTACTTCACCTGGAACGCCGCATCCGGCCAGGACAGCAAGGTCTTCGTCGACCCGGACTTCGGCGGCGACCTGGCCTGGGGCAACAAGCCCGGCGGCAACTACGTCACCAACTGCGGCGGTTGCAACACCGGTACCGTCGACTTCAACGTCACCTCGGCCGCCCAGGGCGCCGCGAACGGCGGCTGGCGCGACCTCGAGGTGGAGGCCGCGAACGAGGGCGACCAGAACGACTGGAAGCAGCTCGACCCCACCCAGACCAACTGGTCGGTCACCTACTACACCACGCCGTACATCAACAACACCTGGCCGCAGCTGATCACCACGCCGCAGACCAACGGCCCGGGCGGCACCTTCGTCACCGGCAACAGCGTGACCATGCAGGCCACCGGCGGCGACAGCGACGGTGAGCAGGTGATGTCCGGCTACGAGATCTACAACGCCCCCGGCGGCAACGTCGGCTCCCTGGTGCACAGCCAGCTGTGGAGTCCGTACAGCGCGGTCGGCGGGTCCTACACCTTCTCCGGGCTGGCCGACGGCCAGTACGTGTGGCATGCGCTGATCCACAGTCATGACGGCAACCTGGAGTCCGGCTGGTCGGCCTGGGTCCCCTTCACCGTCAGCACCGCCGTACCGCCCGCGCCGGACGCCTGGTCGGTGCAGTTCCCCAAGAACCAGTTCGGCGCCGCCTACCAGGACAACGGCACCTTCACCTTCACCACCTACAACAACCCCAACGTCTACGGCTACATCTTCTCGCTCGACGGCGACCTGGGGTACACCGTCTGGAACCAGAGCGCGCCACCGCCCACCTTCGGCGGCGGGACCCCGAGCCGCGGCCAGCAGTACTGGGTCCGGTACAGCGGGGACATGACCCCGGTGACCCTCTCCGTCCCGACGGTGGGCCCACACGTGGTCTACGTCAAGGCGGTCAGTGCGGCCGGCTACGTCTCCTCCGAGTTCTCCTACGGCTTCTGGGCCGGAGTGACCACCCCGCGCTACGTGACCGGTGACCAGTTGGCCGGCGGCTACAGCGCCACCAACGACGACAACAGCACCACCAGCGTTCCCTCGGCGGTGGTGCACGGTGCCAACGGCGCCAACGTCATCAGCCAGGGCAACTGGTGGCAGACCCACTGGGCCGGCGCCGGGCAGGCCATGTTCGGCAACGGCAGCGGCGCGGTGGGGGTCAACGACACCGCGACCTTCAGCTTCGACGTCCCGCACGCCGGCTACTGGAGCCTGGGCGCCAACCTCACCAAGGCGGGCGACTACGGCCAGTACAACCTGGTCCTCGACCAGGGCAGCGCCACGCCCAGCACCCTGATCACCGGCTACGACGGCTACACCCCGGCGCCCAACGTCGCCACCGAGTTCCATGACTTCGGTCCGCCGAAGGACAGTTCGGGCAACGTGATCAAGCTCGCCCAGGGCCTGCACACCATCACCCTCATCGTCACCGGCAAGAACGGCTCCTCCGGCGGCTACCAGGCCGGCATCGACGTCCTGCGGCTGGCGCCGATGAGCGCCACCTGCAAGATCACCGACCTCACCGCCTGCCAGAACAACATCGCCATCAGCGCCGACAACAACCACCTCGCCGCGGACGCCGACGGCGGCGGCATCAGCTTCTCGGCCGGTCAGCTGGCCGCCGCGGGCTGGAACCCGAACACCCCGATCACGGTCAACGGCGCGCCGATGACCGTGCCCAACTACAGCGTCGGCAAGGCCGACAACATCCTCTCCAGCGGCCAGACGGTCACCGTCAACGACACCGGCCAGTCCGCCGTGGGCGGCAACTCGGTTGAGTTCCTGGCCTTCTCGACCGCCGGCAACGTCACCGGCGCGACCGGCACCATCACCTACCCGACGCAGGCCGACGGGAAGACCAGTACCTGCGGGACGACCACGAGCTACCCGTACACGCTCGACAACGTCCCGGACTGGTCCAACGGCGCCCCGAGTTCGCACGTCGTCGGCTTCGCCAACCGCAACACCCCCTCGGGCACCGACCCCTGGGCCCCGCAGCTGTACCCGGTCTCCATCGCACTGCCGTGCCCGGGGCTGCCGATCCAGAGCGTCACGCTCCCGGTGGTCACCAACCGCCTCGTCTACGGCACCACCGCGCTGCACATCATGGGCGTCGGCATCCGGCCGGCCTCCTACGTGCCGGGCACCTCGCTGGGCTCGAACTGGACCGCCACCTGGGGGGCTCAGCAGGACACCCACCAGGCCGGCGTGGACACCCGCACCGAGCGGACCTCGGTGACCACCACCCTCGGCGGCAGCAACGCCCGGATCCACCTGTCCAACGCCCTGGGCACCCAGCCCATCACGCTGGACCACGTGACGATCGCGCAGCAGCAGAGCGGCCCGACCCCCACCGCGACGCCCGTGAACCTGACCTTCAACGGCCAGACCAGCGTGACCATCCCGGCGGGCAGCGAGGCCACCAGTGACGGGCTCGCCTTCCCCACCACCAGCGGCGAGGTCCTGCTCATCTCGTACCACCTGGCCACCGCCACCAGTGACGCCGCCCTGCACCTGGACACCAAGGGCTCGACCACCTGGTACTCGGCGACCGCGGGCGACGCCACCACCGACAGCACCGGCACGCCGTTCACCACCTCGAACGACAGCGTCTACTGGCTGACCGGCGTCGACGTCGCCCCCACCAGCAACAACACCGGGGCGCTCGCCCTGGTCGGTGACCAGACCGTCAACAGCGACACCACCACCCCCGACGGCCACCACATGCTGTCCGACCTGATCTACGGCGACGTGGTCCAGGCGTACAACAACGACCCGATCGACAACCCGGCCCCGTACGGCGTGATCAGCGAGAGCAGCAACAGCTGGACCGTCGCCAACAACCTGCTGCCCGCCCTCTCCGGCAGCAGCAACCAGCTGACGCCGCCCAGCGCGACCGACCCGATCGACCGCACCGCGCTGGACGCCTCCAACGTCCACACCGTGCTGATCTCCACCGGGACCAGCGACCTGCTGAGCGGCACCAACGCCACCGACCTGGAGAACCGCCTCGGCGCGCTCGCCCAGCAGATCCGCCAGCGCTACGCCGACGCCAACGGCGGTTCGCGCAAGATCGGCGTCTACGTCGCGACCATCCCGCCGAGCCTGGCGATCACCGGCGCCGCGGAGACCACCCGACAGACCGTCAACAACTACATCCTGTGCGGCAAGTCGGACCCGACCGCCGGCATCTGCACGAGCAACAGCGGCTGGCTCGGCGGCAAGGCGGACGGGGCGATCAACTTCGCCGCGGCCCTGGCCACCGACCACACCGACACCGGGCCGCTCAACGCGACCCGCGACCTGTACACCGACAGCACCGGCAAGCAGTACCCGTCCCAGCTCTACTACGAGGACCTGGCCGCCCAGTACACCAAGGACAGCGCCAACCTCAACCCCACCACCCCCGGCGGCGGGGTCGGCGTCCAGCCGATGACGGCCAGGCGCGCGCAGTAGCGTCACCGCCGCACCGCCGCCCAGCAAGGCGCAGCTCAGCTCAGCTCGGCACAGCTCGGCACAGCAAGGCGAAGGCCGCGGGCCCCCGGATCGGGTGGCCGCGGCCTTCGGCCTTGGCGGGAAGCGCCTGTGGCGCCGCGTCAGCGCTCGGCGACGAACAGGGTCTGGAGCACCTGCCCGCAGGCGCCCGCGGCGTCGTCCAGCCGGCCCAGCGCCAGGCCCGAGCCGAACGGGCTCGCGGTGGTGGCCGCGCTCAGGCAGAGCCACTCGCCGACCGGGTCGCGGTGCAGGGCGAGGGTGACGTCGGTGTTGATGACCATCTGCCGGACGTGGTCGAGCTCGAAGGCCACCGCCCAGTTGCTGTCGGCGAGGGTGAGCGCGCGGGTCAGCGGGGTGTCGGTGCTGCCCGCCACCAGCGGGATCCGCTGGCGGGCCCAGGCCGCGCCGGGGCCCGGCCGGTCGAAGCCCGCGCCGGGCGGGAAACGCCACTCCATCGCCGAGACGTAGCCGTCGAGGTTGCCGCCGCGCAGGCCGTGCGGCGGCTGCGGCCCGGGCAGCGGCGGCGGGGTCGGCTCCGGGCGCAGCTCCGGAGTGTCCGACGGGCTCGCGGCCAGGCGCCAGGCCCGCGCCAGCATCACCACCTGACCGTCCGCGGTGATCTCGCCTTCGAGCAGCTCGGTGCGCGCACCCGACCGGACCGTGCGCACGGCCACCGTGAGTTCGGCCACCGGGACGGGACGCGGGATCTCCAGCGTCACCCGCGCGATCCGGAAACCCTCGCGCGCCTGGTGGCGTTCCAGCGCCCGGCCCAGCAGCGCCGACGGCGGGCCGGCGTGCTGGGCCTTCGGACTCCACGGCCCGGCCGTGGACTTGGTGCTCTCGAACCGGCCCTCGCCCAGGTCCAGGTAGAAGGACTCGGGCTGGTGCGGTGAACCACCGGTCATCTGGTGCTGCTCCCTCGCTCTGCCATGTGCTCCTGTCGACCGACCATAGATCAGTCGAGCCGGGCCTCGAAGGCCAGCTCCCGGGCCAGCTCCTCGACCTGCCGCTCGGCGAGCCCCCGGGAGGTGAACCAGGCGCCGACGTTGCGCACATCGCGCTCCAGGAAGGAGCGGCCGCGCGGGTTGGCGATGACGTCGACGATCTGCGGCACGTCGATGATCACCAGACGGCCCTGGTGCACCAGGATGTTGTAGGCGGACAGGTCGCCGTGCGCGTAACCGTCCCGGGCGAGCACGGCCAGGCTGGCGCCGAGCTGCTGCCAGAGGTCCGCCAGGTCGGCCTCCTCGGGCCGCAGTTGGGCCAGCCGTGGGGCGGCGGCACCGGAGGGGTCGCCGATGAACTCCATCAGGATCTCGGTGCCCAGGATCTGGACGGGGTAGGGCACGGCCACGCCGGCCGACCAGAACCGGCACAGCGCGGTGAACTCCGCGGCGGCCCACTGGCCGGCGATCGCCTGCTTGCCGAAGTCGGTGCGCTTGGCCATCGCACGGCTGACCCGGGACTCCTTGTGGGCGCGACCCTCCAGGTAGCCGGAGTCGCGGTGGAACATCCGGTGCTGGCCGTCCCGGTAGCGCTTGGCGGCCATCAGGGTACGGCGCCCGGTGCCCGGCACGGCGCGCTCCAGCAGGAAGACGTCGGCCTCCTTGCCGGTCTTCACGATGCCGAACTCGGTGTCGACGGCGGCCAGTTCGGTCACCACCCAGCCGGGGCGCGGCTCGGGGCCCTTCTCGGTGGGGGTGGACCGGTCCCAGGTGGACCAGCGGTCGCCCTCGGCCGGCCCGTCCCCTGCCGGGACCGCCTCGTGCTGCTGGTCACCGTCGACGTCCTCGGTGGCGTCATGGCCGCCGAACTCGTAGCCCTGGGCCTCGTTGCTCTGGGCCTCGAAGCCCTGGTACTCGAAGCCCTGGTATTCGGCGAACGCCTGCTCGTAGGCGTCGTCGTCGAAGGCGCGGCGACCCGCGCCCTTGCTGCGGATGCGGCTGAAGGACTCGTTGTCGGAAAAGCGCTTGCGCATGACTGGTGTGCTCCTGATGGAGATGGCCCACCGGAGGGTGCGTCAGCGGACGCGACGTCAGCCGGCGGGCAGGAAACGAGGGAGGGCGTAGGGCGCGCACGCGAAGGCGCGCCGCGTCACGGCGGCGACCACCAGCACCTCACCTCGCTCTCTCACCTCGTCGGAACCTCACAGGAACGCGACGATGCTATCGGGCCACGGGCCGGGCGCAACTGATTTACCTGGTGCGGCCGGAACTGATCTGCCCAGACGGGAACAGAAGCCCCATGGGGCAGAAAGCATGATCATTCGACGCCCCTTGGGGCAAACTTTGCCTGTGCCAGACCATTCCTTTGTCTTCTCGATTACGTTCAGAGGACGGTCGCAGAGCGCGACCCGACAGGCACCGGAGGTACTGACTCATGCGACGGATCATTACCAAGTTCAGTGGTCTCGCGGCGATTTCGATGCTCGCGCTGGCCGTGGCCCAGCCGGCCCAGGCGGCTCAGGCAGCTCAGGCGGCTCAGGCGGCTCAGGGAGGCGCGGGCGCGGCCTACTTCGAGTTCACCGACACCACGCACCAGACCTTCGTCTTCAAGCTCACCGACCAGGGCAAGATCCAGCAGGCCCGGAACATCCTGGCCGGCACGGAGACGGAGCGGACCCAGGTCATCGGGAAGGTCGTCAAGTCCCCCGCCCCCTACAACAAGCCCTGGAAGTACCAGCTCGACCCGGACTCGGTCTCCTTCTTCGGGATGGCCGTCGAGGCGTGCGACTCGAACATGGTCTACCTGGGCCAGCACCTCAACGAGGTGGGCGGCGCCTTCCTGCCCGGCTCCACCTGGTGTGACTGGACTTCGAAGCTGACCCGCGAGGTCACCCCGCAGTAGGCGACGGCCTCCCGAGCGCCCCCGCCGAGCGCAGGGCGGCGATCCGCTCCGGCGGGTAGCCGAGTCGGCGCAGCACCGGCTCGGTGTGCTCGCCCAGCGCCGGCACCGGGCCCATCGGCAGCTCGACGCCGGCGAAGCCGAACGGCGGCAGCAGCCCGCGGATCTCCCCGGCCGGGGTCGCCACCGGGCGCCAGCGGTCCCGGGCGGCCAGTTGCGGGTGTTCCAGCAGGTCGCCGACGTCGTTCACCCGGGCCGAGGCGATGGCCAGTGCGTCCAGGAGCTTGATCACCTCCGGCGCGGTCATCGTCACGGTCCGCCCGGCCACCAGCGCGTCGACCTGCCGGCGGCGGCGCACCCGCTCGACGTTGGTCGCCCAGTGCGGGTGCTGTGCCAGATCGGGGCGGGCGAGGAAGCCGTCGGCGAACCTGGCCCACTCGCGGTCGTTCTGGATGCCGATCAGCACCTCCTGCTCGTCGGCCGTGGGAAACGCGTCATAGGGCGCGATGCCGGGGTGGGACAGGCCCGCCCGGCCCGGCGAGCGACCGGTGCCCTGGGTGTGGTGCAGCTGGTGGCCCATCCATTCGGCCGTCGCCTCGAACATCGAGACCTCGACCGCGCTGCCCTGCCCGCTGCCGGCCCGGCCGACCAGCGCGGCCAGCGTGCCCGACAGGGCATACATACCGGCCGCGATGTCCGAACTGGGCACCCCGGTCTTGGCCGGCTGCTCGGGCGTGCCGGTGAGCGAGACCAGGCCCACCTCGCCCTGGATCAGCATGTCGTAGGCGCGTTTGTCCTGGTAGGGCCCGCCGGAGCCGTAGCCGGAGAGGTCCACCGTGATCAGCCGCGGGTGCCGGGCGCGCAACTCGGCGGCCCCGAAGCCCAGTCGGGCGGCGGCCCCGGGTGCCAGGTTCTGCAGGAAGACGTCCGCGGCCGCCACCAGGTCGCGGAGCACCGCCCGCCCCTCGGGTGTCCGCAGGTCGAGGGTGATCGACTCCTTGCCCCGGTTGAGCCAGACGAAGTGGCTGGCCAGTCCGCCCACGCTGCGGTCGTAGCCGCGCGCGAAGTCGCCGCCGTCGGGCCGCTCGATCTTCACCACCCGGGCACCCAGGTCGGCCAGATGCCGGCTGGCCAGCGGTGCGGCCACCGCCTGCTCCAACGCGACCACCGTGACACCCGCCAGCGGCAGCGGCAGCAGTGGCGGCGGCAGCGACTGCGACTGCGACTGCGACTGCGACTGCGACTGCGACATACAACCGCCTCCCCGAACGCCGGCCTCCCCCAGCCCTACCCCCCGAACGCCCGTCTCAGTCGGCCGACCAGTGTGCCGAGGGCAGCTGCACCACGAGCAGCGCCAGCCCCGCGAGCGTCACGTTGCGGATCGCGGCGTCCAGCCCGTTCCAGGCCTTGGACTGCCACATCGCGAACCACTCGCCGCCGATCGCGATGAACCCGACTCCGAAGAGCACCAGCATCATCAGCAGCCCCAGCGTGGCCGCCCGCCGCACCCGGGTGAAGTCCCGTCGCCACAGCGCGGGCAGCCACCAGACCGTGGCCACCAGGAGCAGCAGCGCGGCCAGCGCCTCCCAAATGATGATCAGAACGTACGCGGTGTCCTGCAGCGCGGGCGAGGTGATGGCCCGCCACATCAGGTTCCGGTCGTGGAAGGTGGTGTCCATCGCGAGCACATGGTGGACGAACTGCTGGTTGGTGCCGAAGTCGGTGATGTTCCCGAAGACCACCAGGAGCAGGTAGAGCGCCACCGTCGCGGTCAGCACGGCGGCCGCCACCGGCAGCGTGCCCAGCGTCAGTGCACTGTCACGGACGGCGCGCGTGCGGGCGCGGGTGGTTCCGGTTGCCGGCATGCCGGGCCTCCCAGGTGCGTCGTGGCTGTTGCGAACGGTAACCGATCGGTCGCTGACGGGAACTCTAGCGGCGCGGCACCGCAGGCGTGCAGCACCCGCAGGCACCGCAGGCGTGCGGCACCCGCGTGCAACACAGGCGTGCGGCACACGCGAGCGGCGCGCCACCCCCGCCGCCCGCTCAGTGATGCACGATCCGGCCCAGCTGGCGGCCCAGTTCGGGTCCGGCGGCGCGGTGGATCGCGATCAGGGCGGCGTCGTCGCCCAGGTGGCCACCCGCGTGGGCGAGCAGGTCGCGGCGCAGGTGGTGCGCCAGCGCCTCGGTGCCGAGCCCGGTCCACTGGGCGGCCCGCTCGGCCAGGGGGTAGAACCGCCCCTCGCGGTCACGGGCCTCGACCACGCCGTCGGTGAACAGCAGCAGGGTGTCGCCGGGTTCGAACGCGGCGGTGTGGATGGTGTGGTCCGCCGGTCCCAGCGGGCCGATCCCCAGTGGCGGCGAGGGATACAGCCCCGCGACGGGTGTGGCCTTGCCACGGCGCAGCAGCAGCGGCACCGGGTGCCCGCAGCTGGTCAGCCGGAGCACCGGCTCCTCGTCGGGGATGTCCAGCAGTAGCGCGGTGATGAAGTGCTCCAGCAGCTCGCCGTCGGCCTCGGCGGCCTCGGCGAAGTAGCGGCGCACACTGCGGTCCAGGGCGGCGGCCAGTTCGGGCAGGGTCGGGTACTGGTAGGCGGCCTCGCGGAAGGCCCCGAGCAGCGCGGAGGCCTCGCCGATGGCGGCCAGGCCCTTGCCGCGGACATCGCCGATGATCACCCGGGCCGCGTTCTCGGTATGGGTCGCCGCGTACAGGTCGCCGCCGATCCGCGCCTCGTGCTCGGCGGCCAGGTAGCGGCTGCTGATCCGCAACGGGCCGAGCCGGTGCGGCAGTGGGCGCAGCAGCACGGTCTGTGCGGCCTCGGCGACCGAGCGCACCTGGGCCAGCTCCTGTCGGCGGTGTTCGCGGACCCGGCAGAAGAAGACGATGAAGGCGGAGAGCACCGCGAGGGCGGCGACCTGCACCATCACGTTGCGCGAGGAGAGCACCCCGAAGTGCAGCCCGATCCAGGCCTGCGCCCCCACGGCCAGGACGCCGATCAGCGCCGTCAGTCGAGGGCCGGCGAAGGAGGCGGTGATCGCGGGCGCGATGACCAGCAGCGGGCCCAGGTGCACATCCGCGGGCACCGCGAGGTCGACGAGGGTGATCACCGCGATCAGCACGAGCGGAATGATCACCAGCGCATGGCTCGACCGCCACGGCTGCCCGACACCGGCGAAGCGCTGCCGCAGACCCATGTCTTCCACTGTGCGCCGTCGCGGGGCGGCGGACGAGCGGACGGACGAGCGGACGGACGGGCGCCGGCGGACGGGCACGAGCGGGCGCGGGCGCCCGCCCGGCGCAGGGGCGAGGATGAAGGGAGAGGTGAGCCGTACCGGCCGATCCTCGACGAAAGCTCCGAGCCTCGACGAAACCTGGAGGGCGAGATGAGCGACGATCCCCGCATCGGCACCCCCGGCACTTACGAGTTCTCCGCTCCGGACGGCGTCCTGGACGTCGAGTGGATCGGCCTGGACCCCATGGCGGACACCCGGGCACGGGCGCACGCCCAGCGGGTGGAGAGCGGGAGCGGCGGCGAGTACGTGGTCACCCAGATCCGGCGCCGCGCCGCGACCGGATGGCAGGCCGTCCCACGAACCACATCGACCCCATCGGGCTGAGCGGACGACAGCGGGCCGAGCCGGATCGACCCCAGCGGACCCGAGCAGCCCGAGCAGCCCGAGCGTTCAGGACGGTGCGAGGACCACCCAGACCTGGCCCGGGTGGAAGTCCATCGGCTGCCCGTCGGGCTGGGTGAAGGTGGTGGGGTCGGCGTCGGTGGGCCGCGACCAACTGGCGTTGTAGGCCTTGCCGTCGCGCAGCACCGTGGCGCTGCCGCTGCCGACCGTGGGAGCGTAGGGCGACGGGACGCCCGGCGAGTCCTCGAAGCCGCGCGGCGAGGTGGTCTCGGCCACGTGCTGGATCACCACCGTCGGTGCGCCCATCTGCCCGGCGTCGGTGGTCTGGGCGGGCTTGCCGTCCATCGATACCAGCCACTTCTGCGCCTGCTGCGACCAGTCGAAGGTGAACTTCGCTGCCGGGAAGGCGACGTTGTAGCTGGTCTCGGCCTGCCCACCGGCGGGCGCGGGGCCGAACCGGAACCCGATGTCCTTGGCCTGCGCGGAGTCGGGGTAGGCCGCCAGGATGCTGCTCGGGCGGACGAAGAGGTTGTACGGAGCCACCCCGGGGCCCCGGAAGTACGAGGAACCGGCCTGCGTGGCCGAGGCGTTGAAGATGTTCGCGTCGGCCAGCACCGGCAGGAACTTGGTCAGCGCACCCGAGTAGGCGAAGGCCACCTTCCCGTACTGCTCGAGGATCGGCAGGTCCGACTCGCGCGCGCTGCGCACGGGTCCGGCCACCGAGGGCAGGTGGTTGGTGTCGAAGACCGCCAGGAAGCGGGTGATGCCGCCTTCCACCTCGATCGTGTAGACCACGTCGGCCGAGTTGATGCCGGTCTGCGGGCGGGCGTTGACGATGTTGTCGATCTTCACCGCGACGATCCGGCCCTCGGGCTGGTCGAGCCCGGTGAGCGGGGCGACCCCGTTCGGCGAGCCGGCCGGCGGCGCCGTCGGGGCACCGGAGGACGGACCGGTGGCCGTCGGGGAGGAGACCGTGGTGGGGTGTCCGCCGCCACCGCCGCCGATGGTGGCCAGCGCCGTGCCGACGCCGATGGCGACCAGCGGGACACTGACCACCGCGACCTTCCCCGCCGTCGAGCGGCGCTCCCACCACTGTCTGAGCCCCATGAGAAATCTCCCGCCTGCCGCGCGGTCCGTGTCCCCCACTCCAGACTGCTCGCGCTCCCCGCAGCCGTCCATATCTGGCGCGGCGACCGCTCCCGGCGCCCGGTCGCACCGCCCGGTCGCACCGCCAGGCGGCCCGCTGGGCGAAACGCAGCGGCGCCACGAACCGTGGGGCCCGGCCGAGTCGATCTCGGCCGGGCCCCGTCCTGCTACAGGTCCTGCTACAGGTGCCGCTGCAGGTTCCGGTACAGGTGCCGCTCCAGGTGCCGGGTCAGCTCTGGCTGAAGCCCGAGAAGTCGGCCTCCCCCGAGGTCCCGTCGCTGTGCGAGGTGGTGAAGACGCCCACGTCCTGCGTCGGCTGCACGCCCGGCACCGTGGCACTGCCGACCTGGGTCCAGGTGCTGCCGTCCGTCGAGTAGTAGCCGGTGAAGACCGAGCCGCTGCGCACCAGCTTGAGCCAACTCGGGTACGCGGCGGTGCCGGTGCCCTGGTTGGACGGTGCGCTGTTGGAGTCCAGCTGCCCGCTGCCGGTGCTGTCCCACTGCAGCACGTAGCCCTTGCCCGGGGCCTCCGCCAGGATCACGTAGCCCGCCGAGGCGCCGGGCCGGGTGAGGTCGTCGCGCACCATGATCCCGGACTTGGCCCAGTCGCTGGTGTCGGCCTGGCCGGTGACCTTGACGATCGTGGTGGAGCCGTCGTGCTCGGCGCCCGGCTGGTAGACCGTGCTGTACTGGTCGGTGCTGCCCCACAGGTCGGCGCCCGCACCGTCGACGGCGATCGCGTCGCCCTGCTTGCCGAAGATGGCACTGTTGTCGGTGAAGGTCTTGAACGGCGCCGCCACGGGGGCGGACACCTCGACCGGGTTCGCCGAGTCGGCCGTCACGCTGCCGCCGCTCCAGCGGGCGGCGGCGGTGCCGGTGAGGGTGGCGTGGGTGATCGGAGCCGGCAGCGTGGTCGGCGCCGTGACCTGGAAGGCCGCGATCGCCTCGTGACCGCCGGGCACCTTGCCGAAGGCGGTGCCGGTCAGCGGCTTGACCTGCCACCCGGCCGGGGCGTTCAGCCCCAGGCGCACGTCACTGACCGCCTGGGCACCGTTGTTGGTGAACGTCGCGGTGACCGTGCTGCTCTGACCCGGCGTCTGATTCGGCACCGAGGTCGCGAGTTGGATACTCGGCGCGTAGTGGCCCGGCGAACTGGTCGGCGCCACCCGGTACATGACCGTACCGTGGGCCGGCACCGAGGCGCTGATGGTGCCCGCGCTCTCGCTGGTCCGGTGCGCCCACAGGTCCCGTAGCGTGTAGCCGTGGGCGCTGGGCAGGCCGACGGCGGCGGCCGTGGTGGAGATGACGGCCGGGGTGGCGTTCTCGTTGAAGAGGGTCACCGCCACGCTGCCGTCCGCCAGCGGCTTGGCCAGCACGTCCAGACCGCCGGCCAGCGTCACCGGGGTGCCCTGGCGGCCCAGCCTGTCCTGGTCGACCGCGATCACCTCGCGGTTGCCGTAGTCGGCCAGGGTGTCGGCGCTCGCGGTGGTCAGGTCGGTACCGGAGATCAGCGGGGCGGCCATCTCGGCCCAGAGCGAGAACTCGGAGCGGTCCTCGGTGGCCGTCATGCCGTTGCCGACCTCCAGCATGTCCGGGTCGTTCCAGGCGCCGGGCTCGGCGGCGGAGGCGAGTTGGACGTTCTGGTGGAAGTTGGACAGCATGCTGCCGAAGGAGGCGTTGATGTCACCGGTGGTGCGCCACAGGTTGCCCACGCCCGGGCCCCAACTGGGCACGTTCTCCAGGCCCCAGTCGCAGAGGCTGTAGACGATGGGCCGTCCGGTGGCGGCCAGCGCCGTGCCCATCGCCTGGTAGCGCTGCGGGGCCGGGACGCCCTGGTTGTAGCAGTTGTCGTACTTCAGGTAGTCGACGCCCCAGGCGGCGAAGTCGCCCGCGTCGGTGGTCTCGTGGCCGAGGCTGCCTGGGTAGCCGGCACAGGTCTGGGTGCCGGCGCTCTCGTAGATCCCCAGCTTGAGGCCCTTGGCGTGCACGTAGTCGGCGACGGCCTTGATGCCGCCGGGGAACTTCACCGGGTCCGGGACGAGGTGGCCGCCCGCGTCCCGGTTCGAACTCATCCAGCAGTCGTCGATGTTGACGTACTGGTAGCCGGCCGCCTGCAGGCCGCTGGAGACGATCTTGTCGGCGGTCTGCTCCACCAGCTTCGCGCTGACGTTGCAGCCGAAGGCGTTCCAGTCGTTCCAGCCCATCGGCGGGGTGAGGGCCAGCCCGTTGTCCAGGGCGGCGGCGGGGGTGGCGGTCAGCGAGACGGTGGCCAGGGGCGCCACCGTCAGGGCGGCGGCGACTAACCCGGCCCAGGTCCTGCGCATGTGGGTTCTCCAGAGATGGTTGGGGTGGGTAGGCGGAAAATGGTCAGGAAAGGGTGGTCCAGGTCTGACTCGCGGCGCCGGAGGCCGGGTTCAGCGCGGTCGCGGTCGCCGGGCCGCCGCCGGCGCCCGGGCCGTCGAGCACCAGACCGGTGGCGGGGTTGCTGATGGTCAGCGTCCCGGTCGCGCTGTTCTGCCGTACGGACCACTTCTGGGCGGCGTTGCCCGGGTCGTAGCCGTTGGTGACGTAGGCCGCGCCACCGGGCGAGGCCGGCGCGGTCAGGGTGCCGTGGACCTGTGTGCCCGTGGAGCAGTTGTCGGTGATCCGCACCGTGCCGTCGGCGTTCGGGGCGAAGCTCCACTGCTCGGAGGTGTGGGTGTTCCACCAGGTGTTGAGGTCCGTGGGCGCGCCGTCCGCGGCGCTGCAGGTGCCCGCCACCTCCAGCGCCTGGCCGCCGCTGCCGCCGGGGCTGAGGCTGTGGTAGTGACCGTCGCCGATCACGGCGGCCGCGGTGGTGGCGGCCGCGGCGGTGAGACGGTAGAGCGCGACGCCGTGCGGGGCGACCCAGTTGCCGCCGACGGTGCCGGTGAACTGGCCGGTGGCGCCGGTCCACAGCTCCTTGTAGGTGTAGCCGGAGCCGCTCAGGCCCAGCGCGGTGAGGCTGGTGGAGACGGTCTGCCAGTTGTTCGGGTCCTGGTTGACCAGCAGGACGGCCGTGTCGCCGTTCGCGAGTCGGCGCTTGAGGACGACCGGCGCGGTCGGCGAGTTCGGGGGGCTGCCGACCAGCGTCGCGGGCTGGCCGAGGCTGTCCTGGTCGATGCCGATCACACCGGCGTTCTTGTAGACGGCCAGGCTGTCGGCGTTGATCCCGGTGGACCAGGTGTAGCCGTTCGCACTGTGCTGGGAGTCCGCGGCGGTGCGGAAGTCCGCGCCGGAGATCAGCGGGGCGGCCATCATCGACAGGACGGACATCTCGGTGCGCGACTCGTCGTCGGTGAAGGGCTTGTGGCCGGGGTAGGTGTCGGTGACGCCGTAGTCACCGTAGACGTCGTTCCAGCCGGCGAACATCATGTCCATGTCGTTCCAGCTGCCGGGCCGCACGTTGCCCGCGTACTGCAGCGCGGTCTGCAACTGGCCGCCGTAGAGCACCCCGCTCAGCTCGCTGTCGCGGTCGCCGCCGATCCGGCAGAGGTTGGCCACCTGCCCGCACCAGGTGCCGGTGGGCGAGTAGCCGGGCGCGTCGTACGGGGCGGTGCCGGCCGCCACCACCACGGGGTCGGTCCGGGCCGGGTCGCTCGGCGACTCCAGGTAGGGCAC
Source organism: Kitasatospora sp. NPDC008050 (assembly GCF_042957465.1). Taxonomy (NCBI): domain Bacteria; kingdom Bacillati; phylum Actinomycetota; class Actinomycetes; order Kitasatosporales; family Streptomycetaceae; genus Kitasatospora; species Kitasatospora sp. NPDC008050. The sequence goes on from NZ_JBIBIJ010000012.1 coordinate 18,094, forward strand.
GCCGCTGTGCACGGGCTGGGCGGAGACGCTGAGCGTCACCTTGGGCCGGCCCTGCGCGGCGGAGGCGGCGTCCAGCGCGTGCTGGAAGGCCTGCACCCGGGCGTACATGGACTCGGTCAGCTCCTTGCCCTCGCCCTGGGTACCGTAGTTGTGGCCGTCGGGCCCGGTGATCGGCGGGCCGTAGGGGCAGTCGTCGTACTTCACGTAGTCGACGCCCCAGGAGACGAAGTCGCTCGCGTCGGTGCTCTCGTGACCGAGGCTGCCGGGGTGGCCCTGGCAGGTGGTGTAGGTGTCGGTCGCGTAGAGCCCGAACTTCATGCCCTTGCTGTGCGCGTACCAGGCCAGGTACTGGATGCCGTTGACGGTCTGTCCGTTGACGGTCTGCGGCGGGAAGTTCGCCGGGTTGGGGAGCAGGTCGCCCGAGGTCGGGTCGTTGCCGGTGCCGTCGGTGCCGCTGACCGGGTTGCCCGCGTTGTCGTAGAGCTGCATCGAGCCGTAGGCGTCCTTGGCGAAGTCGCCGCTCTGCCCGCTGCGGTGGCCCAGTGACCAGCCGTCGTCGATGGTCACGGTGTTGTAGCCGGCGGCGACCAGGCCGTTGGCGCTCATGAAGTCGATCGTCTGGACCATCTGCTGTTCGGTCACCCCGGTGCCCAGCGAGTTCCAGGAGTTCCAGCCCATCGGCGGAGTGAGGGCGACGCCGTTGCCGAGCGCGGCGGCCGGGGCAGCCGCGCCCAGGGCGGCCACGCCGAGGCCCGAGGTGGCCAGGGCGAGGGTGAGCAGGACGCTGGGCAGCCGCCTGAGGCTTCTGCGCCGGGGCGGGTGGGGCAGCGTTATGGGCATGGGGGCTCCCGGGAGGTGGGTGGGTGGAGGGTGGGTCCCGCCGGCGGCAGGACCCACCAGGTTCAAACAGGATCACACGTGAACGAACAGATCCTCAGGAGGACGGCGGGACCAGGCTCCAGGTCTGGTTGGCGCCACCGTCGGCGTGCCACTGCAGCACGGACCCGTCGAGGTTCAGCGTGCTGTTGTCCAGGTCGACGAGCTGGCCGTCGTAGGAGCTCTTCAGCTGGATCCGGTTGGGCCCGGCGTCGACCAGGGTCCAGCGCGAGTTGCTGTTCCCGTCGTCGTAGTACTGGATCAGCTGGGTGCCCTCGATGGTGCTCGGGCCGGGGATGTTGAGCAGCTTGCCGCTGTTGGCATTGGCCACGGTGTAGACACCGCCGCCCTGCGCGTTGAAGGTCCAGAGCTGGTCACGCGCGCCGTTGTCGCTGAACTGCACGATCGGGGCACGGTCGGCGGTGGAGTCGGTGAAGACGTCCATCCGGCCGCCGCTGGCACCGTTGACCAGCTTGTACTGCGCACCGGGCACCGGCACCGGGACCAGCTGCCAGTTCTGGCCGGCACCGCCGTTCGCGGGCTGCTGCACGACGGCCGCGCCGGAACCGCCGCTGACGTCCACGGCCTGCCCGTCGGAGCGCGCCGTCAGGGTGTAGGAGCCGGTGCCGGTGGGGGTGAACGTCCACTTGGTGTCGGCGGCGCCCTGCTCGTGGTACTGCACCAGCGGGGTGCCGGCGGCCGTGGAGTTGCCCGGGACGGTGAGCAGCGCGCCACTGTTCACGTTGGCCAGCGTGTAGCCGCCGTCGCCGGTCGGCACCAGCTGCCACTGCTGGTCCGCGGCGCCGTCGGCGGGCTGCTGCACGATGGCCGCGCCGTCCGCGCCGGAGCCGCCGCTGACGTCCAGGTACTGGCCGGTGGCGGAGTTGACGATGGTGTAGTGCAGGGTCGCGGCCCGGCTGCCGGCGGCGGGAGTGACCCGCAACAGGCGGGAGGCGTGCGGGGCCAGGGTGGCACCGACGCTGCCGGTGGAGCTGCCGAGGTCACTGCCGCTCCACAGGTCCTTCACGTCGGCGGAGCCGCTGAAGCCCACGTCGGAGAAGTGCGCGGTGACATCGGCGCTGGCGGAGCCCAGGTTGAACAGGGCCACCGTGTAGCTGCCGTCGCCGTTGGCGGCGGTCCACACCTGTTGCTGTGTCAGCTGGTCCACCGGACGCGCCGGGTGGCCCGCCTGGTCGACGCCGATCACCGCGTCGTTGCCGAGCAGCGCCAGGTCGCCGCTGTCCAGATTGGTCAGGTCGGTGCCGAGCAGCAGCGGTGCGCCCTCGATCGCCCACAGGGTGAGCTGGGTCTGGCGCTCGGTGGGGGTCAGGCCGTCGTTGTCGCCGTTGCCGACCTCGACGGAGTCCAGGTCGTTCCAGCCGCCGGGACCGGCGTAGGAGGCCCACTTGGGCGCGTCGGTGAACCGGGCGGCGACGTTGTTCCAGTCGGTCAGGGGATAGGAGGAGCCGCCGAATCCGCAGTAGCACTCGACGTCGCCGTCGATCCGCCAGCCGTTGGCGTCACTCTGCCAGGTGGTGGCGTTGTTGACGTCCAGGCTGTTGGACAGCTCCAGGTGGATCGGCCGTCCGGTCTGGTTCAGCGCCTGCGACCAGTGCTGGATGTCGGGGACGTCCCAGTCGCCGACGCCGTCGATCTTCAGGTAGTCCACACCCCAGGAAGCCAGCTCGTCAGCCCAGGAGTTGAGGTAGGCCTGGGCGGCGGCCGGGTTCTTGGCGTAGTCGATGTAGTACATCGAGCCGTTGGTGAAGTTGTAGTTGGTCTCGTGGTCGACGGTGTCGGAGACGATGTCCCGGGCGTGGTAACCGGTGCCCTGGATGGGCGTGTTCTGGTTGTAGGCGGCGACCGGGATGCCCGGGGTGAGGTACATGCCGAACTGCTCGTGCAGGTTGTGGACGTAGCCGCCGACCGCGCCCATGCCGTCGGGGAACTTCGCCGGGTCGGTGGACCAGCGCCCGTAGGCGTCCACGGTGGTCGTGGGGTCGAGGTAGTAGAAGTCGTCGATGTTGACGTAGCGGTAGCCGTGGGCGACCAGGCCACTGGTGGACATCGCCGTGGCCTGGGCCTCGATGTTCGCCTCGGTGGGGGTCTTGCGCAGGTAGCTCCAACTGCTCCAGCCCATCGGGGGCGCGGCCGCGACGCCGTTGGCCTCGGCGTGCGCGGGCGCGGCGCCCGCGAGGGCGGCCGGGACCGCCGCGCCGGCCAGCGCCGCGGCGAGAACCGCCCGGGTGAGCCGTCGGCTCAGCCGGGCGGAGAGGGTGAAGGACACGGTGTCTCCAGGGGTGGGGACCGGATGGGACCGAGCCACAGCGGGGGCCGGACCGGCCTACCGCCGGCCGACGTGGGATCCGCAAGGAACACCAGAATCGGACACTTCCAAACGGATCTGCCCACATAAGAACGCAGCGCCGGAGGGGTGTCAAGGGATCCCGCAGCCTCGGCGGGCCGCCGCCGCGCTCGGGTCGCGATTCGATCACGATGGCCGCGCCGAACCACGGGACCGGAGGTCCGCCCGGCCGGGCCTGATCGGCGCCCCGCCCCACCTCCTGACAACACCGCAGGTCAGCGCGGTCAGCGGGAACAGTACGGCCCGATCACCGCCGTTCAGTGCCGGTGGGGGCATCGAAGGGTGCCCGGGCGGCCGCAGATTGGTCACCCCCAGAGCCTTGACACACTCTCCTGCTGTTGGTGATATCTGAACGCTCACGTTGGTTTCTGTTTCATTAGCACCCTCAGGAGGGGCCATGGCCCAGCCCTCTGCCGAAAACCGGCAGTCCACCACCGCAGCACCGGACACGTTCACACAGCCGTTCTCACGGCGCTCTCTGCTGCGCGGGGCTCTCATGGCCACGGGTGCGGTCGCCGTGCCCTCGTTCCTCGCCGGGTGCAGCGGCTCCTCCGGCGGCTCCGGCGACCCCAAGACCGTCACGCTCGGCTCCAACGCCGCGATCCCCGAGCCCAAGGGCGCCTACCAGACGCTCTTCACCCAGGTGCAGCAGAGCACCGGACTGACCGTCAACGTCAACTGGGTCGACCACAACACCTTCCAGCAGAACATCACCACCTACCTGCAGGGCAACCCGCAGGACGTGTTCAGCTGGTTCGCCGGCGAGCGCATGCAGTTCTTCGCCGCCCAGGGGCTGCTCAGCAACGTCGACGACGTGTGGACGAAGATCGGCGCCAACTACACCGACGCCATGAAGGCGCAGAGCAAGGGCGCGGACGGCCACTACTACTTCGTGCCGTTCGACTACTACCCCTGGGCCGTCTACTACAGCAAGAGCCTGTGGGCGAGCAAGGGCTACACCGCGCCCACCACCTGGGACGACTTCATAGCCCTGGCCAAGAAGATGAAGGGCGACGGGATCATCCCGATGGCCTTCACCGACAAGGACGGCTGGCCCGCGATGGGCACCTTCGACTACCTCAACATGCGGATCAACGGCTACGACTTCCACATCGACCTGATGCGCAACGGCACCAAGTGGAACACCCCGCAGGTCAAGGCGGTCTTCGACCAGTGGCGCGAGCTCATCCCGTACTACTCCCCCGGCTTCCTCGGCCTGACCTGGCAGGAGGGCGCGCAGCAGCTGCTCAACAAGCAGGCCGGCATGATGGTCCTGGGCCTGGACCAGATCGGCACCATCTTCACCGGCGCCCAGGCCGACGACCTCGGCTTCTTCGCCTTCCCCGAGATCAACCCGAGCTTCGGTCAGGACGCGGTCGAGGCCCCGATCGACGGCTTCATGATGTCCAGGTCGCCGAAGAACAAGACCGGCGCCCAGACCGTGCTCTCCTACCTGGGCACCGCCGCCGCGCAGCAGATCTGGCTCGGCTCCAACCCCGCCGACATCGCCACCGCCGGCGGCGTGGACACCACCAAGTACACCGCCCCGCAGGCCGCTTCGGTGCAGTTGATCCAACAGGCCAAGCACCTCTCGCAGTTCATGGACCGCGACACCCGCCCGGACTTCGCCGACCCGGTGATGCTGCCGGCCATCCAGCAGTTCCTGAACAACCCGGACGGCGCCGCCGGGATCCTCTCCAACATCGACAAGCAGGCCAAGACCATCTGGTCCAGCAACGGTTGACCCGGCCGGCCGAGACCCACCGGCCGGCCCCGCTCAGCGGCGTACCACCCCGGACCACACCCCGGACCACACACCCTGCACAGCATTGAGGAAGCGCATGACTGCACCGGACCGCAAACCCACCGAACGCATACGCAGCAGGCCACGGCGTCTGTCACCGCGGGACCGGCTGACACTCACGCTGATGGCGGGTGTGCCCACCGTGCTGACGGTCGGCTTCGTCTGGCTCCCGGCGCTGCTCTCCGTGGTCCTGTCCTTCTCCAGCTGGCCGGGGATCGGCGGCATCGACACGATCCACTGGATCGGGCTGCAGAACTACCGGACCATCTTCACGATCTACCCGCAGTTCACCCCGGCCGTCCAGCACAACCTGCTCTGGCTGGTCGTCTTCTTCTGCCTGCCCGCGCCGTTCGGCCTCTTCCTCGCCGTCCAGCTGGACAAGCAGATCCGTTTCTCCCGGCTGTACCAGAACGTGCTCTTCCTGCCGGTGGTCCTCTCGCTCGCGCTGATCGGCTTCATGACCGAGCTGATCTTCTCCCCCACCCAGGGGCTGATCAACAACCTGACCGGGCACGCCGGTCAGCACGGCATGATCGACTGGCTGGGCGACCCCAAGCTGAACATCTGGGCCGTACTGGTGATGGCCTGCTGGCGGCAGACCGGCTACATCATGATCATGTACTTGGCCGGGCTGAAGAGCGTGGACCCCGCCATGAAGGAGGCCGCCGCACTCGACGGCGCCAACCAGTGGCAGACCTTCCGCCACGTGGTCTGGCCGGCCCTGCGTTCGATCAACGTGGTGGTCCTGGTGATCACCGTGATCGAGTCGCTGCGCGCCTTCGACATCGTCTACGTGGTCAACAAGGGCACCAACGGGCTCCAACTGCTCTCCGTGCTGGTGACCGACAACATCATCGGCGAGGCCAGCCGGATCGGCTTCGGCTCCGCGCTGGCCACCATCCTGCTGCTCATCTCGATGGTCTTCATCGTGCCCTACCTGATCACCGTCTTCCGAAAGGACCAGCGCGGATGACCGCCGCCACGGACCGGCGCCCACACTCCCGGGGCCCGCTGTCCCCGGGCCGCCTCGCGGACCCCGCGGCGGACCGCGGCAGGACGGCCGCCCGGCCGCCGCGCACCGGTCGGATACTGCTGCACGTGTTCCTGATCGGTACCTCGCTGGTCTGGCTGGCACCGCTGCTGTACGCCTTCTACACGGCGCTGCGGCCCTATCAGGACACCGCGAAACACGGCTATGTCTCGGTCGGCGGCCACTACGGCTTCGCCAACTTCACCGCCGCCTGGACCCAGGCCGACCTGCCGCGGTACTTCTGGAACTCGATGATCATCACCGTGCCGGCGCTGCTCATCACGCTGGCGCTGGCCAGCATGGTGGCCTTCGTGGTCGCCCGCTACGACTTCCGGATCAACGTCGCGCTGCTGATGATCTTCACCGCCGGCAACCTGCTCCCCCAGCAGGCGATCATCACCCCGCTCTACAAGCTCTACCAGCTCATCCCGCTGCCCGAGTGGCTGGCCGCCTCGGGCAAGCTGGACGACTCCTTCATCGGCCTGATCCTCATCCACGTCGCCTTCCAGACCGGGTTCTGCGCCTTCGTCCTGTCCAACTACATGCGCACCATCCCCGCCGAACTCGGCGAGGCCGCGGTCGTGGACGGCGCCTCCGCCTGGCGCCAGTACTGGCAGATCGTGCTGCCGCTGTGCCGTCCGGTGCTGGCGGCCCTGGCCACGCTGGAGTTCACCTGGATCTACAACGACTTCTTCTGGGCCACCGTGCTGATGCAGACCGGCGACAACCGGCCGATCACCGCCGCGCTCAACAACCTCACCGGCGAGTTCTTCGTCAACAACAACCTGATCTCGGCCGCCGCCCTGATCGTGGCGATCCCGACCCTGGTGGTCTTCTTCGCCCTCCAGAAGCAGTTCGTCTCGGGCCTGACCCTGGGCGCCAACAAGTGAGCCGCCCGGGCCCGCGCCCGGCCTGACGCAGAGCGCCCCGCCGGATCACCGGCGGGGCGCCACGCGTGCCCAGGGCCTGTCCGGGCTCACCCGTGGGCGATGACGATCTCGCGGACCTGCTCGGCCACCGCCGCGCGGATCTCCTCCGGCAGCGGCGCCTCGGTCACCAGGGTGTCCACCTCGCTGAGCCGGGCGAAGCTGGACAGGCCCACCGTCCCCCACTTGGTGTGGTCGGCCACCGCGACCACCCGGCGCGCCGAGGCGATGAAGCAGCGGTTGGTCTCCGCCTCCGCCAGGTTCGGGGTGGACAGGCCGGCCGTAACCGAGATGCCGTGCGAGCCGAGGAAGAGCAGGTCGAAGTGGAGCGATCGGATCGCGCGGTCGGCCAGTGGGCCCACCAGCGCGTCCGAGGGCGTGCGCACCCCGCCGGTCAGCACCACCGTGGCCGGGTGGATCCCGGGTCCGCCCTGGCGCAGCGCGTGCTCGAAGGCGTCGGCGACCCGCAGCGAGTTGGTCACCACCGTCAGCCCCGCCACCTTCAGCAGGTGCGGCACCAGGGAGTACGTCGTGGTGCCCGCCGACAGCGCGACCGCACTGCCCGGTGCGACCAGCCGCGCGGCCTCCCGGGCGATGGCCTCCTTGGCGGTGGGCTCCAGCCCCGACTTGGCCTCGAAGCCCGGCTCGTGGGTGCTGGCCTCCAGCACCGGCACCGCGCCCCCGTGCACCTTCGCCAGCATCCCCTGCCCGGCCAACGCGTCCAGGTCCCGGCGGATCGTCATGTCCGACACGTTCAGCCACCGGGTCAGCTCGTTGACCCGCACCCCGCCCTGCCGCCGCACCTCGTCGACGATCAGCGCACGGCGCTGCTCCGCCAGGAGATTGCTGTTCTCAGACACCTGTGCTGCTCCCTTTCCGCCCCCGCGGCCGCCGGACTCGCCCACGACGCGTTCGATCCCGTCGCGGCCGGTCATCCGGTCAACCCTAAGCGGCGACCCTCCCGACCGGCCAACTCGCCGATGGACATGCCCTCTTCACACCCGCCCAGCGGGTCCTGCGGACCCCGGTCGGCGTGCGCGGACCGGGGCCGTCATGCCACACCGCATCCGATGCCAACATATTCAAACATGACGGCTCATCAGTCAACAGACCGGGAGCCCACCGGCACCGCCCCGGCACCGCCCCGGAGCTGCCCCGGAGCCGTCCCGGAGCTGTTCGGCCCCCGAGGTACTGTGGTGCCCCTCGCGCGGCGGGACCACCACCGCGCCCCAGCCGGCAAGGGAAACGGCCCGCATGCATCACCTGGCGTATCTGCCCAGCCCCTCCCAAGGCGTCTGGCACCTGGGCCCCTTTCCGATCCGCGCCTACGCGCTGTGCATCATCGCGGGCATCGCCGCCGCGGTGTGGCTGACCCGCAAGCGGTGGGCGGTGCTGGGCGGCAACCCGGACGACATCTCGGACATCGCGGTCTGGGCGGTCCCGTTCGGCATCGCCGGCGGCCGGCTCTACCACGTGATCACCGACCCGGAGCTCTATTTCAAGGCCGGGGAGCAGCCGATCCGGGCGCTGTACATCTGGGACGGCGGCCTGGGGATCTGGGGCGCGGTGGCACTCGGCGCGGTGGGCGCCTGGCTCGGCTGCCGCCGCCGGGGCATCAAGCTGGCCGCGTACGCGGACGCGCTGGCGCCCGGCCTGATCCTGGCCCAGGCGATCGGCCGCTGGGGCAACTACTTCAACCAGGAGCTCTACGGCAACCCCACGCACCTGCCCTGGGGCCTGCTGATCGACCCGGCCCACCGCCCACCGGCCACCCCCGACATCGCCACCTACCAGCCGACCTTCCTCTACGAGTCGCTCTGGGACCTGGGCGTGGTCGCCCTGCTGCTCTGGGCCGACCGCCGGTTCAGCCTGCACTCGGGACGGCTCTTCGCACTGTACGTGGCCGCCTACACCGTCGGGCGCGGCTGGGTGGAGGCACTGCGCGACGACCACGCCAACCACATCCTGGGCCTGCGGCTGAACGACTGGACCGCGCTGATCGTCTTCCTCGGCGCGGTGACCTACCTGATCCTCACCCGCAACCGGCCGGCACCCGAACCCGCACAGTCCACGGACACCGCCGAACCCACCGAAACCACCGAGGCCACCGAACCCACGGAGGCCGCGCACTGAGCGGTCCGTCCCACCCAGACAACCTCCCCTACCGAATATGTCTGCCGCAGATGTAATCTGGTGACGTGCCCACGTCCGGGTGCGCCGGTTCGCATATCCGGCCGCACCTGGGCGCGCCCGCACAGACCGTGCGGGCGTGGGCTCCTAGGCTCGAAGGCCGAGCCAGCCGAGCCGTTCAGGCCTGGCCCACCCCCTGGGGGACGTCACCATGGCGCTCAGCGAGCACAGGCAGCACCGGCCGGACCCGTCGGCCCCGCGCCTGCGCACCCTGCGCACTCTGCTCACCACCGAACGCCCACGCCCCGACGCGGTCCGCGAACACCCCTGGGCCTGGCGGCTGGCCGTGGGCACCGTCTGCTTCGGCGCCTTCATGGGCCAGCTCGACGCCAGCATCGTCACCCTGACCTACCACTCGCTGCGCACCGACTTCCACAGCTCGCTGGCCGGCGTCGAATGGGTGTCCCTGGCCTACCTGCTCGCCCTGGTCGCGCTGCTGGTCCCGGTCGGACGCCTGTCCGACGTGCACGGCCGCAAGCTGATGTACCTCTACGGCTTCGCCGTCTTCACCGCCGCCTCGGCCGCCTGCGGACTCGCGCCCACGCTGGCCGCCCTGGTCGGCTTCCGCGTCGTCCAGGCGGTCGGCGCCGCGCTGATGCAGGCCAACAGCGTCGCCCTGGTCACCACCAGCGCGCCGCCCGGCAAGATGCGCTCCGCGCTCGGCATACAGGCCGCCGGGCAGGCCATCGGCCTGGCCCTCGGCCCCACCGTGGGCGGCGCGCTGGTGGCCACCCTGGGCTGGCGCTGGGTCTTCGGCGTGAACGTCCCGATCGGGATCGTCGCGCTGGTCGCCGGCCACTACCTGCTGCCCCGCACCCGCGGCTGCGCGCGTGCGGGCCGGATAGACGCCACCGGAGTGCTGCTGCTGGCCACCGCCACCACCGGCGCCCTGCTCGCGCTCTCCGTCGCCTCCGGCCTCGGCCTGCCCGGCTGGAGCACGGCCGTGCTGCTCGGCCTGGCGGGGCTGGCCGGCTGGGCCTTCGTCCGGCGCCAGGCCCGCTGCGCCAACCCGCTCGTCGACCTGGCCCTGCTGCGCTCCGGGCGGATCGGCCCGGGGCTGCTGGCCGGACTCTGCGGCTACCTGGTGCTCTTCGGGCCCCTGGTCCTGGTGCCGGTGGTGCTCTCCTGGCACGGCGCCACGCCACTGGCCACCGGCCTGATCCTCACCGCGCTGCCGGTCGGTTTCGCGCTCGCCGCCACCACCGCCGACCGGCTGCTGCCGACGAGCTGGGACGACACCCGGCGCAGCCGCCTGGGCGCCGCGGGCTGCGTCGCCGCCCTGGTCCTGCTCACCGCGCTGCCCCAGCACGCCGCGCTGCTGCCCTACCCGCTCGCGCTGCTCGGCCTGGCCCTGGGCACCTTCATCCCGGCGAACAACACCCTGGTCATGCGGGCCATCCCGAGCACCTCGGCGGGCACCGGCGGCGGCATGGTCAACATGACCCGCGGCCTCGGCACCGCGATCGGCGTGGCCGCCGTGACGCTCGCGCTGCACCTGGTCCCCGGCGACGGCGGGGCCCGTACCGCCGCGCTGACCCTGCTGGCCTTCGCCGTGCTGGCGCTCGCCACCACGCTCCCGCGACAGCGGCCGGCCCCGGACCTCCAGGACTGACGCGAACTCAATTGCCCCTATATGCAGTGTTCATGCCAGTATATGGCCATGAATCTCAGGGGAATCCGGCTTCGCCGGATGAGCACAGGTCGACGCCCGCGGATAGCGGCGACGCTGGTGGCGGGAGCACTGGCGGCCGCAGGACTGGTCGGCGGAAGCGGCGCGGGCACCGCGGCCGCGGCCTCGCACAACTTCCAGCCACCGAAGATCAAGCATGTCTGGATGATCATGCTGGAGAACAAATCCTACGAGGCTTCGTTCACCGGCCTGAACCAGAACAGCTACCTCTGGAAGACACTGCCGCAGCACGGCGAACTGCTGCGCCAGTACTACGGCACGGGCCACTACAGCCTCGACAACTACATCAGCGCGGTCAGCGGCCAGGCCCCGGCGCCGGCCACCCAGAACGACTGCCCGCAGTACCAGGACGTCGCGCCCGGCACCCCGGCCGCCGACGGCCAGACCCACGCCGCCACCGGCTGCGTCTACCCGGACTCGGTCTACACCCTGTTCAACCAGCTCGACGACAAGAACGTCAGCTGGAAGGCGTACATGCAGGACATGGGCAACACCCCGGGCCGCGAGGACCCGTACAAGTGCGGCACCCCCGGTGACCCCTCCGGCGCCGGTGTGGTCGACCCGGGCGGCGCCACCGCCCAGGACCAGTACGTCCCCAAGCACAACCCGACCGCCTGGTTCCACTCGCTGATCGACGACCCGCAGGAGTGCGCGCAGGTCGTGCCGCTGGACGGCCGCCCGGCCGAGCCGGGCCACGCCGCCCTCACCGGCCTGGCCCAGGACCTGAAGAGCGAGGCCACCACGCCCGAATTCTCCTGGATCACCCCGGACAACTGCTCGGACGCGCACGACTCCACCTGCAAGGGCGACAACGGTTCGGGCGACCCGACCAACCACCAGGGCGGCCTGTACGCCTCGGACCTGTTCCTGGAGAAGTGGATCCCGCAGATCATGGCCTCGCCGGCGTTCCAGGACAACGGCATGATCGACATCACCTTCGACGAGGCGTTCCCGCCCTACAAGCTCTACGGGAACTCCGGCGCCGACTACACCGGCAACAGCGACCCGACGCTCAACACCCCGACCGACACCGCGCAGTCCGTGGTCGCCTGCTGCAACGAGCTGCCCGGGCCGAACACCCCGCAGCCCGGTGACCAGGCCTTCGGCCAGGACACCACCCCCGGCGGCGGGATCACCGGCTCGCTGCTGATCTCGCGCTACATCAAGCCCGGCACGATCAGCGACCAGCCCTACAACCACTACTCCTGGCTGCGCAGCATGGAGGACCTCTTCCACGTCACCAAGGGCGGCACCGACGGCCACGGCCACCTCGGCTACGCCGCCACCCCGGGCCTGCGGGCGTTCGGCCCCGACGTGTACAACAACCCGAGCGGCCGGGCGATGCAGCCCGCCGCCATGGGCAGCAACGGCGTCTGGTCGGCCACCGGTCAGCAGCCGAAGGACCAGCCCTCCGTGGTGGCGCCCGACTTCACCGGGGCCTCGGCCGCCGAGGACAGCCTGAAGCCCGGAGCCGGCAAGTGACCGACCGCTCCAACCGAGGCCGTGCCCCCCGTGGGCCCGGCCTCGGCCGTCGGCACCGCACCGCCCGTGCGCTGCCCCTGCTCCTGACCGCGCTGCTGATCGGTGCGGCGGGGTGCGCCAGTTCGAAGCCGGACGATCTGGGGCGGGTGCCGATCCCCAGCGCCCCGGGCACACCGATCGTGGTGACCGCCGTGCCCGGGCACGCCCAGCTGGTCGCGATGGGCGACCGGGTCCATCTGGACCTGGGCGCCGAGCAGGGCGAGATCACCGCGAACGGACCGGAGCTGGCGAACAGCGCCCCCTCGCCGGGTGCGGCGCCTGCCAGTCAGTCCGCCGGCTCGCTCACCGTCACCCTGCACCTGACGGCCGGGCAGCAGCAGCTCAGCGCCCAGGACCTGACGGCCACCGACGAACTCGGCCACGGCATCCCGCTCACCGCGGACAACGCCTCGGTCACCGTCGCGCCGGGCCACGACGGTGTGCTCCACCTGTCGGGCACCTTCGCGGCCGGCCACTCCACGCTGACCTGGAGCAACGCGGGCAAGCCACTGGCCACCTGGGACTTCGAGGTGGAGCTGGACTGACCGGCGGCGCCCCCGGCGGCCGGGCCCGGCCGCCGGGGGGAGTCAGCGTCGCACGAAGAAGGTGGCCACATCGCGGTTGCCGAGCCAGCGCAGGGTCAACGGGCAGTGCGACAACGGGCGCCAGTGGGCGGCCAGTTCGGTGAAGAACGCGTAATCGGCACAGATCCCGCCCGGGCGGTCGCCGAGGTACAGCAGGCCGGGGCCCCGGTAGGCGCGCAAGGCGTCGAGCGCCATCGGGTCGCGGTGCGGGGGCCAGAGCAGTGCCAGCACCCGGTCGGGGTGTGCGGCCGCGTCCTCGGCCGCCCCGCCCGGGCGGACGGCGGTGAACTGGAAGCGGTCGGTCCAGCCGTTGTGCTCGGTGTCCGTCGCCGCATCGGTGGCCAGCACGTCGATGCCCTGGGCCCGGAGCAGCCAGGCCCAGTAGCCGCTGCCGGCGCCCACCTCCAGCAGGCCGCGCCCGTCCAGGCAGGCGGCGATCCAGTCCAGCGCGGTGCGGGAGGCCAGCGCCCAGCTGTAGATGCGCGAGAGCTCCTGGCGCCGGGGCAGCGCCGGGCCCAGCTCCGCGGGCAGGTGGTCGAACACGTCGATCACGGGCGCCCGGCGGGTGCCGTGGCGCAGCGCGGGGTACCAGAGCAGCGGCACCATCTGCGGGTTGTGCGCGGCGAACTCGGCGTCCTGCTCGGGCAGGAGCTCACCGAGCGGCCGGAAGGGGCGCTGCCAGCCCGGGTGGTGCAGCTCGGACCGGCCGGCCCAGAGTCGCACCAGCCGTTCGGCGGTCTCGGCGATGAACCGGGCCGTGGGGTCGCCCGGCTTGTCGGCCATGATGGTCAGGGCGCCGGTGACTTCAGAAGATCGCGATGTGGTCGGGGACCACCAGCGCCATGTGGTCGGCCAGCGCCATGTGGTCGGGGACGACCAGCGCCATGTGGTCGGGGACCACCAGGTCGTCGCCGGCGGCGGTGACCGCGGCCGGCGGGTTCGCTATCGCCATGTGAGCCTCCACCACGATGCCGTGGGTGCTGCCGGACTGCTCGCCCGCGCTCACCCCCACGACCGCCGCCGCGGCGAGCGCGGCGGTGGCAGCGCCGATCAGGACGGTGTGACGGTTGCTCAGCTCCATGGCACGACCTTCGGTTCGGAAGATGATCACCGCGAGCCTAGCCAGGGGCACCAGTTCGATCAACCGCCTTTTCAGCAGGCCCACCCCGCCCCGTAACTGATATCCGAGCCGAGCCTGCCCTGGGGCGACGTGCCGCACGTGCTGCACCGCGGGCCGGTGCCGCTCGGCCTCTTCCGACGGTGAGCGCGCTCAGCGCGTCGGCCGTGTCGCCGCCGGAGACGACGGCGACCGGCTCGCCGCGCCGGTCAGATCAGTCCCGAACGCACGGCGTACGCCACCGCGTGCGCCCGGTTGCGGACCTGGAGCCGAGCCATCATCTCGTAGATCACGTTCTTGACGGTGTGCTCCGAGCAGCACAGCGCGCGGGCGATCGCCGCGTTGCCGTGCCCCTCGGCCATCAGCGCGAGCACCTCGGTCTGCCGCGGGGTGAGCGAGACGCTGCTCGCCACGGGCGCGGGATCCACCGTCCGCGCCTCGGCGACGCCGCCGAGCAGCGCGACCAACACCCCGTGCGGCAGCCGCCCTTCACCGTGATGGGCGGAGTGCACGGCGGCCACCAGCCGCTCCGGGGTGGCCCGGGCGGACTGGAGCATCGCCACCGCCCCGATCCGTACGGCACGCAGCACCCCGCTGCGCGACAGCACGTCCGCGACGACCAGCAGGCGCAGTTCGCCGTCGCGCGGGCTCGCCCGGCAGGCGTCGATGGCGTCGTCCACGGTGCCCCCGGCCGCCACCACCACGGTGTCGGGCCCCCGTTCGGGGTCGGACAGCGGTGCCAGGCCGCCGTGCCGCAGCTTGCTGACCACGGACTCGCGCACCGCCGCGTCGCTCGCGTCCACCCGGACCCGCAGCCGGCCCGCCCCGGCCCCGTCCGGGGCGCACCGCATCGTGCCGCTCCCCGGCGCCGCTCCCCCCAGCAGCGCGGTGTCGATCACAGCAGCCCTGCCCGCAGCGCGTAGGCCACCGCGTGGGCCCGGTTGCGCAGCCGGAACCGCTGGGTGACGTCGTGCAGCACGGCGGTCACCGTCCGGGGCGAGTAGCACAACTCCCGGGCGATCTCCCCCGTTTCGTGCCCCTCCGCGACCAGCCGCAGCACCGCGCGTTCGCGTTCGCTCAGGCCTGCGGCACCCCAGGGCGTCGCTGCGGTGGCCGCGCCCTGGGCGCCCGCCCCCTGGTCGAGCAGGCCCTCCAGCAGCTCCGGTGGCACCGTGCAGTCGCCGCCGGCGGCCGCGAGCACGGTCCTGGCCAGTCGGTCCGCGCTCGCCTCGGTGCGGCGCAGCAGGCCGCGGGCGCCCGCGGCGATCGCGTGCATCGCCTCGGCGGGCGCCAGCTCGGTGGCCACCAGGACGACCTCGGGGCGGTGTCCGGCGTTGCGGGTCGCGCGCACGACGTCGAGCACCTGCTGGGCGATTCGGTCCACGATGATGACGGCGACCTCGGCCGCTTCGTTCGGCAGCGCCACGGCAACATCGGCGTTGCTCTGCAAGGTGCTCCTGGCGCCGGCTTCCAGCACCGGGTCCAGGGCGACGATGCTGACTCGCACGGGCTCACCCATCGGTTTCTCCTGGGTCGATGTGCCACGAATTCTCCGTCAGCAGCATGGGCCAAGGGCCGGTCCCGCACATCGGGGCGCGGCCCCCATATTTCCGCTACGCGGCCCCCACTGGTCCGTCAAATTCCGCCGACCGCCGCATCGTCGACCGCCCCGCCACCGGTCGTCCACCGGATTCTCCCGGGGTCGACAGGCGTTCGCGCAGGCCGGCGCAGCGCCCCCCGACGCTCCGCCATGCTCCACCGTGCGCTACCCGGCTGCGGCCGCCAGGGCCTGCTCGGCCAGGCCCCGCAGCACCTTCTTGTCCGGCTTGCCGGCGTCGGTCAGCGGCAGCGCCTCGGCGAAGCCGATCCGGGCCGGCTCATGCGTCACGCCGCGCCGCTCGCGCACCAGGGCGCACAGCTCCCGCGCCGTGACCGTAGCGCCCGCCACCGGCACCACCACCGCGTGCACCCGCTCCACCTGGTCCGCGTCCCGGACCCCGAAGACCGCGCTCTGGCGCACCTGGGGATGGGAGTTGAGCAGGTTCTCCACCTCGGAGGTGTAGACGTGCCCGCCCCCGGTGTTGATCAGGTCCTTCAGCCGGTCCACGATGGTCAGGTAGCCGTCCCGGTCCAGCCGGCCGATATCGCCGGTGTGCAGCCAGCCGTCCCGGACCGCGGCAGCGGTCAGCTCGGGCTGCTTCCAGTAGCCCTGCATCAGGGTGTCGGAGCGCACGCAGACCTCGCCGGGCGTGCCGGCGGGCAGCTCGCGGCCCGACTCGTCGCGGATGACCACCTGGTAGCCGGGCGCGATCCGGCCCACCGAGCGCAGTCGCTCGGGGCGCAGCGGGTCGTGGTCCTCGGCGGCCAGCACACTGACGATGCCCGCCTCGTGCTGCCCGTAGAGCTGGACGAGGACCGGCCCGAGCCGTCGCAGCGCGTCGGTGATCCGCGCCGGGGAGGCCTGGCAGCCGCCGTAGCTCAGCCGCCGCAGGCTGCTGGTGTCGGCCCCGGCCGCATCCGGGTGGTCGATCATCTGGTAGAGCAGCGGCGGCATCAGGAACAGGTCGGTGATCCGCTCGGTCTCGATCGCCGCCAGCACGGTGGCCGCGTCGAACTCCGGCAGCAGCACCACACTGCCGCCGGCCCGCAGCACCTTGTCGGTCATCTGTCCGGCCGCGTGCGCGATGGTGGTGCACACCAGCAGCCGGGGCGGCCGCCCGGGCTCGCTGGGCAGGTCGGGACCGAACGGCCGGACCTGGCCGTAGCTGACGCAGATGCCCTTGGAGTGGCCGGTGGTGCCGCCGGAGTGCCGGATGGTCCGCACGTCCTGCGGCCTCGCCCGGCTGGGGAACGGGTCGGCCGGCTGCTCGGCGGCCAGCGCCAGCAGGTCCCGCGCACCGGCCGCCGGGCCCAGGACCAGCACGCCGGCCCCCGGGACCGACGCGATGAGCTGGGCGGCCCGTTCGGCATGCGGCGGGTCGACGATCAGGGTGTGCGTCTCGACGTCGCGCACCATGACGGCCTGGGTCTCGGCCGGCAGCTTGTTGTACAGCTGGTTGACCCGGCAGCCGAGCAGGTTGGCGGCGTAGCGCGCGGCGATCGCCGCCGGCAGGTTCCCGCTCAGCAGGGTGACGGTCCGCCCGCGTCCGATGCCCCGGGCCTGCATGGCCCGGGCCAACCGGTGGGTCAGGTCGAGCAGTTCACCGGCGGTGAGGACCTGTCCCTGGTGCCGGATCGCCTCCCGCTCGCGATCGGCCGCCAACACGTCCAGGATCTGGACGACTTCGGATCGGAAGGGGGCGACGGTGGGGTTCGGCCGGCTCCCCATGTCAGCGACTGGCCAGCGGTCGCAGGGAGTCGGACGGCGCCGCCGGCACCAGTTCCTGACCATCCGTCAGCAGTGCGTGGGCCAGCACGCTGTAGAGCGTGTCATTGGGTCCGTCCGCGATCCGCAGCCCGCGGATGTCCCGCAGCCGCTTCTCCATCGGGGTCCGCCGGGTGTAGCCCTCGCTGCCGTGCAGTTGAAGGGCCAGGTCCACCGCGCGGTAGGCCACGTCGGTGGCCAGCGCCTTGGCGGCCGAGCAGGCGGCGGCGTCCACGTCCCCCTGGTCGATCCGCTCCAGCAGCGCGAAGCACCAGGCGGTGGCGGCCTCGACCTCGGCCGCGGCCGTCCCCATCCGGGCGGCGACGGAGGGGATGGCCGCCAGCGGCAGCCGTCCCACGGTGCGTCGGCGGGTGCGGTCCGCGGACTCCTGGATCGCGGCCGCGGCGGCCCCCAGGCAGACCAGCGACATCATCAGCCGCCAGGCGGAGAAGTGCGCGTCGAAGATCCGCCGGCCCTCGCCCGGCGCCCCGAGCAGCAGGCCGTGGGGCAGCTCCGCGTCGACGAAGTGCAGGTGCCCGAAGCTCCAACCCCGCATGCCCAGCGGGTCGGTGGTCTCGGTCAGCACGCCCTTGGTGTCCATCGGCAGCCAGACCGCGGACAGCGGCACCTCGCGCAGGTCGACCGTGCCGTGCTGCGCGGCCGTGACGATCTTGGCGAAGACGACGAACCCGCACGCCTCCTCGACCCGGCTGATCAGCCCCTTGGAGCCGGACAGCGTGTAGTGGCCGCCGTGGTCGACCAGCACGGTGCGAAAGCCGCGCAGATCCGAGCCGGACTGCGGCTCACTGGACGCGACACCCGCCAACTTGCCTTCGACTACCACCTGTTCGTGGACCAGCCGGGCCAGCTCGGGCGTCCCGTAGTGCAGCGCCATCGCGCCGTGCCCGCTGCTGAAGAGCTCGCGCGCGTCGCAGTCCCGCTCCCCCGCGAGGAACATGGCCATCCCCTGGGCGACCCGCCCGCCCGCCGCACTCCCCTCCCGCACGGCGGCGCCGGGGCCCACCAGGTCGATGCCGGTGAGCCCGGCCGCGGCCGCCTTGCGGCGCAGGTCGAGCCAGTCGGGCCGGTCGGCGTCCTCGCACAGCGGCACGGGCAGCTGGGCGTCCAGGAAGGCGCGCAGCCGGGTGTGCAGCTCGCCGAGTTCCGGGTGGCGTTTGAGTATCGGAAGGATTCCGTTGGCAGACACGGGAAAGGTGCTCCTCGAACAGGTCGGATGTGACGCGGCGACAGGGTGGGTTCGCGGTCAGAGAGTCAGCGTCGGCGGCTGGGTGCGCACCACGTCGTTGAGCTTGGCCTTGTCATGGCGCTCGCCCTTCTTCAGGTGCTTGATCACCAGCAGGCAGGGCAGGCCGAAGGTGCCGCCGGCGAACTCGCGCGGCCGGCTGGCGGGCACCGCGACGGTCCACGGCGGCACCGAGCCGCGGCTGAGCTCCTCGCCGGTCGCGGCGTCGATGACCGGGATCGTGTCGGTCAGCAGCGAACCGGCGCCGAGCAGGGCGCCCTCGCCGACCCGGGCGCCGCTGTAGATCATCGACCGGGCGCCGATGAACGCGTCGTCCTCGATCACCACCGGCCTGGCCATCGGCGGCTCGATCATCCCGCCGAGCCCCACCCCGCCCGACAGGTGCACGTTGCGGCCGATCTGGGCGCAGGATCCGATGCCGACCCAGGAGTCGACCAGGGTGCCCTCGCCGACGTAGGAGCCGATGCCGATGTGACTGGGCATCACCACCGCGCCGGGCTCCTGGAAGCTGCCGCGCCGGATCACGGCGCCGGGCGAGACCTGGACGCCGGAGCCGGCGATGCCGGACTTCAGCGGGATCTTGTCGGCGCACTCGAAGGGCCCGAACTGCGAGGGCTGCGGCTGGGCCTGCTTGTAGAGCAGCAGGATCGCGGCCTTCAGCCACTCGTGGACCACGATCTCACCGTCCACCAGCTCCGCCACCCGGGCCCGCCCGGTGTCCAGCAGCCCGATCGCCGCGTCCACGGCGGCCGCCGCCTCGGCGCCGTCCAGCGGGATCTCGTCCCGCCGCTCCCAGAGCTCCTCGATCTCGGTTCGCAGGGTCGCCACATCGGCAGTAGGGCTCTGCATGACACCAACGCTTTCCAGCTCGCAGGTAGGGCCTCGCCGGTCAGCACCGGGGCCCGGAATCGCCAGCTCGGGTCTGCTCCGCGCCGTGCGGCACCCGCCACGGACCCAGATTGGCTGGGTCGGCGGGGCAGCGGCCACGGCGGGTTACCTCTTGGTAACGGCTGGCAGCACAGCCTTACACGCTTGGATTCCTAGTTCAAATCGAGCTTTTCCCATGCATAACAAGATCACCAAGCGATGTTTTGGCAGGTTGAAAGGTTGTCTTATCAGTGCGTGACGCGACCGTCACAGCCCCCGCACGCGCGGCGCCCGCGCCGCCCCCGGAGCAATCGGCACCCTCGGAGCAACCGGCTCGGCCGACTGGGCGATAGCACCCGAGCAGCTCCCGGCGCTGGCGCCCGAGTGTGCCTAGGGTCTCTCTCATGAGTCTTGCCGGGCGCGCGACGCCGGGCATCCCGACACCGCACGCTGATCCGACAAGACCCATGAGAGAGACCCCAGTCTCGGCGGGACTGCTGATCCGGAAAGGGACCCATGTCGGCTGATCAGGCCCAAGACGAGAAGCGAGACGACAAGAGCGAGCACGGCCGCCGGGCCGTGGTGCGGACCCTGCTGGGCGGCGGCGCCGTCGCCGCACTGGCCGCCGGCGCCCGGCCCGCGGCCGCCGCGACCCCTCCGGCCGCCCCGGCCCCGGCCAGGCGCCAGGCGCCCTACGACCCGTTCGCCGCCGACACCTTCCAGCCCAGCGGCCGGGTGCGCGAGTACTGGGTCCAGGCCGACTCGTTCCAGCACAACCCGGTGCCCAGCGGCTACGACGCCATGATGGGCCGTCATATCCCTGCGGACAAGCTCACGTTCTGGGCGGTCGGCTTTCGCGCCTACGCGCCGGACTGGGACCACCCGCTCGATGCCGACCTCGGCCCCGACGGACTGGGAGCCAACCAGGGCATCCCCGGCCCGGTGCTGCGCGCCGAGGTGGGCGACCTGATCCGGGTGCACTTCCGCAACAACGACGACCACTACCGCTGGCCGCACAGCATGCACCCGCACGGCGTGCTCTACGACCGGGAGAACGACGGCGGCTGGCTGGCCGACGACCCCGACCGGCCCGGCGCCGCCGTCCCGTTCGGCGAGACCTACACCTACACCTGGGCCTGCCCGCCCAGTTCGGTGGGCACCTGGCCCTACCACGACCACTCGATGCCGCAGTCGATCCCCGGTCCGGCCGCCGCGAGCAGCGCGCCCGCGCACAAGGAGTACGGACTGGACGAGTCCCAACGGCTCAGCCCAGGCGACCCGGTGATGGAGATCGGCGCCGAACTCGGCCTGTTCGGCGTCGTGGCGGTCACCGACGAGAACACCCCCCAGGTCGACCGCGAGTTCGTGCTCTTCCTGCACGACACCTACAAGGCCGACATCCCCTCGCTGGGCCAGAACCTCAACCTCTTCAACGGTGGCGCCTACCTCGGCAACACCCCGACCTTCACCGCGAAGGCGGGCGATCGGGTGCGGTGGCGGATCGCCTCGCTGGGCCAGGAGTTCCACGTCTTCCATCTGCACGGCCATCGCTGGCGCAGCGGTCCGAACAGCCCGGACTGGGTGGACTCGCAGCTGATCGGCCCCTCCACCACGCTGACCATCGAGTACCTGGAGGACAACCCCGGCGACTGGCTCTACCACTGCCACGTCATCCACCACATGATGGGCGGCATGGTCGGTCGCTACCAGGTGACCTGACGGTACGTCAGGCAGATCAACGGCGGGGGCGCCGAGCGCGGCGCCCCCGCCGCTGCCCGTCCCGGCGGTCAGCCGGTGCGGACGTCGAGCACCCGGCCCAGCACCTCGGCCAGCAGCTGCTCGGGCTCGGCCGCCGAGCCGCGCGCCCGCCAGGCCACGAACCCGTCGGGACGCACCAGCACCACACCGTCCGCCGCGACCCCGTGCAGGTGCTCCCAGTCGGCACCGTCCTCGGGCACCAGCCCGTCCGGCGCATCCGAGCCCACCTGGTAGCAGGTGAGCGGAACGCCCGACCGCTCGGCCACCCGCTGACCGGCGGCATGCCACGCCCCGCCCTCGGGGCCGCTCAGCAGCACCGGCACCGTCTCATAGAGGTCCAGCGTCGAGACCCTGGCCCCGTCCCGGCGCAGCCACAGATGCGGCGCCCGGCCGCCCGGCTCGGCGATCGGACGGAAGTCCTGCGGAACCGGCGATCCGGCAGCAGCGCTGTCCACCACGGCAGTCGAGTCGTAGCGGTACCCCAGCACCACCGCCATCATGCCGGCCTGCCGCCCGGCACCGGGAGTGACCTCGTACCCGGGGTGCCGGTGCTCGGCGGAGCGCGCCGAGGCACGGGCACCGGTCGCCACCGCCACCGGACGCCGCTCGGCGTCGTAGGTCTCCAGCAGCCCGGGTCCGGCCCAGCCGCGCAGCACCGCCGCGAGCTTCCAGGCCAGGTTGTGCGCGTCCTGGATCCCGGTGTTGGATCCGAACGCGCCGGTCGGGGACATCTCGTGCGCCGAGTCCCCCGCGAGGAAGACCCGGCCCTCACCGTAGCGCTCGGCGACCCGTTCGGCCGCGTGCCAGGGCGCCTTGCCGGTCACCTCCAGCTCCAGGTCGGGCACGCCGGTCGCGGCCCGGATCAGCGCCTCGCACCGCTCGTCGGTGAAGTCCGCCAACTCCTCGCCGCGGTCCGGGTGCCAGGGCGCGTGGAAGACCCAGTGCTGCTGGTTGTCGACCGGCAGCAGCGCGCCGGCTCCCTCGGGGTTGGTCAAGTAGCAGACGATGAACCGTCGTTCACCCACCACCTCGGCCAACCGCTTGGCCGAGAAGGTGATGCTCACGTTGTGGAACAGGTCGCCCTGCCCGGTGCGCCCGATGCCCAGCTTCTCCCGCACCGGGCTGCGCGGCCCGTCCGCCGCGATCAGGTAGTCGGCGCGCACCGTGCGCACCTGACCGCTCTCCCGGTCCCGGATCAGTGCCGTCACCCCGGCCTCGTCCTGCTCGAAGGAGTCCAGCTCGGTGCCGAACCGCACCTGACCGCCCAACTCCTGGGCGCAGCGCAGCAGTACCGGCTCCAGGTCGTTCTGGCTGCACAGGCACCAGCCGGAGGGGCTGAGCCGGGAGAGCGTGCCGCCCGGGTCGATCTGCTTGAACAGCCACTCCTGATCGGCGCCGGTCAGCGTGCCGGCCTGCAGGATGCCGTGGTTCTCGGCCAGCACGGCGGCCGCCTGCCGGATCTGCTGCTCCACCCCTGCCGTCCGGTAGAGCTCCATCGTGCGCACGTTGTTGCCACGCCCGCGCGGGTGGTGCGAGGTGCGCGCATGTCGTTCCACCACCAGGTGTTCGACACCCAGGCGCCCGAGGAACAGTGAGGCGGACAGCCCCACCAGGGAACCGCCCACGATCAGGACCGGCACGCGGTCGTCGACCTGCGAGGTCATGAGGTCTCTCCAGCCGTACGGGGAAGGGGCCCGGCCGCCGCGCAGGGCACGGCCGGATCGGGCCGGGCCCTAGCTATTCCCAGCGGCGGCCGCCCGGAAGCGATCTTCACCCGCGCGACTCACGCATCGTGCGGAGATCGTTGCGGTACGTAGTATCGAACGCATGCGATCAGGCCCCGGAACGTGCGCAGGGGCCGGGATCGAGCGAGAGGAACAAGCACCGTGACAACCCTGTCCGACAGGCAAACCCCACCCTCCACTCCGGCCACCGACTCCCGGCTGCGCGTCGTGCTGCTGCTCGACGTGCACGACGGCCAGGAGCAGCGCTTCCTGGCCGCCTACGAGCAGATCCGCCACCAGGTGGCCAAGGTCCCCGGCCACATCAGCGACCAGCTGTGCCAGTCGCTCGGCAACTCCTCGCAGTGGCTGATCACCAGCGAGTGGGAGAGCGCCGAGCCCTTCCTCAGCTGGGTGGACAGCCCCGCCCACCGCGATGTGGTCGAGCCGCTCCACCAGTGCGTCAGCGACACCCGTTCGCTGCGGTTCGTCATCGCCCGGGAGACCCCCGAGCCGGTGGCCGCCCCGGACGGCGCGCCCCTGCGCAGAACCGCGGCGGTCGCCGCAGGGCGCCGGCCCACGCGCAGCACCGACCCGCTGCCGGCCCCGCCACTGGCCAGCGGCGGCGTGGTGCGCCACGCGCTCACCTTCACGGTCAAGCCCGGCAGCGAACGGGCCGTCGCCGACATCCTCTCGGGCTACCGCTCGCCACGGGCCGAGGTGGACCGCACCACCCGGCTCTGTCGCACCTCGCTCTTCATGCGCGGCAACCGCGTGGTGCGGGCCGTCGAGGTGCAGGGCGACCTCGGCAACGCGTTGCGGCACGTGGCCACGCAGCCCGAGGTGCGGGCCGTCGAGGAGGCGGTCAACCCGTACCTGGAGGAGGCCCGGGACTTCGCCGACCCGGCGTCCACCCGGGCCTTCTTCGCGCGCGCGGCGCTGCCCGCGGTGCACCACACCGGCGGTGAGCCCACCGCGAAAGACCTCACCCGGCTGGCCTTCCTGTACCCCGTGCGCCCCGGCCACGGCGCCGCGGCCGTCCAACTCCTCGCCGAGCAGGACAAGTCGGCGGCCGGGGACGCGGCGCACCCGCTGGCGGCCGGCACGATGTTCCTGCGCGACGGCCTGCTGCTGCGCCTGGTCGACCTGCGGGTGCCCTACCGGCAGGCCCCCGCGCAGGCGGCGGGCCTGGCCCCGGGCAGCGCGCTGACCGCCCTGATCCGCTACCTCGACCTGCCCGCGGACACCGACCTGGAGAGCGCGGCGGGGATCACCCGCTTCCTGGACGACTGTGCCATGGACCTGGTCACCGACCGCAAGGCCCCGTCCCCCGACCCCCAGGCCCCCGGCGCCGCCCCGGCGTCCGCCGCCACCGGAGAGTGACCCGTGAGCGTCAATCCCGCACGCATCGTGCACCTCGACGAGACGCAGCCCAACCGGCGGCGCGGCGGCGACCTGCGCGCCATCCTCACGCCGACCAGCGTGGGCGCCACCAGCGGCTTCATGGGCCTGGCGATCATCCAGCCCGGCGAGCGGATCGGTGAGCACTACCACCCGTACTCCGAGGAGTTCGTCTTCGTCGTCAGCGGCGAGCTGGAGGTGGACCTGGACGGCGCAGCGCACCCGCTGCGGCCCGACCAGGGCCTGATGATCCCGCGCGACGTCCGCCACCGCTTCCGCAACGTGGGCGGCACCGAGGCCCGGATGGTCTTCCACCTGGGGCCGCTGGCGCCCCGCCCCGAACTCGGCCACGTGGACACCGAGGACACCACACAGGTGGCCGGCGCCCTGTCGATGCCGCCCGACCCGACCGGGGCGACGGCGTGATGCGCCGTGTCGCGGTCACCGGCCTCGGTGTGGTGGCCCCCGGCGGGATAGGGGTGCGGGCCTTCTGGGACCTGCTCACGGCCGGCCAGACCGCGACCCGCGGGATCACCCTCTTCGATCCCGCGGGGTTCCGCTCCCGGATCGCGGCCGAGTGCGACTTCGACGCGCTGGCCTGCGGCCTGGAGCCGGAGCGGGCCGAACGCGCCGACCGCTACGTCCAGTTCGCGCTGGCCGCGGCCGCCGAGGCGCTGCGCGACTCGGGGCTCGACCTCGGCGTGCAGGACCCCTGGCGGATCGGCGTCTCGCTGGGCTCGGCCGTCGGCGGCACCACCCGTCTGGAGCACGACTACGTGGCGGTCAGCGCCGGCGGCGGCCGCTGGGACGTGGACCACCAGGGCGCCGGCGCCCACCTGCACCGCGCCTTCTCCCCCAGCGCGCTGGCCTCCGAGGTCGCCGAGGACATCGGCGCGCACGGCCCGGTGCAGACCGTCTCCACCGGGTGCACCTCGGGGCTGGACGCGGTGGGGCACGCCTTCCACGCCATCACCGAGGGCAAGGCGGACATCGTCGTGGCCGGCGCCTCGGACTCGCCGATCTCCCCGATCACGGTCGCCTGCTTCGACGCGATCAAGGCGACCTCCACCCGCAACGACGACCCCGCACACGCCTCGCGCCCCTTCGACGCCGAGCGCGACGGCTTCGTGCTGGGCGAGGGCGCGGCCGTGCTGCTGCTGGAGGAGCTGGAGCATGCCCGCGCCCGCGGCGCGCGGATCTACTGCGAGATCCGCGGCTTCGCCACCTTCGGCAACGCCTACCACATGACCGGCCTCACCCAGGAGGGCCGGGAGATGTCGGAGGCGATCGACCGCGCCCTGGCCGAGGCCCAACTCGACCCCACCGACGTCGACTACGTCAACGCGCACGGCTCGGGCACCAAGCAGAACGACCGGCACGAGACGGCGGCCGTCAAGCGCTCGCTGGGCGCGCACGCCTACACCGTGCCGATGAGCTCGATCAAGTCGATGGTCGGGCACTCGCTGGGCGCCATCGGCGCGATCGAACTGGCCGCCTGCGCCCTGGCACTGACCCACGGAGTGGTGCCGCCGACCGCCAACTACGAGACGCCGGACGCGGAGTGCGACCTCGACTACGTGCCGCGCACCGCCCGCGCCGCGCACCTGCGCACCGTGCTCTCGGTCGGCAGCGGCTTCGGCGGCTTCCAGTCCGCGGTGGTGCTCACCCGCGCCGACGGGAGGACGGAATGACCAGATCACGCGGCCCCGAGCCGGCACTGAACGACCGTCAGGTGGTGGTCACGGGCCTGGGCGTGGTCGCACCCAGCGGGGTCGGCACCGACGCCTTCTGGAAGGCGGTGCTGCAGGGCACCGCCGTGCTCGGCCCGGTCTCCCGGGAGGGCTGCACCCACCTGCCGCTGCGGGTGGCCGGCGAGGTCCGCGGCTTCGACCCCGCCGGGCTGATCGAGAACCGCTTCCTGGTGCAGACCGACCGGTTCACCCACTTCGCCATGGCCGCGGCCGAACTCGCCCTGGAGGACGCCCAGCTGGCGAAGGACCCGCAGGCGCCGTTCGGCATCGGCGTGGTGACGGCGGCGGGCTCCGGCGGCGGCGAGTTCGGCCAGGGCGAGCTGCAGAACCTGTGGGGACAGGGGCCGCACTTCGTGGGCCCCTACCAGTCCATCGCCTGGTTCTACGCCGCCAGCACCGGCCAGATCTCCATCCGCGGCGGCTTCCAGGGACCGTGCGGCGTGCTGGCCAACGACGAGGCCGGTGGCCTCGACGTCTTCGCACACGCCTGCCGGACCATCCGGCACGGCACGGACGCGGTGGTGGCCGGCGCCACCGAGGCGCCGCTGGCCCCCTACTCGGTGGTCTGCCAGCTCGGCTACCCGGAGCTCAGCCTGGCCGCGGAACCGCACCGGGCCTATCTGCCGTTCACCGACGACGCCTGCGGCTTCTCCCCGGCCGAGGGCGGCGCGATGTTCGTCGTCGAGGAGGCGGGAGCGGCACACCGGCGCGGCGCCCGGGTCCGGGCCGTGGTGGCCGGCCATGCCGCCACCTTCACCGGCACCGCCGGCTGGGAGGCCTCCCGGCAGGGCCTGGCGCGGGCGATCCAGGGCGCGCTGGACGAGGCGGGCTGCGCGCCCCACGAGGTCGACGTGGTCTTCGCCGACGCCCTCGGCGTCCCCTCCGCGGACCAGGCCGAGGCGCTGGCGATCGCCGACGCACTGGGCCCGCACGGCGCCGAGGTCCCGGTGACCGCGCCCAAGACCGGCTACGGCCGGGCCTATTCGGCCGCCTCGGCGCTGGATGTGGCCACCGCGGTGCTCGCCCTGGAGCACGGCCTGGTGCCTCCGACGCCGAACATCACCGAGGTGCGGCACGACCTCGACCTGGTCACCGGGCATGCCCGCAAGCTGCCGCTGCGTACCGCGCTGGTGCTCAGCCGCGGCCTGATGGGCTGCAACTCGGCGCTGGTGCTGCGGCGCGGTACCGACGACCGTCCGTGATCCTTCCCCACCCGCAACTCCCGTCCACCCGAAGGAGATCAAGATGAACGGCCCCGTGACCTTCGAAGAACTCGCCTCGCTCATGAAGGGCCGGGCCGGACTGTCGGTCGACGCCGCCGACCTGGAGCGCCAACCCGACACGCTCTTCGAGCAGTTCGGGCTCGACTCGCTCGGGCTGCTGGGCATCGTGTCCGAGCTGGAGAACCGCTACGGGAAGCCGATCGGCAACGAGCCGGAGAGCTGCAAGACCCCCGAGGACTTCCTCACCCTCGTCAACGACCAACTCACCGCTGGAGCCTGAGATGACCGGACACACCGAGAACGAGATCCTGATCGCCGCACCCGTCGCCCTGACCTGGGACCTGACCAACGACCTCGAAGGCTGGCCGCAGCTGTTCAGCGAGTACGCCTCCGTCGAGGTGCTCGACCGGCAGGGCGAGAAGGTCACCTTCCGGCTGACCATGCACCCCGACGAGAACGGCCAGGTGTGGAGCTGGGTCTCCGAGCGGGAGACCCACCGCCCCTCGCTCACCGTGAAGGCGCGTCGGGTGGAGACCGGCCCGTTCGAGCACATGAACATCCGCTGGGAGTACCGGGAGGTCGACGGCGGCACCGCGATGCGCTGGATCCAGGACTTCGCGATGAAGCCCACCGCGCCGGTGGACGACACCAAGATGACCGACCACATCAACCGCAACTCCAAGATCCAGATGGAGCTCATCCGCGACAAGGTCGAGCGGCACGCCCGCGAGACCGGCCGCGGCGCCCCGGCCGCCCTGCCCAACTGAGCCCGCCCAGCCATCACGAAAGGACGCGACCCATGCACCGCGCTCTGATCGTCGCCCGGATGAAGCCCGGCGCGGCCACCGACATCGCCAGGACCTTCGCCGACTCCGACCGCGGCGAACTGCCCGAGCTGATCGGGGTGACCGGCCGCAGCCTGTTCCAGTTCGGCGACCTGTACCTGCACCTGATCGAGGCCGAGCGCCCCCCGGGCCCCGAAGTGGCCAAGCTGACCGGCCACCCGGAGTTCCGCGACGTCAGCGAGCGGCTCGCCGCCTACGTCCAGGCCTACGACCCGCAGACCTGGCGGGAGCCCAAGGACGCCATGGCCCGCGAGTTCTACCGCTGGGAGCGCGGCATCACCGCGTGAAGATCCGCCGGACAGGCCCGCGCAGCGCCCGGCGGTAGCGGACGCACAGGCTGGAAGGAAACCCCATGGTCGAGGTGGAGAACCCGGCGGCCGACCAGGCGCCCTCCTGGGTGCGGTGCGAGCGCTGCGTCACTCTCATCTACGGCAAGCGCTTCAGCCGGGCGCTGCGCGTGTGCCCCGACTGCGGGTCGCACGCCAGGCTCACCGCGCGCGAGCGGCTGGACCAGCTGCTCGATCCGGGCTCGGCACAGCCGCTCGACCACGTCGACTGCGTCAGCGACCCGCTCGGCTTCGCCGACACCCGGCCGTACCCGGAGCGGCTGCTGGACGCCCGGACCACGACCGGGCTGCGGGAGGCGGTGCTCTGCGTGCAGGGCACCATCGAGGGCCACCCGGTGGTGGCCGCCGCGATGGACTTCCGCTTCCTCGGCGGCAGTCTGGGCTGCGGGGTCGGCGCGCTGATCACCGAGGCCGCCCGGACCAGCCTGCGGCTGCGGATCCCGCTGCTGCTGGTCACCGCCTCCGGCGGGGCCCGGATGCAGGAGGGCGTGCTGTCGCTGATGCAGATGGCCAAGACCTCCCAGGCGCTGGCCGAACTCGACGAGGCCGGCATCCTGGTGGTGTCGCTGGTCACCGACCCGACCTACGGGGGCGTGGCCGCCTCGTTCGCCACCCTCGCGGACGTGATCATCGCCGAGCCGGGCGCGCGGCTGGGCTTCGCCGGGCCGCGGGTGATCGAGCAGACCATCGGCGAGAGCCTGCCGGCCGGCTTCCAGACCGCGGAGTTCCTGCTGCGCAACGGGCTCGTCGACGGTGTGGTGCCGAGGGCCGCGCTGCGCGCCACGCTGGCGCAGCTGCTCAGCCTGCAGTCCGCGCGGGACGACACCCCGGCCACCGCACAGGCCCCGGACAGCCCGGCAGCCGACACCCCAGGAGCGGACGCCCCGGACACCGCCGGCCCGGGTGGGCCGAGCGGCCGGATCCTGCGCAGCGCCGAGGAGTTGCCGACGAGCGACGCCTGGACCACCGTGCGGCTCGCCCGCCATCCCGAGCGGCCCACCACGCTCGACTACGCCGCGCACCTGCTGGACGGCTTCCGTGAACTGCACGGCGACCGGATCTCGGAGGACTGCTCGGCCGTCGTCGGCGGCCCCGGCCGGCTCAACGGACGGCCCGTCATGCTGATCGGGCACCAGAAGGGCGGCAACGACCTGGTCGAGCGCCAGCGCCGCAAGTTCGGCATGCCGAGCCCCGGCGGCTACCGCAAGGCGGCCCGGCTGATGCGGATGGCGGCCAAACTCGGCCTGCCGGTGGTCACACTGATCGACACCCCGGGCGCCAACCCCGGCCCGGACGCGGAGCGCGGCGGCCAGGCGGTCGCCATCGCGGAGAACCTGCGCCTGATGGCCCGGCTGCCGGTGCCGATCGTCGCCGTGGTCACCGGCGAGGGCGGCAGCGGCGGCGCGCTCGCGCTGGCCGTCGCCAACCGGGTGCTGATCTGCGCCAACGGGATCTACTCGGTGATCAGTCCGGAGGGCTGCGCCGCCATTCTGTGGAAGGACGCACAGGCGGCGCCAACCGCGGCGGCGGCTCTGCGCGTCGATGCGGGGGAACTGCTGCGCCTCGGTATCGTCGACGGTGTCGTGCCGGAGCCACCGGGTGGTGCGCACACCGACCATCTGCAGGCCGCCGCCCTGTTGGGCAACGCGGTGACCGCCGCCCTGGACGAGCTGAAGCCGTGGGAGCCGCAGCGACTGCTGAGCGAACGCCGCGACCGCTTCCACCGCTTCGGACTCGACAGCGGCCTGAGTGCTGAAGGAGGGGCCCGGTGAAGCCGGACCGTGTGGAGTGGGAACGCCGTGAGCTCGCCCGCCGCGAGGAGGACCGCCTCAGGCTGGACCCCGAGGACGGACGACACGTGGGCCAGGGTGCGAACGGCACGCGGGCCGAGCGCCCGGCGCCGGCCCCCGGCGAGCTGCTGGACGCGGTCTGCCGC
The DNA here is from genome assembly GCF_042957465.1 of Kitasatospora sp. NPDC008050. Lineage (NCBI taxonomy): Bacteria > Bacillati > Actinomycetota > Actinomycetes > Kitasatosporales > Streptomycetaceae > Kitasatospora > Kitasatospora sp. NPDC008050. The sequence goes on from NZ_JBIBIJ010000012.1 coordinate 48,674, forward strand.
AACGTCGCCCAACTGGCCAAGGCCGCACCGGCGACGCCGCGGCGGATCCGGATAAGGGACGGGCAGACCAGTGTCGAGGTCGAGTGGCCCGACCCGGTCGACCCGGCGCAGCGCGCGGGCCACGCGCCCGCCGGCGAGCTGCCCGGCGGCCCGGCGGTGGAGGAGCAGGACGACCTCGCCTACGTCCGCGCCCCGATGGTCGGCACCTTCTACCACGCCAGCTCACCGGAGGCGCCGCCGTTCGTCAGCATCGGCGACCTGGTCCAGCCCGGCCAGCCGGTGGGGGTCCTGGAGGCGATGAAGATGATGAGCACCATCACCTCCACCGTCGGCGGGCGGGTGGTCGAGCTGGTCACGCCGAACGGCCGGCCGGTGGAGTTCGATCAGCGCCTGATCGCACTCGAACCCGTCACCGCCGAGGAGGACTAGGGCTTGTCAGACGGGCCCGAAGGCTTGTGCGACAAGCCCTCGGGCCTTCCGGCGTACGTCCGCGCCCCAGGCCGTCCCGAGCACCGAGGTGATCTCCATGTTCTCAACCGTTCTCATCGCCAACCGTGGGGAGATCGCGCTGCGGGTGGCCCGCGCCTGCCGCGAACTCGGCATCCGGACGGTGGCGGTGTACTCGACCGTGGACCGCGACTCGGCCGTGGTCCGCTTCGCGGACGAGGCGGTGCACATCGGTCCGCCGCCCGCGAGGGCGAGCTACCTGAGCGTTCCCGCGATCATCGAGGCGGCGCTGCAGACCGGGGCGCAGGCCATCCACCCCGGGTACGGCTTCCTGTCGGAGGATCCCGACTTCGCGGAGATCTGCGAGGCCAACGGCATCGTCTTCATCGGCCCGCCCGCGCACGTGATGCAGCAGCTCGGCGACAAGGCGGTGGCCCGGGCCCTGATGGCCCGGGCCGGACTGCCCGTCCTGCCCGGCAGCACCGATGCGCTGACCTCCTCGGCCGAGGCCAAGGAACTGGCCCAGCAGGTCGGTTATCCGGTGATCCTCAAGGCGGTCGCGGGCGGCGGCGGTCGCGGCATGGCCGTGGTGGAGGACGCCGACGGCCTGCGGCTGGCCTATGTCGAGACCCAGGCCCACGCGCGGGCGGTCTTCGGCGACGACCGTCTCTACCTGGAGCGGTTCGTCCAGGACGCGCGCCATGTGGAGGTGCAGGTGCTGTGCGACCGGCACGGCTCGGTGATCCACCTGGGCGAGCGCGACTGCTCGGTGCAGCGCCGGCACCAGAAGCTCATCGAGGAGGCCCCGGCGCCCGAGCTGCCGACCGAGCTGCGCGAGGCGATGTGGGCGGCCGCGGTGCGCGGCGCCGCCGCGGTGGGCTTCGTCGGGGCCGGCACCTTCGAGTTCGTCCTGACGCCGGATCACGAGTTCTACCTGATGGAGATCAACTGCCGCCTGCAGGTGGAACATCCGATCACCGAGCTGGTGACCGGGGTGGACATCGTGCGCGAGCAGATCGCCATCGCCGCGGGCCTGCCGCTGTCGGTGCGTCAGGACGAGGTCCGCACCCGGGGCGTGGCGCTGGAGTGCCGGGTCAACGCCGAGGACCCGGCCCGCGACTTCGCGCCCGCGCCGGGCCTGCTCACCGAGTTCGTGCCGCCCGGCGGCCCCTTCGTGCGGATCGACACGCACGCCTACCCCGGCTGGCGGGTCGGCCCCGACTACGACTCGCTGCTCGCCAAGGCCGCCGTCTGGGCCCCGGACCGCGAACAGGCGATCGTCAGGATGGACCGGGTGCTGGAGGAGTTCCGGGTGGCCGGCCCCGGCGTGCGGACCACCATCGGCTTCCTGCGCGACACCCTCGCGCACCCGCTCTTCCAGACCGCCCGGCACACCACCGGATTGGTCGCCACGATGTCCGAGGAGCAGCAGCAGGCCCTCGCCACCCCGGTACCGGCCCCCGCTCCCGTCACGGCCGGCTGACCACCTCCCCGCAGCCCCCGGAGACGACGGCCACGCACAGCACCGCGCCGGCAGCGAGATCGCTGCCGGCGCCGTGCTGTGCGTGCCGCTGGGCCGTCAGCCCGAGACGGTGCAGTCGAAGGCATGCAGGTAGGCGTTGACCGGGCGGATGTCGCCGACGGCCAGGCCGGCCTCCGTCATCAGGGTGACCAGGCTGTCCTTGGAGTGCTTGGCACCGCCCACGTTGAGCAGCAGGAGCAGGTCCATGGCGGTGGTGAACCGCATCGAGGGGCTGTCGTCGACCAGGTTCTCGATCACCAGGACCCGGGCGCCCGGCCGGGCCGCCGCCACCACGTTGCGCAGCGTACGGCGGGTGCTGTCGTCGTCCCACTCCAGGATGTTCTTGATGATGTACAGGTCGGCCTGGATCGGGACCGCGCTGCGGCAGTCGCCCGCCAGCAACCGGACCCGCGAGGCGAGCGCGCCGTCCTCGCGCAGCCGCGGATCGGCGTTCGCCACCACGGTGGGCAGGTCGAGCAGCGTGCCGTGCAGGTGCGGGTAGCGCTCCAGCAGACTGGCCAGCACGTGGCCCTGACCACCGCCGATGTCCACCACCGACTCGACCCCCACCAGGTCGACGAAGCGCGCGATGTCGTCGGCCGACTGGCGGCTGGAGTGGGTCATCGCCTTGTCGAACACCCGGGCGGTGTCCGCCGCGTCGTCGTGCAGGTAGTCGAAGAACTCCTTGCCGTACAGGTCGGGGAAGACGCTCTCGCCGGACCGGACCGCCTCGTCCAGCCGCGGCCAGGCCTCCCAGGTCCACGGGGCGGTGCACCACAGTGCGATGTACCGCAGGCTGTTGGGGGCGTCCTCCTGGAGCAGCCGGGACATCTCGGTGTGGACGAAGCGGCCGTCCCCGGTCTCGGCGAAGATGCCGTAGCAGGACAGGGCGCGCAGCAGCCGGGCGAGCGGACCCGGCTCGATCCCCAGCGCCGTGGCCAGCTCGTGGGCCGTGGCCGGGGTCTCGCCGAGTGCGTCGGCGACGCGCAGTCCGGCCGCTGCCCGCACGGCCGCCGCGCAGGCCGCGCCGAAGACGAGCTCACGCAGCCGCATGGCCGCCGGGGCGGCGGCCGAGGAACTGGGTGCGGTGCTGGGCGTGGTGGAAGTGGAAGATGCGGTGGTCATAAGCGCCGCCGTTCTCTCGATGGGGTTGGGGAGGCTGGGGCCCGGTCCGTCGGCTGCCGACCGCTCAGCACCGGCCCGCGGGCTCGGAGAGCCGGCAGGTGTTGCCGGTGAAGCTGTTGTCGGGGCCGCCGTCGCGGTCGGCGAGGTCGGCGGTCCCGTTGCCCTCGGCCGTGTTGGCGCTGATGGTGTTGTTCGCGCTCAGGCCGCCGACGTAGCTGCGGAAGAGCACGATGCCGCCGGACAGCGGCGAGGCGCCGACGTTGTCCATGACCTCGTTGCCGGTCACCCGGGTCTGCTCCACACCGGTCAGCACGATGCCGGTGCCCTGGATGTAGGGCAGGCGGTCGCTCGGCGGGCAGTACTGGTTGTTCCGGTTCACCTTGTTCTGCCGCACGGTCAGATCGCCCGCGCGGGGCCTGCCGTCGTCGCCCACGACGAAGACGCCGCCGCAGTTGCCGGTGATGGTGTTGTGCTCGACGACCAGGTCGCGCAGCCGCCGGACCACCACCCCGATCCGGTTGCCGGTCAACCGGTTGCCGCTGACCTCGGCCCCCTCGGTGTCGATCGCCCCGCCCTTGCCGTCGGCGATGTTCGCCAGGAAGATGCCGGACTGCCCGTTGCCCCTGGACTCGTTGTCCTGGAACCGGCCCCGGATCGACTTCTCCTGGCTGATGCCCTGCTCGCCGTTGTTCTCGGCCAGCACATGGCGCACGGTCATCCCCTCGGTCTGCGAGGCCGAGAGGCCGTTCTTCGGGAAGCCGGAGACGGTGAGCGACTCGATCCGCACACCGGTGAGGCGGGCTCCCTGCGCGCCGGTGACGCAGATGCCGTGGCCGGCCTGGGCACACGCGGCGGCGGAGCCGTTGGCGACGGCCGGACCCCGGGTGATCACGCTCAGGGCGCCCGTGCCCCGCAGGGTCAGGTCGGAGGTGGTGATCTGGACGCTCTCGCGGTAGGTGCCGGGCAGCACGAGGACGGTGTCCCCCGGCCGGGCACTGTCCACGGCCTGCTGGATCGACTGGCCCGAATGGACGGTATGGACCGCATGGGCGGTGCGTGCGGTGTGCGCGGGGTTGCCTGCTCGGTCGCTGACGACGGCGGTATGCATCGCGCCGGCATGGGCGGGCGTCGCGGCCCCCAGCCCCAGCAGAAGGCCGGCGGTCGCGCCCGCCACTTGGCGAGCCCGTCGTGTGGGCATGGTCCCAACCTGCTTTCCAGGACCCCGGCAAGGAGTTTCCGTGCTCAGCGGCGGACCGGATGGCAGTCCGTCGGCGACGCCGCGCTCGGCGCCCGGCTGCGCGTGTCCGTTGAGTCGAAGCTATGGGCGCGGGTCACCGCCCGCCACTTCTGCTCACTCTCCGGTGTCTGACGAAGCGTCGCGCCGCGCGACCGGCCGGGAAACCCCGTACCGAGAACTCCGGGCCGGGCTGCCGAGGAGGCTGCCCGGCCCGGAGCCCGGGTTCGTGTCGGACGGGCCCTACGCGGCCGGGTCACCGCCGGGGCGGCGGCGCAGGCCGAAGAAGGCCGCGGCTCCCAGACCGAGGGCGCCGACCACCAGGCCGGCGATGCCCAGCCCCCGCGCCGTCGAGTCGTCGGCCGAGGCGCTCCTGACCGGAGCGGCCGGGGCGGCGGAGGTGTCCGGGTCGGCCGCGGCGGCGGTCAGCTTGAGGGTCGGGGCCGGGTGGTCGGGCTCCGGCTGGCCGGGCTGGGAGGTGTCGATCCAGCGGACGACGGTGCCGTTGGAGTAGGTCTGCAGCGCCTTGAAGACCAACTGGTCGGTGTCCGAGGGCAGCTGGCCGAAGTCCAGGGTGAAGTCCTGGTAGTGCCCGGGCGCGATGCTCCCGCCGCTCCAGGTCACCTCGGAGACCACGTCGGTGATGTCGCCGTCGTCGGTCTTGATCGGGGTGGTCAGCTTGGTGGTCTGGATCTGGTCCGTCCAGCCCGGCACCGGGGCGATCAGCGCCGAGGCGATCGGGTGGTCGGTCGGGAAGTAGAGCTCGACCTTGACGGTGCTGGCGGTGTCGTCCTCGTTGGGCACCCGGAACGCGAAGCTCTGGTCGGCCGCGCCCTTGGGGGCAGCGGACGGCTGGACGGTGACGTGGGCGGCGGCCGGGCCGGCGACGAGCAGGACGGTCGCGGCGGCCAGCGCGGCAGCGGCGGCGGCCCGGCGCGGCAGCCCGGCGGGCCGGGCGGACCTGGGCGCGCGGGTGGTCGTAGACATGGTTCGGTGTTCTCCATCCGAAGGAGGGCGCGCGCGGGGCGGGCCCGGGTTGGCGACGAGACGCGGGGCCTGCCGAAGGGCCGCGCGTACGCGCCGATCGGGTCAGGCCGGGAACACCGCCGCCGGTGGGCCGCGCCGGATCACCGAGTGCCGCAGCCGGGGCGTGGCGCGCAGCTCGCGGCCGCCGCCGTCGCGGTCCAGCCGGGCGATCCAGGCCGACGCGGGGGCGGCCGCTCGCCACGGGCCCGACGGCAGCGCGGTGCGCAGCACGGCCTGTTGGACGAAGGCCGCGGCCGCCCGGGCCGACCGGCGCAGCAGCCGCGCCAGCCGGGCCAGCCTGACCAGGCGCCAGATCGCCGCCTCGCCGCGCCGCAGCCACCAGCCCGCCGCCAGCGCGGCGGCCAGGTGCGCGGTGGCCATGGCCGGGCTGAGCCCCAGCAGCACCGGGTGCGTCCAGAGGGCGAGGTGCGGCGCGGCGGCCGCCAGGTGCGGGGGCGGCGGCGCGGGCATCCGCATCCCGGGCATCCGCATCCCGCCCATCGGCGGGCCGGCCGGAGTGCTGGGGCCGGTGCTGGTGCCGTGGGCGGGCCAGAGGTGGAAGAGCGTGTGCAGCGCCGCCTCGGCCCCGGTGAGCCCGCCGCAGATCGCCCGCAACGACCGCTCGCGGCCGCCCTGGGCGAGCGCGAACGCGCCGACACCGACCCAGCCGACCAGCAGGGCGGCCACCGGTACCGGGCACCCCGAGGCCAGCACGTGCCCGGCGCCCGAGAGCACGACACCGAGCGTCGCGAAGACCGCCGCGCGCAGGACCCGCAGGTCGACGGCGGCAGGGCGCACGGGTGCGCGCACGGGCGTGGCGGGCGGGAGGACGGGCATGGTGCGGACATCCTGCCAGCCCAGTCTTCGAGCACCGAGCACGGGGCGCTCCTTCCGGGCCGGCAGCGAAGCGTGGCCTACCCCCGGGCCGACGGCGGGAAACGCGGATCAGTCGGCGGCGGCTCCGCGCTGGGCGCGGTGGGCGGCCACCCGGACCCGGGTGGCGCAGCGGGTGGAGCAGTAGCGCTGCGGGGTGCGGCGGCCGGTGTCGATGAAGTAGTGCTCACAGTCGGGCGCGGCGCACCGGCCCCAGGCGCAGCCGCCGCGTTCGCTGAACCAGAGCCCCAGGGCCAGCGCGGCGGTGGAGAGCAGCCAGGGGGCGGGGCCGGCGCTCCGGTCCGCCTGGGCGTGCAGCGACCAGGGGCGGCCGGGGAGCCGGACCAGGTGCGGCCGGGCCGGGTGGCGGCCGAGCAGGGCGTTGATCGCCTCGGCTGCCGCGTCCGGATCCGTGGTGGCCAGGATGCCGATCAACTCGCCGGTGGCTTCGCACAGTTGGCCGGCCTCGGCCTCGGTGAGCCGGAACGGCGGGCCGCCATGGCGGGCCAGCAGGTCCATCAGGTCCGCCGCGCCGACCCGGGTACCGTCCTGGACCGCGTTGGCGAGTTCGACGATGAAGTGCAGGCCTCGGGGGTTGGCGTCGGTGAGGTTCTCGGGCACGGCTTCGTCCCTCCGGTCGGGGCGGCGGCTGGGCGACACCTCCATGGTAACGTCAAAATGACATGTTAGACGTTACTACCTTGGAGAGCCATGCAGCCACCGACGACCCCGGTGACGACGACCCCGGTACTGATCGTGGGCGGTGGGCCGGTGGGGCTGACCCTGTCGATCCTGCTGTCCGCGCAAGGCGTGGACCATCTGCTGGTCGAAGCACGCACGGACACCTCGCCGCATCCCAAGGCCCGTGGGATCTCCGCTCGTTCGATGGAGATCTTCCGGCGCTGCGGGCTGGAGGCGGCGATCCGCGAGCTCGCGCTCCCCGCCTCGCAGGTCTCCTTCTACCGCGGCCGGAACCTGGTGGATCCGGACTTCGTGCGCACCGGGGTAGCGGCTGACAGGTCCGGGGCCGACCCGGTGGACGGGCCCGAGCACACCCCCTCGCCCGGGCTGGTCTGCTCCCAGGACCTGCTGGAGCCACTGCTGCTGCGCCGGGCCCGCGAGCTGTCGGCCGACCGGATCCGGCTCGGCGTGCGCCTGCTCTCCTTCGAGCAGGCGGCGGACCAGGGAGCGGGCCCGGGCGTGCGCGCCGTCCTGCGGGACCGGGACGGCGGCGAGCCCTACCCGGTGACCGCCGACTGGCTCATCGGCTGCGACGGCGCGGCGAGCACCGTGCGCACCGGCGCCGGCCTGGCCATGGCAGGGCCGACCGACCTGCGGCACTTCCTCAGCATCCGCTTCGACGCACCGCTCGGCGCGGTGGTGGCCGATCGGGCCAGCACCTCGTACTTCCTCACCCCGCCCGGGCTGGGCGGCTTCCTCGCGATCGACAACGACCGCCGGTGGATCTACCAGTACCCGTTCGACCCCGGCCGCCCCGGGCCGCACGAGGACCTCACCGACCACCGCCGGCTGGCCGACCTCGTCCGCTCGATGGCCGGCCTGCCCGAGCTGGACGTCACGATCCGCTCCACCATGACCTGGCGGATGGACGCCCAACTGGCCACCGCCTACCGCCGCGGCCGCGTCCTGCTGGCCGGCGACGCGGCCCATGTCACCCCGCCCACCGGCGGCCACGGCATGAACACCGGGATCGGCGACGCGGACAACCTGGCCTGGAAGCTGGCCGCCGTCACCGCCGGCCGCGGCACCCCGGCGCTCCTGGACAGCTTCCAGGCCGAGCGCCGGCCCCTGGCGCGGCAGGTCATCGAGCTGTCGAGCGAGAACGCCCAGGCCCGGGCCGGCGGCTACCGGATGGACGACGAGCTGCTGCTCACCGCCGTCTACCGGTCCGGCGCCGTGATCGCCGAGGAGGGTTTTGAGGACCGCGGGCAGCAGACCCAAGGCGCCGCGGCACGGCCGCCGTTGGAGCCCACCGGCTACCGTCCCAGCGGTGCGCCCGGACACCGGCTGCCGCACGCGCGGCTCGGCGGCCCGGCCGGCGTCGGCTCCACGCTCGACCTGGTGGGCCCCGGCTTCGTCCTGCTCACAGCGCGGGACGACCCGGCCTGGCGGCAGCAGGCCGACGCCGCGGCGGCGGGCGGACACCCGGTCACCGTGCACGCCCTCGACGGCGGGCCGCTGCGCGAGGCGGTGCCGGGCACGGTCGGCGAGCTCTGCGACCTCCCGGCGGCCGGGGCCGTGCTGGTCCGCCCCGACGGTCACATCGGCTGGCGGGCCGCCCGGCCGTCCCGCCCCGGCGAGCTGCTGGACGTGCTGCGCCGCATCCTCGGGTCGTAGGGCTTGTCCGACGGCCCGTCCGGGTGCTCGGCGCTCACGCCCACCGCCATCCGTCCAGCGCCGGTACACCGTGGTGCGGTGGACGGCGGCGCGGCATGAGAGCCGGAAAATCGGTTGGCCGGATTGGATGCTGATCAGACAATCGCCGAATGAGTCATGATCAGAGTGCCGTTCAGCGGCGCCGCGCAGCCCGTCGCGCCAGCACGCGGTTCCTGTCCGACGGGCCCCTGCGCACCATGCGCGAGCGGCTCACCACCATCGCCGCCATGGACGGGCTGGACGAGGTGCCGGACTTCTACGGCACCGACGGCCCGGTGCGGCAGCTGGAGGAGCGCACCGCCGAGCTGCTCGGCACCGAGGACGCCGTGTTCTTCCCCACCGGCACCATGGCCCAACAGGTCGCACTGCGCTACGGCGCCGAACTGACCGGCCGCCAGGCCGTGGCGCTGCACCCGCTGTGCCACCTGGAGCAGCACGAGCGGCAGGCCTACAGCCAGCTCACCGGCCTGCGCGCGCTGTGGCCCACCACCGAGCAGCGTCAGCCCACCCCCGCCGAGCTCGCCGAGCTGGGCGAGCCGGTGGGCACCCTGGCCGTCGAACTCCCGCTGCGCGACCCCGGCTTCCTGCTGCCGAGCTGGGAGGAGCTGGTCGAGCTGACCGAGGCGGCCCGGGCCGTCGGCGCCCGGGTGCACTTCGACGGCGCCCGACTGTGGAACACCACCACCCACTTCGGCCGCTCCCTGGCCGAGATCGCGGCACTGGCCGACAGCTGCTACGTCTCCTTCTACAAGGACCTCGGCGGCATCAGCGGCGCCGCGCTGGCCGGCACCTCGGCGCTGGCCGGATACGCCCGCGCCTGGCGCCACCGGATGGGCGGCATGCTGTTCCAGCAGTGGCCCGCCGCCGTCGCCGCGCTGCACGGCCTGGACACGGTCCTCCCCCGGATCCCGGGCTACACCGAGCACGCCGCCACCCTGGCTCCGGCCCTGGCCGCGCTGCCGGGCGCGCGGATCAACCCGGCCACGCCGCCGACCCACGAGTTCCAGCTCTGGCTCCCGTACTCGGCCGCGGCCCTGAACGCGGCCAACCTCGCACTCGCCGAGCAGGAGGGCACCTGGTTCGTCGGCTACTGGTCCGACGCCGCCCCGGGCCTGGCGATGGGCGAGGTCAGCCTGACCGGCCCGGCCCTGCAGTGGACGCCGGACGAGGTCACCCGGGTGGGCCACCGCTTCCTGGAACTGGCGGCGGCACACGGCTGACGGCTGGGGGCTGGCCCGGCCGGACATGCGGCCGGGTGCAACGCCGGTGCGGGCGCCCGCAATCGATCACGCCGAGGGCGTGGCGGACGGCCGGCTCAGCCGGGGTTGGCCGCCGGTGCGGGCACCGCGTCCGGCGCCACGTCCGGCACGGCGTCCGCGTCCGGGCCCGCCGCGTCGCTCAGGCCCAGGCGCAGGTGGTCGATGTGGTAGACGGCCTGGTCGAGGAGTTCGGCGACGTGGTTGTCGTAGAGCGCGTAGACCACCGAGCGGCCGTTGCGGCGGCCGATCACCAGCCCGAGGTTGCGCAGCAGGCGGAGCTGGTGGGAGCAGGCGGACTGCTCCATGCCGACCTCGGTGGCGAGTTCGGTGGCGGCGCACGGGCCTTCGCGCAGCCGGGAGAGGATCAGCAGCCGGGACGGGGTGGCCAGGGCCTGCAGGGTGGTGGCCACCCGGGCGGCAGCGGCCGCGTCCAGGCGCGTGCGCGGGACGGCGTTCTGCGGGGATGCGGCTCCATGACCCATGCGTCTCATCATACAGGCGGTTAATGAATGACCGTTCATATATTTTCGGCCCGCCAGAGCCCGCATCCAGCCAGGTCAGCGCTGTTCGCGCTGTTCGGCGACGGCCCCCTGCACCGCGCCGAGGAAGCGCTGAACCGCCGCCAGCTCCGAGTCCGACAGCGCCCGGGCGGCGGCGACCACATCCGCGATCAACGGGCCGAAGAAGGACCAGCCGAGCGCGACCGCCCGCTCGTCCACCTCCAGCAGCACCCGGCGCCGGTCCCGGTCGTCCCGGGTGCGCCGCAGCCGGCCGAGCCGTTCGAGCCGGTCGATCACCGCCGTGGTGCCCGCCGAGTTCAGGCCGAGCTGACGGCCGAGCCAGCCCGGCGTGGCGGGGGTCTGCGCCCGGGCCGCGTCCAGCAGGCAGATCAGCGCCCGCAGGTCGGTCGGGTGCAGGCCGTTGCGCTGCGCGAACTCCGCGCCCAGCAGGTGCAGTTCGAGGGTGACCGCGCGCAGCTGGTGCACCACCTTGAGGCCGGGCTCCGTTTCGTCCATGCAGGCGATATTATCTCGCTCAGCGAGATACTTGCTCAGCGACTCATCTCGGGGAGAGTTCTCATGCCTGCAGCAGCTCCGACCGCCTTCTACGCCGCGTACGACGCCGTCCTCGACCGCTGGCCCGCCTCGACCGCCTCCCCCGCCTCCCCCGCCGGTCGCGTCGAGCGGATCGACCTGGACTCGGCGTACGGCACGACCCGGGTCCTCGCCCACGGCCCTGCGGACGGCGAACCGCTGGTCCTGCTGCACGGCGGCGGCAGCACCGCGGCCGTGTGGTTCGCCAACATCGCCGACCTCGGCGGCGAGCGCCGCGTCTACGCCGTCGACCGGATCGGCGAGGCGGGCCGGAGCCGGTGCGGCGAGCGCCCCATCCGGTCCGTCCCGGACCTGCTCGACTGGCTGGACGGCGTGTTCGACGGCCTCGGCCTCGACCGCGCCGACCTGTGCGGCCACTCCTACGGCGCCTGGCTGGCCCTGACCTACGCGCTGCGCACACCGCGGCGGGTGCGTGGGCTCGTGCTGCTCGACCCCACCCAGTGCTTCGCCGGCCACCGCCCCGGCTACCTGCTGCACGCGCTGCCGATGCTGCTGCGGCCCACCGCGGGCCGCGCCCGTGCCTTCCTGCGCTGGGAGTCCGGCGGCGCCGAGCTCGACCCGGGTGTCCTGGAGCTGTACGGGCTGGCCGCCGAGTTCCCGCGCCGCAAGGTCGTGGTGGGAAAGCGCCCGACCACCGCGCAGCTGCGGGGCCACGCACTGCCGACGCTGGTCGTGCTCGCCGGGGCGAGCCGGGCGCACGACGTCCGGCGGGTCGAGAAGGAGGTACGGGAGCAGCTGCCGCAGGCCGAGACAGCGGTGCTGCCCGGTGTCTCGCACCACGCGATGCCCGCCGCGCGGGCCGGCGAACTCGACAAGCTGATCCTGGACTTCCTGGCCACCCGAGTCGGCCGGCCGAGCAGCTGAGCCGTCTACGGCGTGGACTCGCGGACCACCTCCCGCGGACGCTTGTCGTCGCGCAGGCCCAGGAACCGGGGGTGGCGGAGCAGGCCGGCCCGGGTCCACTCGGAGAAGCCGACCTGTGCGATCAGCACCGGCCGCACCCAGTGGGCCCGCTGTTCCGCGGGCTCGTCCACGAACGGTGAGCGGGCCTGCTCGATGGTGTCCAGACCGCCGCGCAGCACCCGCAGCGCGGCGGCGTCGAAACCGGTCCCCACCTTGCCGGCATAGCGCAGCCGCCCCTGCTCGTAGTAGCCGAGCAGCAGCGCGCCGAACCCGATCCGGCCACCGGCCGGTTCGGTGAATCCGCCGATCACGAACTCCTGTCCGCCGACACACTTCAGCTTCTGCCAGTCGGCGGAGCGGCGGTGCAGGTAGGGACCGTCGGCCCGCTTGGCGACCAGCCCCTCCCAGCCGCGGGCGCACGCCTGGTCGAGGAGTTCCCGGCTGCCGGGGGCGCCGTGACCGCCGGGGTCGTGGTGCTCGGTGTAGTGCAGCGGGGCTCGGAAGGCGAGGGCGGCGCGCAGCAGGGCCTTGCGGCTGCGCAGCGGCAGCCGACCGGTGTCGCTGCCGTCCAGGCGCAGCAGGTCGAAGAGGAAGTAGCTGACGGCGACGGGGCTGGCACGGACGGCTGCGGGTTCGGTGAGCTGCATGCGCTGTTGCAGGAGCGAGAAGTCGGTCCGGCCGCCGTTCAGTGCGACCAACTCGCCGTCCACCACGAAGTCCTGGCAGTCCTGAGCCGCCAGCGCCGTCACGACCTCCGGGTAGCCGGTGTCCAGCGAGCGGCCGCTGCGGGAGAACAGGTGCACCTCCTGCCGGTCGCGGACGGCGAGCAGGCGGATACCGTCGAGCTTCCGCTCGAAGAGCCAGCCGTCGCCGAAGGAGCCGGCGGCCTCGGGGGTGCTGGAGACGGCGAGCATCGGGGTACCGAGGTCGGCGCAGGCCGGGCGGAGCAGGCGCTGTTCGCGGGGCGGCAACCCGGCCAGCAGACCGGTCACGGGGAGCGCCAGGACGAAGTCACCTCCCCACCTGCCCGAATCCCCGCCTGCCCGAACACCCGCGGCCGGGCCAGCAGGCTGTCGTCCAGCTGGGCCAGCAGCGCGCCGACGTCGGGGTGCACCTCGGCGGCGCCGGCCGCCAGCAGGTCCTGCTCGGCGATGCCACTGGTGCGAACCGCGACGCAGGGCAGCCCGACCCGCCCGGCCGCCCGCACGTCCCAGACCGTGTCGGCGACCAGCACGGAGTGCTCGGCAACGGCGCCGGCCAGGGCGAGCGCGGTCCGCAGCAGCTCGGGCCCCGGGGAGCCGGCGGCCACGGGCGGCTCCTCGCCGTCCAGCGCGCGGCCCAGCACCGCCAGCTCCCGCGCCGCGACCGGCCCGGCCGGGCTGACCAGCACCACCTGCCAGCCGCGCAGCAGGCACTCGCGCAGCAGCGGGGCCGCCTCCGCGAAGGGCTGCAGCACCGCCGAGTACCGGGCACAGAGCGCGGCGTGCCCGGCGCTGATCGGCTCGTCCTCGTCCCGGTCCCGGCCCGGACCGAGCAGCTCGTCCAGCAGTCGCCCCCCGCTCAGTCCGAGCGCACCGTGCACCCGCGCCATCGGCACCCGGTGGCCGTGCTCGGCCAGCGCCTGCCACCAGCAGACGGTGTGCAGGTAGCCGCTGTCCACCAGGGTGCCGTCCAGGTCGAAGAGGACCGCTGCGGTCGGCTCCATGGGGGCTGCCCCCTTTCCTGACCGACTCCTCTCCATCCTCCCGCGCGCCCCGCAACCCCGGCCAGCCCGAGTCGGTGCAAAAAGATTTCCGGCAACAGCTGTAACACCGTCCCCACCCCGACACGTCTTAGAGCTGGATGACGCCGATGCGGGGGTACGAGGAGTGGCGCTGGGCAAGAGCAGCGGTGCGCGGGAGAGTGCGGACGCCGGGTTCCTGGAGTTCGCGAACGGGCGCACCGGGCAGCTGTACCGCTCCGCCTACTTCCTCACCGGCGGCGACACCCACCTCGCCGAGGACCTGCTGCAGGAGACCCTCGGACGGATGTACGCACTCTGGCACCGGACGTCATGGCGCGGACGGCGCGGGCAGATCGACAACCCGGCCGCCTACGCGCAGCAGGTGCTGGTCCGCATCTTCCTGTCGCACCGGCGCCGGCGCAGCAGTACCGAGTGGCCCACGCACCAGTTCCCCGAGCTGGCGGGCGAGGAGAACGACCCGGCGCTGCGGGTGTCCCTGCTCGGCGCGCTCGCCCGGCTCCAGCCCGCCGACCGGGCGGTCCTGGTGCTGCGCTACTGGGAGGACCGCAGCGTGGAGGAGACCGCGGAGATCCTGCGGGTCAGCTCCGGCGCGGTGCGGGTGCGCAGCAGCCGGGCGCTGGTCAAACTGCGCGCCCTGCTCGGCGACTCGCTGCCCGAGCTCGCCGCCCGCTGACGCGCACCGGGCCATCACCCCCGACACCCCACGAGGGCCGAGCGCACGGCCCGCAGAGAGAGAGTGATCGCACACCATGGCCACCGATCCGACGCCGGATCCATCGTCCGAAGACGAGCTCGTCGAGATCTTCAAACGCGCGGCCGACGGACTGCCCGTCAGGACCGAGGCACTGATCGCCGGCGGCCTGGCGCGCGGCCGGGACCGCCGCCGACGTCGACGGGCCGCACTGACCGGCGCGGCGGTGGCCCTCGCACTGGCCACCGCGGGCGGACTGCTGGCCAACGGGCTCGGCAACCCGCCCGTCACCACCTCGCGGGCACTGGACCTGACCGCGCAGAGCTCGCCGACGGTGCCCGCGCGGCTCGACAAGTCCGTCAACCTGCTGCTGATCGGCCTGGACAGCCGCAAGGACCTGGCCGGCAACGACCTGCCCGCGCAGTTCGTCCGGGATCAACTGCACGCCGGCAGCAGCGCGGTGGGCGGCTACAACACCGACACCCTGATCCTGCTGCACATCCCGGCCGACGGGGGCCAGGTGAGCGGGGTGTCCATTCCGCGCGACGACTACGTCCAGACCTACGGCGTGGACGGCACGAACGGCACCGACGGCGCCAAGGGCCCGATGGACAAGATCGAGGGTGCCTACGGCATCGCGATGGCCGCCGCCCAGGCGAAGCTGACCGGCCACGGGCTCTCCGCGAGCCAGGTGGAGCAGCAGAGTCGCGAGGCCGGACGCGCGGCGACCCTGGCCACCGTGCAGAACCTGCTCGACGTCCGGATCGACCACTTCGCGGAGGTCGACCTGGCGAGCTTCTACGACATCGTGCAGGCGATCGGGCCGGTGCGGGTCTGCCTCGACCACGCCGTCTCGGACCCGGCGGTGCGGGGGCAGGGCTCGGGCGCCGACTTCGCAGCGGGCGTCAACACCCTGAGCCCGGCGCAGGCGCTCGCCTTCGTCCGTCAGCGGCACGGGCTGCCGGGCGGCGACCTGGACCGGATCCGCCGTCAGCAGGCGTTCCTGGCGTCCGTGCGCAGCACCCTCGCGAACGCCGGTGTCTTCGCCGATCTCGGAAGGCTGCGGTCGCTGCTGGACGCGGTACAGAAGGACGTGGTGATCGACGACCGGTGGAGCGCCCTGGATTTCCTGCGGCAGGTGCCGAACCTGACCGGCAGTGAGGTGAGTTACAGCACGCTACCGAGTGACGGAGTCAAGACCGTCCATGGCATGGAGGTGAGCATGGTCGACCCGACAGCGGCGAAGGCGTTCGTGCAGGCGCGGTTCGCCGCGCCGCAGGCGGCGACGGGGACGGCGACGGCGACGGCGACGGCGACGGCGACGGGATCACCGGATACCGGGGGCGGCGGGGGCGGCGGCGGTGGCGGACAGGCCGCGGTCCTCGCGGGCAGGGCCGGCACGACGCCGCAGGCGGGCTCCCCCGCCTGCGTGGACTGATCGCGTGGCCGCCGTCGGCGGGCCGCCGTCGTCCCGGCGTGCATCGCGACAGAAGGTGACGGATCGTCAGATCCCTGCTCCTGGAGCCGAGTCCAGGGCCAGGAGGCGCCACCGGCCCGAGGCGGGAGGCGGCCGAGTGCCCAGCGTGCTGCCCGCCCTGGGACTGCCCGTCTGCGGAGCGGTGGTGGACGAACTGACCCGCTCCGGGCCCGGTCCGGTGTTCGCCGTCTGCGCGGTGCTCGGTGCGGGTCTCGCCGCCGCGCTGAGCAGCCGGGCGGGCTGGTGGTGGGTGAGCACCAGTGCGCCGATCACCGTACTGGCGGTGGCGTCCGGGTCGCAGTACCTCGCGCACCACGACAGCCTCCGGGGCAGCGCGCTGGCGACCGCCGCCGCGCGCTGGGTGGTCCACGCGTTCCCGGTGATGGCGGCCGCCCTGCTCGCGGCGCTGCTCGTCATCGCACTGCGGGCCGTCCTCGCCCCCCGCCGCGCCCGCCGTGCGGCGAGCGGGCGGGGTGGAGCCCGGGCCCGGCGGCGCTCGGCGACGGCGACGGCAGGGACCGCGACAGAGGTGGCACCGGCGACGACGGCCGGGAGGGTGCCGGCCCAGCGCTCCGGCGAGGCCGACTGACCCGGCGGCCCCGGACCGATGATCTGTCACCCTGTGCGCCGTGCGGGCGATTTCTCGGCGCGCGCGTGTCATCATCCGCCCCTGGCCGCCGGTCGGCGCGAAGGTGGGGTGGTTGGCCGGACAGCAGCACGAGGCGCGAACAACCGCGGCTCGGCTCCGGCCGCCCCACCCAAGCCTCAGCCCGCCCGCCCCCTGGAGGCGCCGTGCGTTGCATCCCGCTCGGCCGGTCGGCCGCGCCGCTCGCCGCCGCCCTCGCCGCGCTGCTGCTGACCGGGTCGGGCCCGGCCCCCCGGACCGTCCATCGGGGAGCCGAGGCGGCACTCGCGAGCCCCGCGCCACTCGCCACCGCCGCCCTCGACCACCTGCTCGCCGACCACCGGCTGACCGGTGCCGCGGTCTCCGCGCTGGTCACCGACGCCGGCACCGGCGAGGTGCTCTACCAGCACTCCCCCGACGCGCTGCTGATGCCCGCCTCCACCCTCAAGACCGTGACGGCGGCGGCCGCCCTCGACCTGCTCGGCGCGGACCACCGGTTCACCACCGCGGTGCTCACGACGGGCTCGCGCACCGGCGCCACCCTGGCCGGTGACCTGGTGCTGCGCGGCGGCGGCGACCCCAGCCTGCTGCCGGGCGACCTGGACGCGCTGGCGGCGCGGGTCGCCGCCGCCGGGATCGGCGAGGTGTCGGGCAGCGTCCTGGGCGACGCCACGCGCTACGACGATGTCCCGCTCGGCGCCGGCTGGGCCTGGGACGACCAGGGTGCCTACTACAGCCCGGAGATCTCCGCCCTCACGCTCACCACCGACGCCGACGACGACGTGGGCAGCGTCCGGCTCACCCTGACCCCGGACCCGGCACCCGGCCACCCGGCGGCGGTGCGGCTCACCCCGGCCGAGGCGCCGGTGCGGATCAGCGGGCGCGTCGGCACCGGGGAGCCGGGTGGCGAGACCACGGCCGAGGCGGACCGGCGTCCGGGCGGCAACGAGATCGTGCTCTCCGGCAGCCTGCCGGCCGATGCGGGGCCCACCGAGGAGTGGGTCGCCGTCACCGACCCCGCCCAGCTCGCCGCCACCGTCTTCCGGGCGGCGCTGGCCCGGCACGGCGTCGCGGTGCGCGGCAGCGTACGCGAGGAGCCGGCGCCCGCCGACGCGGCCCTGCTGGCCGACCACGACTCGGCGCCGCTCGCCGCGCTGCTGCCGCCCTTCCTCAAGCTGAGCAACAACGGCATCGCCGAGCACCTGGTCAAGGAGATCGGCCGGGTGCGGTCCGGATCGGGCAGTTGGGCCGCGGGGCTCGCCCAGGTGGCGGAATTCGCCCAGCGCGCCGGCCTGACAGCCGCCACCGCACGCCAGGTCGACGGATCGGGCCTGTCCCGACAGAATCTGACGACCACTCAGAATCTCACCGCACTCCTGCGGTTCGCCCACCGGCAGCCGTGGTTCGCCGCCTGGTACGACGCGCTGCCGGTGGCCGGCGATCCGCGCCGGATGGTCGGCGGCACCCTGAGCAACCGGCTGCGCGGCACCCCGGCCGAGGGGCGGGTGCACGCGAAGACCGGGTCGATGACGGGCGTGGAGGCGCTGGCCGGTTACCTGGACCGGGCGGACGGACGCACCCTCGCCTTCGCCGTCCTGCTCAACAACTTCGCCGGCCAGAGCCCGCGTTCGGCACTCGACGCCTTCGTCGCCCAGCTCGCCGACACCGCCCCGCAGCCCCCCAGGACGGCCCCGGAGCAGAGCCCCGCCCCGCGCCGCACCCCGCCGGGTATCGCCCACGACTGGGAGAGCGACTGCACGACAGCGGCCCGATGCTGACGCTGCGCCGGACCGGTGCGTCGCTCGCCGCCCTCGCGCTGCTCGCCGCGACCGCCACCGGCTGCGCGCGCGGCAGCGTCGACGACGACCGGCCGATCCCGGCCGTCCCGGGCGGTTCGTACTCCGTCGCGCTGACCGAGCCCGACCACCTGACCCCGGGCCGGACCACCAGCAGCTACGCCCTGCAGGTCCTGGAGGGCCTGTTCGACACCCCACTCGCCCTGGACCCGCACGACGGCCACCCCGTCCCGCTCGCGGCCCGCTCGGTGACCAGCGACGACCAGCGGGTCTGGACCATCGCGCTGCGCCCCGACGGCGTCTTCCACAACGGCGAACGGGTCACCGCCCACAGCTTCGCCGCCGCCTGGGAGGCCGCCGCCTACGGCCCGGACGGCTGGGACGCCAACGCCTACTTCGCCCAGATCGAGGGCTACGACGCGCTGAACCCTACCGACGGCCACCCGCCCGCGAGCCGGCACCTGACGGGCCTGACCGTGCTCGACGACAGCACCCTGCGGGTCACCCTCAAGGCCCCGTTCAGCCAGTTCCCGATGCTGCTGGCCTTCCCGGCCTTCGCGCCACTGCCGCAGGCCGCGTTCAGCGATCCGGACCACTTCGACCTGCACCCGGTCGGCAACGGCCCGTTCGAGATGGCGGGCGACTGGCAGCGCAACCAGCGGATCGACCTGCGCCGGGCCGCCGGCTACACCGGGCCCCGGCCGCCGATGGCCGACGCCGTGCACTTCACCATCTTCACCAGCACCGACACCGCGTACACCGAACTGAGCGCCGGCCACGTGGACTTCGTCACCAACGTACCCGCTGCCCGGGCCTACGAGGCCAAGCGCACCTTCGGCCATCACTACGCCGTGCGCCCCAGCGGCACCATGGACTACCTCGGACTGCCGCTGTGGGACCCGCGTTTCGCCAGACCCGAGGTCCGCCGGGCACTGTCGATGGCGATCGACCGCAAGGGCATCACCCGGGCCATCTACAACGAGGTGTACCTCCCGGCCGACTCACTGGTCGGCGTCACCATCCCCGGCCACCGGGCCGGCGCCTGCGGCCAGAGCTGCGACTACCAGCCGGACAGGGCACGGGAGTTGCTCCAGCAGGCGGGCGGCTTCAGCGGGCGGCTCGAACTGTACTTCGCCAACTCCGATCCCAGCTACCTGCAGTGGATGACCGCGGTGGCCAACGAGCTGCGCCAGAACCTCGGCATCCGGGACGTCGCGTTCCGCACCATGCCCGGCGCCGACCTGGCACCGATCCTCAACAACCGCAAGGCCACCGGCCCTTACCGGCAGAACTGGGTCGCCGACTACCCGAGCGAACAGGACTACCTGGCCGGGCTGCTCGGCCACGGCAACCGCCCGGGCTGGAGCAGCCCGGCCTTCGACGACCTGCTCGCCCGCGGCGACGCGGCCCCGACCCCCGCGCAGGGCATCGCCGACTACCAGCAGGCGGAGGACCTCGCGCTCCAGCAGCTGCCGCTGATCCCGCTGTGGAACTGGCAGGACCAGAGCGCCTGGAGCGGCCGGGTGGGCAACGTCCTGTTCGACCCGTACGTGGCGGGGCTGCACCTGGAGCAGGTGACCGTGCGGCACTGACCCTCCTCGAACCCCGCCCGGCCGTCCACGGATCGGCCGTCCGCCACCCAGCTGTCCGCCACCCAGCCGTCCGAGCACCAAGGGGCCTTGCCCGATGGGCCGTTACCTCGCCCGCCGCCTGCTGTACGCCATCCCCGTCCTGCTGGCCACCACCTTCCTGATCCACACCCTCGTCTTCGTGCTGCCCGGCGACCCGATCCAGGCGCTGGCCGGGGACCGGCCGGTGTCCCCCTCCGTCGTCGCCGAGCTGCACCGGCGCTACCACCTCGACGACCCGCTCTTCGTGCAGTACGCCAGGTACCTGCGCGGCCTGCTCAGCGGCGACCTCGGCCGGACCTTCACCGGGGAGCCGGTGGCCGACGCGCTGGCCGGGCACTGGCTGGTGACCCTGCGCCTGGGCCTGACCGCCTGGTTCCTGGAGACGGTGCTGGGCATCGGGCTCGGCACCTGGGCCGCGCTGCGCCGCGGCCGCTGGGCCGACCGGGCGGTGCTCGGCGGGACCACGCTGGCGGCCGCCGTACCCGTCTACATCCTCGGCTACCTCGCCCAACTGGTGCTCGGCGTCAGGCTCGGGTGGTTTCCGGTGGCCGGGGTGGAGGCCGGCTGGCCGAGCGCCTACCTGCTGCCCGCCCTGGTGCTGTCGAGCTTCGGGGCCGGCTACGTGGCCCGGCTCACCCGGTCCTCGGTGCTGGAGAGCCTGGGCGCCGACTACGTGCGCACGGCGACCGCCAAGGGCCTGTCCCGGCGCCGGACGGTGGTGGTGCACGCGCTGCGCAACTCGCTGGTACCGGTGGTGACCTTCCTCGGCATCGAGTTGGGCTCGCTGCTGGCCGGTGCGGTGGTCACCGAGTACATCTTCAACCTGCCGGGGATCGGCCAGCAGGTCTTCCAGGCCATCCAACTGCGCGAGGGGCCCACCGTGGTGGGCATCACCACCGTGCTGGTGCTGGTCTTCTGCCTGGCCAACCTGGCCGTCGACCTGCTGTACGGCCTGCTCGACCCGAGGATCCGGCATGACTAGCCCCCCGCCCGTGACCGCGCCGCCCACCCCCCAGGAGCCGCCACCGCCCACCGGCCCACCCCGCCGCGAACGGGCCGGCGGTCGCGCCCGGGCCCGCGCTCGCGCCCTGCCGGTGTTCGGGGCCCGCCCCGGCGCACTCGCGGCCGCCGCGGTGCTGCTGTTGATCGCGCTGATGGCGGCCTTCCCCGACCCGTTCATCGCGCTGCTGACGCACGACACCGGGCGCTGCGAACTGGCCGACTCCCGGGTCGGGCCGAGCCTCTCGCACCCGTTCGGCTTCGATGTGCAGGGCTGCGACTACCTCGCCCAGACGGTGCGCGGCAGCCGCCCCTCACTGCTCATCGGCCTGGCGGTGACGGCCGGGGCGCTGGCGCTCTCGGTGCTGCTCGGGCTGCTGGCCGGCTTCTACGGCGGCTGGGTCGACGGGCTGGTCTCCCGGGTCGCCGACGTCTTCTTCGGCCTGCCGTTCGTACTCGGCGCCACCGTCGTGCTGGTCGCCTTCCCCGACCACGGGCTCGGCGCCATGACGCTGGTGCTGGTGGTGCTCGGCTGGACCACCATGACCCGGGTGATGCGCGCCCAGGTGATCGGGGTGAAGGAGGCCGACTACGTGCGGGCCGCGCTGGCCACCGGCGCCGGCTCCACTCGTCTGATGCTCCGTCACATCCTGCCCAACGCCGTGACACCGGTGGTGGTGGTCGCGATGCTGGGCGTCGGGAACGTCATCTCGGGCGAGGCGACGCTGGACTTCCTGGGCGTCGGACTGCAGTACCCGACGGTCTCCTGGGGGCTCGAACTCAACGCCGCGCAGGCCTACTTCCTCGACTTCCCCCATCTGCTGCTGTTTCCGGCGCTGTTCCTGTCGGCCACCGTGCTGAGCTTCATGGTGCTGGGCGACGCCGTGCGGGACGCCTGCGACCCGCGACTGCGCTAGTGCCGCGTCAGAGCCCGGGCAGGGTGTCCTGGTCGACCTCGTGCCGGCGCACCGGCTCGCCCGGGTGCCGGCAGCCGGGGCCCAGCCGGAGCATCCGGGATTCGGGATCGTGCAGCACCCGGCCGCAGCCGCGGCAGGTGACCCGCACGGTCAGGCGCTCCTCGTCCGCCGGGGCGGGCAGGAGCGCCTCGGGCTGGTCCAGGGCTTGATCGCGCATGCCTGGCAGCATAGGGCCTGCGCCAGGGGTCGCGCCGCGGCGCCCGTTCTCATCCGAACCACAGGTTCGCTCAGTACGTTGTCAGCAACGGCAGCAGTCCTCCGCCACCCCCTGATCGGACAGGACGTTCGGAGCATGGTCAACAACATCATGACGGCCCGTCGCACCGTCCTCGGCGTCCTCGCCGCCGCGGTGCCCGCCCTCGGTGCCTGGGGCGCCGAGGCGCAGAAGAGTTCCAAGCACCACGCAGCCGGGTCCGTCCAGGCCGCCGGCACCCCCGCCGGACCCGTTGACGGCTCCAGCGTGATCATGATCATCCGTCATGCCGAGAAGCCCACCGGCTCCGGTGCCCCGTACGGGGTCACCGACCAGGGCACGAAGGACTCCGAGTCGCTGACCATCCGGGGCTGGACCCGGGCCGGCGCACTCGTCGCGCTCTTCGCGCCACGGACCGGCGCCGGGGCGGCGGCCCCCGCGCCGGCGGGCCTGACCAGGCCGGCCACGGTCTATGCGGCCGACCCGGACACCGGCGGCAGCAAGCGCCCCGCGCAGACCGTCACGCCCCTCGCCGCGGCCCTCGGCCTGACCCTCGACACCCGGTACGCCAAGGGGAACGAAGCCGGCCTCGCGGCCGCGCTGCTGGCCACCAGCGGCCCCCAGCTGGTGGCCTGGGAGCACGAGAGCATCGCCGCGATCCTCGCCCACCTCGGCACCATCACCCCGGCACCGCCCGCCCACTGGCCCGACACCCGGTTCGACGTGGTCTGGGTCCTCACCGCCGACGGCGCCGGCTGGACCTTCACCCAGGTCCCGCAGCTGCTGCTGGCCGGCGACTCGCCCGATCCGATCAGCTGACCGACGCCGCCGCGTGGTGCGACCAGCCGGTCGCACCACGCGGCACCCCCGTAACCTGCGGCGCCGCCGACGGTTGATCAGGTCAGCCCGTCCCTATCCACGGAGGCCTGATGCGCACCGCGACCCGACTCACCATCACCACCCTGCTGCTCGGCACCGCCGTGCTCGCCGCCGCCGGCGGCGCGGCCGCGGCGACCGCCGGCGACCCCAACTACCCGGCGCCGTCCAAGCAGGAGCACACCTACAGCATCCCGGTCGGCGCGGTCTCCGACCTGGGCGACCTCACCAAGGTGGCCAACCTGGGCACCGATTTCGCCGCGCTGCTCGGGCACTGAGACCGCGCCAGGGGTTGTCCGGCCATGGCCAACGCAGCGTGGTCGACCCGTGACCCTGGTGCCGCCCCGGTCGGGAGCGGTCGCCAAGATGGGCGCCATGAGCACACCGCCGCGGGCCAAGGCCGGACGTCCCCCACAGATCGGCCGCGAGGCCATCATCACCGCGAGCGTCCAGGTCATCGACGCCGACGGGCTCGACGCCCTGACCATGCGTCGGATCGGCGCCGAGCTGGAGGTGACGGCGATGTCCCTCTACCGGTACCTGCCCGGCCGGGCCGCCGTGCTGGCCGCCGTGGTCAACCGGCTGGTCGTCGAGGTGCGCTTCGAGGTCGACCCGCAGGCCCCCTGGACCGACGCGCTGCGCCGCTTCGCCCTCGGCTACCGGCGGATGCTGCTGGCCCACCCGCGCGCGGTGCCGCTGCTGGCCACCCACCCCGTCGACCCCACCATCGGACACGCGATGACCGCCCCCGCGCTGGCCCGGCTGCGCGCGGCCGGCATCCCCGACCAGGACGGCCTGGCGGCCGTCCAGTCGGTCGGGTGCTTCCTGACCGGCCAGGCCCTCGCCCAGGTCGGCGCGCCCCCGGGCGTCAGACGCCCGCCGGCCCACGCCGGCGCCGAGTGCTACGAGCACTGGTTCACCATCGGCCTGGAGGCCATGCTGGGCGGCTTCCAGCAGCAACTCACCGGGCGGTAGCGGGTGCTGGGCTCGCTCACGGCCGTGCCCGCCGCTCGGCCAGCCGCTGCCAGACCCGGTCCCGCAGCAGCGGCACCTCGGTGAACCGCACCCCCGTGGCATCGCGCAGCGCGTTGGCGAAGGCGGGCGCGACCGGGTTGAAGGGGCTCTCGCTCATCGACTTGGCGCCCAGCGGCCCGATCGCGTCGGAGGTCTCCATGAAGTGCACCTCGGTCCGCGGCACATCCGCGTAGGCGGGCAGCCGGTAGCGGCGGAAGGCGGCGGTGGTGACCTGGCCGGCCTCGTCCACCAGGACCTGCTCGAAGAGGGTGGCGCCGAGCGCCTGGGCGACGCCGCCCTCCACCTGGCCGCGGCACTGCATGGGGTTCATCACCTTGCCCGCGTCAGCCGCGTGCACGCTGCGCAGGATCCGGATCTCCCCGCTGTCGGGGTCGACGGCCAGGCTGAACCACTGGGCGTTGAACGCCACCGAGCGGGGCGAGCCGCCCCAGTGGCCGTCCGCGCTCAGCGCCACGCCCTGCTCGCGCGCGGCCTCGAAGAGCTCCTTGAGCGAGACCGGACGCCCCTCGCACTCCACCGCCTCGGCCAGCAGCCGGCACAGGGCGCGCGGGGTGCGGGCGTGTTCGGCGGCGAAGCTGAGGATCCGCTCGGCCAGCGCGTTCGCGGCCTTCATCACCGCCTTGCCCGCCACCACGGTGCCCGCCGAGCCGAACGCACCGGTGTCGTGCCGGACCACGTCGGTGTCCGACTGCCGGATGGCGATCCGGTCGACGGTGGTGCCCAGCGCACCGGCGGTGATCTGCTTGTGCACGGTGGTGGTGCCGTTGCCGAACTCGGCCGTGCCGACCGCGATGTCATAGCCGCCGTCCTCCAGCAACTTGACGGTGGCGTCGGCGAAGTGGCCGCCGGGCGGTCCGGTGGCGATCATCGACAGCGCGGCGCCGTGGCCGACCAGCCAGCCCTCGGGCGCGGTGGCCGCGCTGCGGTCCTCGGCGATGGCCGCGCGGACCACCCCCAGGCACTGGTCCAGGCCGTAGCTGGCGATGTGCAGGTCCTCCTCCTCGCCGCCCGGGCTGAGCATCGGCTCGCCCGGGCCGATGATGTTGCGCTCGCGGAAGACCAGCGGGTCGATGCCCAGCCGGCGCGCCATCTCGTCCATCGCCGACTCCACGGCGAAGGTCACCTGGCCCAGGCCGTAGCCCCGGAACGCCCCGG
The DNA here is from genome assembly GCF_042957465.1 of Kitasatospora sp. NPDC008050. Taxonomy (NCBI): domain Bacteria; kingdom Bacillati; phylum Actinomycetota; class Actinomycetes; order Kitasatosporales; family Streptomycetaceae; genus Kitasatospora; species Kitasatospora sp. NPDC008050. The sequence goes on from NZ_JBIBIJ010000012.1 coordinate 73,774, forward strand.
CCGGCACGCAGTTGGTGTAGACGGAGTAGGCATCGACCTTCTTGTGCGGGGCCCGGTAGACGGCCATCGACTCGCCGACGCTGTGGAACATCACGGCCGGGCCGTGGTTGCCGTAGGCGCCCGTGTTGGCGACCACCCGCAGCTGAAGGGCCGTCAGGACGCCGTCCCTGGTGGCCCCCGCCTTGAAGGCGATGGTGAACGGGTGCCGGGTGGTGGCACCGTGGAACTGCTCGGCTCGGGTGAACTCCAGCTTCACCGGGCGGTGCAGCTTCAGCGCGGCCAGGACCGCGATGTCCTCGGTGAGCATCTCCTGCTTGCCACCGAACCCACCGCCGACCCGGCCCGCGACCACCCGGACGTACTCCTGGGGCAGGTCGTAGAGGTCGCACAGCGCGCGCCGGGTCAGGAACGGCACCTGGGTGCTGGAGCGGACCACGATCCGCTCCGCTCCCTGCTCGTCCTCCTCGAAGTAGACCACGCAGCCGTGGGTCTCCAGGCTGGCGTGCTGCACCCGCTGGGTGCGGAAGCTCTCCTCGTAGACCAGGTCGGCCGCCGCGAAGCCCTGCTCGACACTGCCGATCTCGCCGTGCACCTCGCCGCACACGTTGGCCTCGGCGCGGGCGATCCGGGACTCGGGGCCCTTGGGGTGCAGCACCGGGGCGCCGGCGGCCATGGCGAGCTCCGGGTCGATGACGTACGGGAGTTGCTCGTACTCCACCACGATCCGCCGGCAGCCCTCCTCGGCCGCGCCCTCACTGTCGGCGACCACGGCGGCCACCCGCTGCCCGGCGAAGCGGACCACGTCGTCCAGCACCCGGGTGTCGTCCGGGTCCTCGGTCGGGTGCTCGTGCCGGGCGGAGGAGTAGAGGCGCTCGGGGGCGTCGTGGTGGGTGAGGACGGCGTGCACACCGGGCACCCGCAACGCGGCCGAGGTGTCGATCGAGACGATCCGGGCGTGCGGGTGCGCGGAGCGCAGCAGCTTCAGGTGCAGCAGGCCCTCGACCTCGAGGTCGAAGGTGTAGCGGGCGGTTCCGGTGACCACCTGCGGTCCGGCCGGCGCGCCCAGGTTACGGCCCACCGCCTGCCCGGCGCAGGGCAGTTCGGTGTGCGTGACGCCGCGGATCGCGTCTTCGATGGCCCGGTACCCGGTACAACGGCACAGGTTCCCCTTCAACGACCTTGGCAGGTCGTCGAGCTGATGCTCCGTCAGAGCCGAGCTGGTCATCAGGAAGCCGGCCGTGCAGAAACCGCACTGGAAGCCCTGCGCATCCAGGAACCTGCGTTGCATCGGGTGCAGTTCGCCGTCCTTGGCCAGCCCCTCCACGGTGGTCACCGAGCGGCCGTCGGCCCGCACCGCCGGATAGAGGCAGCTGTGCACCGGCTCGCCGTCCACCTGCACGGTGCAGGCGCCGCAGTCCCCGGCGTCACAGCCCTTCTTCACCCCGAACCAGCCGCGTTCGCGCAGATAGGTGCGCAGGCACTGGCCGGGACGCGGATCGGCGTCGAAGGGCTGGTCGTTGACCTGGATCGAGAAGCTCATCGGTCCCTCTCCTTGCCGAGCTCGCCGCGGATCTCCTCGGCATAGCGCAGCGTCATGTGTCGTCGCCAGGACGGGAGTCCGTGAATGTCGTCGAAGTACTCGCCCGGCTCGACCGCGTTCTCCACCGCCTCGCGCATCGCCCGGGCGTTGGGTGGCACCGGAAAGCGCAGCTGGATCGGGCGCACCGTGGAGGCGGTGATGGTGAGCGTCAGGGTGCCGCAGGGAGCCTGCCCGCCCAGCGGGGCGTCGAGCACCCCGATCAGCAGCGCCCCCGAGCGGCCGAGGCCGTAGAGCGAGGCCTGCCGGAACGCGGTGCGCGCGGCCAGGGCCCGGGCGGGCAGCGTCACGGCACGCAGCAGCTCGCCGGGGCGCAGCACATTGCGCCCCGCCCCGGTGACGAAGTCCGCGACCGGCACCTCGCGCACCGCGCCGCTCTGGGAGAGCAGGCGGCAGCGCCCGTCCAGCGCGGCCATCAGCGAGATCATCGGTCCGGCGGGCAGTGAGTTGCACAGGTTACCGCCGACGGTGGCCATGTTCCAGATCTTCCAGGAGGCGAGAAAGGCCCGGCAGCACTGCTCGAAGAGCGGCGCCGAGGCCCAGCCCGCCTCCTCGGCACCGCGGGAGAGCTGCGCGATGGTGCAGGTCGCGGCGATCTCCAGGTCGCCCTCGGCGGTCACCCGCAGGGGCGGCCAGCCGGTGCGGCTCAGGTCGATCAGCCGGCGCAGCTGCGGCTGCGGCTCCGAGAACAGATAGGTCCCACCACCCAGCCAGGCGTCACCGGAACGCCATACCCCGCGACTGCGGGCGTCGCGCACCTCCAGCACCGTGTTCAGGTCCACGCTCTTCACCGTCCTCCACCAGATCGATGGAAGGATTGAAGCAACGCGTCCGGATGGCGGGCAGTGGTGCACCGCACCAGTGATCCACCCCGGCCCTGGACGATCCACCAGCGAAGACGACCTGATCAAGGCCCGCATGACCCTCGGATCGGGGATCGGACATGCTCACGCCAGGTGCCGAGCGTGCTCGTTCATGGTCCATTCCTTGATGGAAACGTGACCACCTGTGTCCTTCCGGCCTCTTCTCTCCGGTTCGGAAATCCGTCTAACTAGGTAGCACAACTCGCGGCCAGGCTCAGCAGTTTCGAGCCCGCGAGGAGTCCGGGCTGCGACGTCCACGATCGGTCGTACCCGACTCGCAGCACCGGCGGCATGACGGCGCATCAGCTGTCGGCCGATGGCGGCTCGCGCCCTCGAACCTGCGGGGGCGACCCGTCGCCGGAACAGCGCACGCGCCCGCACGTACTCGCACCTCGCACTGCACAGCACTGCTCAGCACAGCTCAGCACAGCGAGAACCAGCACCGAGTCAGTTCTACTTCGCTCAACCGCACGGCAGCAAACCATTTATGAGCAGACATCACCTCGCGTCCGCCGAGACCCGGCCGGTCGCGCAGGGCGGCAACCCGCTGATGTCCGAATTGGGATAAGGGGCGTGTCACGCAATGAGGAAACCCGTGGGGCCACGCAGGCTCTCCAAGGCCGCGGTACTGATCGCGGCACTTGCGACCACGGCCGCGTGTGGGGGCAGCGGCGGTGGCGGCGGTAACGGTGCCAACGGTCCGACCGGGACACCGGTGCACGGCGGCGTGGTGCGGGTGGCCGAAGCGCCCTCCACCTTCCCGAACGCCATCTGGCCGTTCGACACAGCTCCGCAGGAATCCACGGTGAACACCACCCAGTTCCAGCAGCTCATGTACCGCCCGCTGTACTACTGGGGCCTGAACGACAAGATTTCGCTCGACTCCGACGTGTCGATCGGCGAGCAGCCCACCTGGAGTGCGGACGGGAACACGGTCACCATCCAGCTCAAGGACTGGAAGTGGTCCAACGGGGAGACCGTCACCGCCCAGGACGCGCTGTTCTGGGTCAACATGGCGGCGGCGGAGACCGCCAACAGCGGCAACTACACGCCGCCGAACCCGGCGATCGGCGCCAAGTACTTCCCGGACAACATCGCCTCGGCCACCGCCTCCGGCCAGACCCTGACGCTGACGCTGAACACCCAGGTCAACCAGACCTGGTTCCTGGACAACGAGCTCAGCCAGATCGTCCCGATGCCGGTCGCCTGGGACGTCACCGGAGCGGGCAAGCCGGGCAAGTGCGCGACGGACACGTACGGTTCGGACGCGATGAAGAGCGACTGCACCGCCGACTACACCTACCTCAGCGGTGAGTCGACCAAGGGCAGCACCTACGTCAGCAGCCCGCTCTGGTCCGTGGTGGACGGTCCCTGGAAGCTCAAGAGCTACGACGGCACCTCCGGTGCCTACGGCATGGCGCCCAACCCCACCTACTCCGGCCCGCAGAAGCCCTACCTGGACGAGGTGGACTTCGTCCCCTACACCTCGGACACCAAGGAGTTCGCGGACCTTCAGGCGGGCAGCTCGGGTGCCAACGCGATCAACGTCGGCTACCTGCCGGCCGCGAACTCCGCGACGTACAACGCCAAGAACCCGGACGCCGGCAACCCACTGAGCGGCCAGGGCTACTACGTCCCGGCGCCGACCTACCTGGACTCGATCTCGTACTACCAGATCAACTTCGCCAACCCGAACGTGGGCCCGCTGTTCAAGCAGCCCTACTTCACCAAGGCGATCCAGGAGACCGTGGACCAGCAGGGCATCATCGACGGCATCTACAAGGGCTGGGCCTACCCGACCACCGGTGCGGTGCCCTCGCAGCCGTCCGGCAACCCGCTGTCGCCCAAGAGCGCTTCCGAGCAGGTCAACTACGACCCGGCGGCCGCCAAGCAGCTGCTGACCAGCCACGGTTGGGACACCGGCCAGTCCCCGGCCGTGTGCACCTCGCCGGGTACCGGTGACAACCAGTGCGGTGCGGGCATCGCGGCCGGCACCAAGGCCGCGTACACCCTGGACTACCCGTCCGGATCGGCGGCGAACGACACCATGGCGGCCGACATGCGCTCGGACGCGGCCAAGGCCGGGATCAGCATCAACACGGTCAGCCAGGCGCAGAACACCATCGGCAACGAGGGCGTGGCCTGCTCCCCGTCACAGCCCGCCGGCTGCCAGTGGCAGGCCCTGCTCTACGGCGGCTGGGTCTTCAACCCCGACTACTACCCGACCGGTGACGCGCTCTTCGCCACCGGGGCCGGCCCGAACATCTGGGGCTTCTCCGACCCGAAGCTCGACCAGTTGTCGGCCACGGTCACCAAGAGCAACGACGTCAACGACATGTACGCCTACGAGGACTACATCGCCAACGACCAGCCGGTGATCTACAACCCCAACCTGCTGGCGATCGGCGAGGTGAGCAAGAAGCTGCACATCGACGCGGGCGACCCGTTCCAGGGGTACGAGCCGGAGTACTGGTACTACACCAAATGATGACGACAGCTGAACTGCCCGCTGCGGCCCCCCTGTTCTTCGGGGGGCCGCAGTGACGGCCTACCTCATCCGCCGGTTGTTCCAGGCCCTGATCACGGTCTTCATCGTCACCGTCATCTCCTTCGGCCTGATGCAACTCATGCCGGGTGGCCCGGTGCGAGCGATCCTCGGCTCGCACGCCACCCCGACCACCATCCACCAACTCACCCACCAGATGGGCCTGGACCGCCCGGTCTACGTGCAGTACTGGAACTGGCTCGACGGCCTGCTGCACGGCAACCTGGGCTTCGACTACGCCCAGCAACGCCCGGTCTCCGACCTGCTGTTCAACGCGTTGGGCGCCTCCGCCTTCATCGTCGGCTCCGCCCTGCTGCTGGCCCTGCTGATCGCCGTACCGGTCGGCATGGTCCAGGCGATCAAGCGCAACAGCGCGCTGGACCACGGCTTCACGGTCTTCTCGTTCGTCGCCTACGGGATCCCGACCTTCTTCCTGGGCTTCCTGATCCAGCAGTGGTTCGAGGACGACCTGAAGTGGGTCTCGGTGCAGAACCAGGTCTCCACCTTCGGCGACGCGCTGAGCAACCCCGAGGCGGTCGTCCTGCCGGTGCTGACCCTGACCCTCACGACGGTGGCCGGCTACAGCCGCTACATGCGCTCGGGGGTGCTGGACCAGATCACCCAGGAGTACGTGCGCACCGCCAAGGCCAAGGGCGCCTCCAGCCGGCGCACCCTCTACGCCCACGTGCTGCGCAACGCGCTGATCCCGATGGTCACCCTGATCGGCCTCTCGCTGCCCGCCCTGGTCGGCGGCGCGCTGATCGTCGAGTACGTCTTCAACATCCAGGGGATCGGCCTGCTGACCACCCGCGCGGCCCAGCAGAACGACTACAGCATCACCTTGGCGGCAACCCTGCTGACCGCGGTGGTCACGGTTGTCGGCTCGCTGATCGCCGACCTCAGCTATGCCGTGCTCGATCCCCGAGTGAGGCTCGCCTGATGACAACGACAACTGACGTCACGTCAGATGCTTCGGTTCCCGCGCCCGGCACCGAACCGGTCGAGCGGCCCCGCTCGATGCTCCAGCGCGGCTGGGAGGTCTTCGCCGAGAACAAGCTGGCGCTGGCCGCGGTGAGCATCCTGGTGGTCATCGTGGGCTTCTGCTTCCTCGGCCCGCTCTTCTACCACTCGAACACCACCGTGGTGAACCTGCACACGGTCACCCGGCCGCCCGGCAGCGGGCACCCGCTGGGCACCGACAACGACGGCATCGACGAGCTCGGCAAGATGATGGTCGGCGGGCAGACCAGTCTGGAGATCGGCCTGGCCGCCGGCCTGATCGCCGCGGTGGCGGGCGCGCTCTACGGCGCGGTCGCCGGCTACCTGGGCGGCTGGATCGACGCGCTGATGATGCGCGTGATCGACTCGCTGATGTCCTTCCCGCTGATCTTCCTGCTGATCTACCTGAGCGGCGTCTACGGCAAGAGCAAGACGATGCTGATCATGGAGGTGGGATTCACCTCCTGGTTCGGCATCACCCGCCTGGTGCGCGGCGAGGCGCTGACCCTCAAGGTCCGCGACTACGTCTCCGCCTCCCGGATGATGGGCGCCGGCGGCGGCCGGATCGTGCTGCGGCACATCCTGCCGAACACCATCGGCACCACGATCGTCAACACCACGTTCTCGATCGCCGACGCGGTCTTCGCGCTCTCCACCCTGAGCTACATCGGCCTGGGCCTGCAGGCGCCCAACAACGACCTGGGCGGCATGCTCGACATCGGCACCACCTTCGCCAGCCAGGGGTACTGGTGGATGATCTATCCGCCGGCCATCGTGATCATCCTGATCATCCTGTGCTTCAACGTGATCGGCGACGCTCTGCGCGACGCCTTCGAGACCCGTCTACAGAAGCGGTGAGTCGTGGCCCTTCTAGAACTGACCGACCTGCGCACGGAGATCCGGCTCAAGCGCTCGGTGGTACACGCCCTGGACGGGGTCAGCCTGAGCGTCGACACCGGGCAGACCCTGGGCATCGTCGGCGAGTCGGGGTGCGGCAAGACCATGACCGCCATGTCGATCATGCAGCTGCTGCCCAACGGCGGTGACGTGGTCGGCGGCCAGGTCCTGCTGGACGGGCGGGACCTGCTGAAACTGGACGACGCGGCGATGGACCACGTCCGGGGCAACGAGATCGGCATGATCTTCCAGGATCCGGCCACCTCGCTGAACCCGACCATGACCATCGGCAAGCAGATCTCCGAGTCGGTGCGGATCCACCGCCACGCCTCCCGCAAGGAGGCGCACGAACGCGCCGTGGAGGCACTCTCGCTGGTCGGCATGCCCAGCCCGGGGCAGCGGGCGCTCGCCTATCCGCACGAGCTCTCGGGCGGGATGCGCCAGCGCGCCATGATCGCCATGGCGCTGGCCAACGAGCCCAAGCTGCTGATCGCCGACGAGCCGACCACCGCGCTGGACGTCACCATCCAGAAGCAGATCCTGGAGCTGATCGACCAGTTGAAGCACCGGCTCGGCATGGCCGTCATCCTGGTCACCCACGACCTGGGGGTGATCGCGGGCCGGGCCGACCAGATCGCGGTGATGTACGCGGGCAAGGTGGTGGAGACCGCCGACACCGAGACGCTGTACACCAACCCCCGGCACCCGTACACCGAGGCGCTGTTCGCCTCGCTGCCGGAGCGCGGCGCGGAGTCCGGGGAGCGGCTCTACTCGATCCCCGGTCTGCCGCCGGACCTGACCCGGCCGCCGGCCGGCTGCCGGTTCGCCCCGCGCTGCCGCTACGCGACCGACGAGTGCCGCACCACCGAGCCGCCGCTCGCGGGCGAGCTGCCCGAACACCGGTTCGCCTGCTTCTATCCGGTCGGCGAGACGGAGACCGGCGACGCCCCGCAGCAGCCGCGGACCGCGGCGGTGGCACAGGCCACCGAGCGGACCGGAGCGGTGCGCGAGATCGCCGAGGGCGAGCCGCTGCTGCGGGTGGCCGGCCTGGTCAAGGAGTACCCGATCACCTCGGGGCTGCTGTTGCGGCGGGCAGTTGGCGCGGTCAGCGCGGTGGCGGACGTCTCGCTGACGGTGCGTCAGGGCGAGACGGTGGGCGTGGTCGGCGAGTCCGGCTGCGGCAAGACCACCCTCGGCAAGCTCATCGTCGGCCTGGAGGCGCCCACCAGCGGCCAGTTGCTCTTCGACGGCAAGGACCTGACCCGGGCCCCGCGCCCGGAACGCCGTCGACTGCGCCGCGAACTGCAGCTGATGTTCCAGGACTCGTACGCGGCGATGAACCCGCGGATGACCGTGCGCACCATCATGCGCGAGCCCCTGGACATCCACCGGGTCGGCAGCATGGGCGAGCGGGACAAGCGGCTGCGGGAGATCCTCGACGTGGTCGGCCTGCCGTCCAGCGCACTGGAGCGCTATCCGCACGAGTTCTCCGGCGGACAGCGCCAACGCATCGGCCTGGCCCGGGCGTTGGTGCTGCAGCCACGGCTGATCGTGGCGGACGAGCCGGTCTCGGCGCTGGACGTCTCGATCCAGTCCCAGGTACTCAACCTGATGAGTGACCTGCGCGGCGAGTTCGGCCTGTCCTACCTGTTCATCTCGCACGACCTGTCGGTGGTGCGGTACCTGGCCGACCGGATCGGCGTGATGTACCTGGGCAAGCTGGTGGAGATCGGCCCGGCGGAGTCGGTCTACTCCTCCCCCGTGCACCACTACACCCGCGGCCTGCTGGACACCGTCCCGGTGGCCGACCCGGTGCTGGAGAAGGCCAAGAGCAGCCAGGGCGTGGCCGGCGAACTGCCGTCCGCGATCGACCCGCCGTCCGGCTGCCGGTTCCGCACCCGGTGCGCGGCCGCGCAGGAGCTGTGCGCGAGCACCGAGCCGCCGCTGGTGGCCTTCGGTGCGGGTGACCATCTGGCCGCCTGCCACTTCCCGCTGCGCGAGCCGGCGGTGGCCGAGCCGGCCTGACGCACGCGTCCCGGGGATCCGGTGCGGTCGGCTGCCCGCCGACCGCACCGGATCGACGCGTTCCGGGCTCAACGGCCTGCGCTCAGCCGGCCTGTGGTCGAACGACCTGTGCTCGAACGACCTGTGCTCGAACGACCTGTGCCCGACCGGCCTCGGCCGCGCTCAGGGCTTGAGCGCCACCGCGGCGTAGACCGAGGACTCGATGTCGCTGGCCGCCACCTCGGGGCCGTCCGGGCGCCAGCGCTGGGTGGGCACCACGCCGGGCGCCACCAGCTCCCAGTCGCCGAAGAACCGGGTGAACTCCTGCTCGCTGCGCGACTGCAGCGCGGTGCCGGCTCCCTGGTAGATCTCCACCAGCCGGGCGATCTCGGTGGGCGCGAAGTCCGAGGTCACATGCGTCATCGCGAGCGCGCTGCCGGAGACGAGCGAACCCTTGAAGTGCTCGACGATGTCGTAGGTCCCCAGCTCGTCGGGCACGAAGTGCAGCAGCGCGTTGAGGCTCAGCGCGATCGGCCGGGAGAAGTCGAGCGCCTCGCGCAGCTCGGCCGAGGCGAGCAGCGCGGCCGGATCGGTCACGTCGGCCTGGACGTAGGCGGTGCGGCCCTCGGGCGTGCCGATCAGCAGCGCCTTGGCGTGCGCCAGCACGATCGGGTCATTGTCGGCGTAGACGACCGTGGCCCCCGGGTTCACCCGCTGGGCGATCTCGTGCAGGTTGGGCGAGGTGGGGATGCCGGTGCCGACGTCGAGGAACTGGTCGATGCCGGCCTCGGCCAGCGCGCGGGTGGAGCGGTGCATGAAGGCGCGGTTGATCCGGGCCGTGGTCTCGATCCACGGCATGACCGCCTTGGCCCTGCCCGCGGCCTCCCGGTCGGCCGCGAAGTTGGTGACCCCGCCGAGGAAGTAGTCGTACATCCGGGCCGAGTGCGCCCGGTGCAGTTCCAGGTTGACCCCGTCGTAGTCGGTCATCGGCTTCCCCCCAGGTGAGCGCGGACGGACGTCCGCCATGATCTGATCATCATGGTTCCCGAGGTCGACCAGCCGCAACCACCGGCACCAAGCCTCCCAAGAAGGCTTGTGCCAAAAGCATATGACAATATGTCAGAGTGTGATGCCCGACCGGTTCTCCGACTGTAGGACTGTCTGAGCATCACAAACTGTTCTTGTCTTGCACCAGAGCGTATCCATTCTGGTTCCATAGGTCCGCGAGGGTGTGACCCAGGCTTCCCGCGGCGGCCCGGCCGCACCGACGACCGACTAAGGCAGGACCCATGACGTTCGACAGGGGCGGCCAGACCGCTGGACGCCGGGGAGGGCAGGCGGTGGACAGCACCGGCAAGGACGCGGCCAGTGCGCGGCTGCGTCTGTCCTACCAGGTGTTCTGCGAGATACACGGGCGGGCCTGGCTCGCCTTCGCCCGCACCAGGATCGGCAACCGGGCGGACGCCGAGCTGGTGGTCACGGCGATGCGCACCGACCTCGCCGAACAGTGGTCGCACGCGCTGCGCCACCCGCTGCCGGCCGCCTACGCCTGGCGGCTGCTCAAGTCCCATCTGCACTCCTGGACCTGGGACGAGGACGCGCTGGCCGTGGAGGCCACCACCTTCGCGGCGGTGATCGGCGGGTTCAAGGAGCTGGCGGGCGAGAGCCTGCGCACCGAGGAGGACCAGATCGGGCTCTACAGCTCGATCCTGGCGCTGCCCGACCGCCAGCGCGACGCGGTGATCCTGCGCTACGTGCTGGACCTGGACGACCAGGAGATCGCCGCCTACCTCGACCGCCCGGTGGAGACCGTCCGCTCCAGCCTGCGGCACGCCCGCGAACGACTGGCACGCCGGCTGGGCATCGCCGAGCTGCCGGATCGCAGGGCCGAGCGGTGAGCCGGCCGCACCGGAGCCCGGGCGAGCCCCAGGCGCTGGAGAACTGGCTGGGCCTGGACCCCGCGCAGCCGCCCGAGGCCGCCGCACCGGACCAGGGCGCACGGCCCGGCACGGGCGCGGGGGCGAGCGCCGGCCCGCTGGTGGTGCCCGCGCCCCCGCGCCCGTACGACGAGCGGATCGCCACCGCCCGCGAGGCGCGCCTGACCGCCGCCCCGGTCAACCTGCACTCCGAGCACGAGCAGGCCCGGTTCGAACTCGGCCTGGTGGTCGCGCTGGTGCTGGACGCACCGGAGGCGGCCCGGGGCCTGGACCTGCTGGTCAACAGTCAGCAGATCCAGCCCGAGGGCGCCGAGGTGTTCGCCGCGCTGCTGTACGCCACCGACCGGATCGACGGCGCCGAGTTCTGGTGGCGCTTCGCCGCCGGCTCCGGCAGCCGGATCTCCGCCTACTGCCTGCACCTGCACCACCTGCACCTGGGCGAGCTGAGCGACGCCGACTACTGGCAGGCCTGGTCCCGCGACCTGGCCGAGCGGGCGGAGCGGGCCGAGGACTCGGGGCGGGCGGAAGGGTCGCCACCGCCGCGACCGCTGCGCTCCAGCCAGCCGCTGCTGCCGGACGCCGTCCGTCGCGACATCCTGGCCCGCTGCCACCGCGGCCTGGCGCCCCAGCTGCCCCCGGCGCTGGAGGCGGTGATCAAGCAACTCCCGGTCAAGATCGACGACTTCGACCTCCGCGAGATCCCGCAACCGGACTCGCTCGGCACCGGGACCCTGGCCCCCGACCCGCCACCGACAGCGGACGGGCGGCGCAGCTGCCGCACCCACCCCGGCCGGAACATGCCCTGACCCTCGGACCGGGCAGGGCCCAACCCGCGGCACAGCACGGGCCCTAACCCTCGGACGGGCCCTAACCCTCCGACGGGCCCTGGTCGAAGGGCGGCGACATCGCCTGGTTCAGCCCGAGGTTGCTCACCAGCAGCCCGCCGTCGACGGGCAACGTCACCCCGGTGATCCAGGACGCGTCCGCCGAGGCCAGGAAGGTGACGGCCGCCGCGATGTCCTCGGGCCGGCCGACCCGTCCCAGCGGGTACTGGGTCGCCGCACGCCGCAGGACACCGGGGCGGTCGTCCCACACGCTGGTGCCGATGGTGCCGGGCTCGACCAGGTTGACCCGCACACCGCGCGGGGCGCAGTCCACCGCGAGCGTGCGGGTCAACGAGGCGAGCGCGGCCTTGGCGGCGCTGTAGGCGTGCACCCCGAACCAGCGTTCGGCGTTGACCGAGCCGATGTTGACGATCGCGCCGCGCCCGCCGGCCTCGACCAGCCTGGGCAGCGCGGCCCGCACGCAGCGGTAGGCGCCGTGCAGGGTGATCTCGAAGTCCTGGTACCAGGGCGCGTCCTGGTGGTCCTCGAAGAACTCCGGATCCGGGTGGCAGGCGTAGGCGTTGTTCACCAGCACGTCCAGACCGCCGAAGGCCCGCACGGCCCGGTCGACCGCCGCCGTCACCGCCGCGCGGTCGGCGACGTCGCAGCCCACCGCCTCGGCCGCGCCGCCCTCCTGCCGGATCGCGCCGGCCACCTGCTCGGCCCGCGCCGGGTCCAGGTCCGTGACCAGCACCCCCGCGCCCTGCGCGGCGAAGCGCCGCGCGATCGCCGCGCCGATGCCCTGCCCGGCGCCGGTGACCAGCACCCCGTACCCGTCGAATCCCGCCATGGCGCAACGATAGGCGCAACCGTGCCACCAGCACCACGAGTTGGACCGATCACTGATCACTGATCACTGATCACTGATCACCGGCCACCGGCCACCGGCCACCGGCCCAGGCTCAGGCTCAGACCTCGCTGAGCAGCGCCGTGCGCAGCCGGACCAGGATCCGGTTGAGCAGCCGCGACACGTGCATCTGCGAGATGCCCAGCTCACGCCCGATCTCGGCCTGGGTGAGCTCGGTGCCGAAGCGCAGCGACAGGATGGTGCGGTCGCGCTCGGGCAGCGCGGCGATCAGCGGCTTGAGCGCCTCCAGGCAGAGCACCGTCTCGAAGGCCCGCTCCTCCACGGCCAGCCGCTCGCCCAGCGGGCACCCGTCCACGGCCCCGTCCGGGCCGGCCGGCGCGTCCAGCGAGGAGGTGCTCTGCGCCTGGGCGGCGGTCAGGCCCTCCAGCACCTCCTCCTCGGTCAGGTCCAGGTGGGCGGCCAGCTCGGCCGCGGTCGGCACCCGGTCCAGCAGCTGCTCCATCGCGTCCGAGGCCTTGGCCAGCGTCAGTCGCAGCTCCTGCAGCCGGCGCGGAACGTGCACCATCCAGCCGGTGTCCCGGAAGAAGCGCTTCATCTCGCCGCTGATGGTGGGCAGCGCGAAGGTGGAGAACTCCACCTCGTACGCCGGGTCGAAGCGGTCGATCGCCTTGATCAGGCCGATCGTGCCGACCTGCATGATGTCCGCCAGCGGCTCCCTGCGGTGGGCGAACCGGCCGGCCGCGAACCGGACCAGCGCCATGTTCAGCTCGATCAGGGTGCCGCGGACGTAGGAGTACTCGGCGGTCCCCTCCTCGGCCGCGCGCAGCCGGTCGAAGAGCACCTTCGACAGCGCCCGGGCGTCCGCCGGGCAGACCCGCGCCAGGTCGTCGGTGTCGATTCCGAGGTCGGCCGCGATCCTGGTCAGGTCCGCGGGGCCGGTCACGCCCGGCACGGGCGCGGGCTCGGTCGGCCGGGCGCCGTCGCGCTGGGCAGCGGTCGAAGGGCCGGACACGATGGTCGGCATGCTCTCTCCTCTGCTGGAAGTCGCTCGCTCCTGGCAACAGGGAGTCCGGTGCCCCGGTTGACCCGGGGCAGACCTCCTTTCGCCGAGATTCCACCGAGACATCACGCATTCACCACATCCGACCCGAAGGCTTCACAGCCTCGCCACCGGGATCGCGGACCGGGCTGCCGCGCCTACCCGCGCGCGGGCCACACCCGTATGGTCTAAGCAGTGCGTCGCGCGGCCGGCTCCAGCACGGCGTGGCCCCGGCGAAGGCCAGACGAAGGAGCACCATGCGCAACAGCGTCCCCGCCCAGGGCGGGGCCAATGTGCCGCCCAGCAGGCGGCAGCCGGCGGCCCGGCTCACCGCCGAGGTGCGGGCCACGGACGGCGCCGTCGTCGTCTCCCCGGTCGGCGAACTCGACTACGACAGCGCCGGCCTGCTGCACGAGCGGCTGCGGGAGGCCATCGGCGCGGCGGCCGAGCGCGTGGTGGTGGACTGCCACGGCCTGTCCTTCTGCGACTCCACCGGCCTGAACCTCCTGCTCACCACTCGCATGGAGGCCCAGCAGGCGAACCTCACGCTGGTCCTGGCCGACCTGCAGGCCGCCGTCGCCCGGGTCTTCGAACTCACCGGCACCGACGCCGTCTTCGACATCCGCCCCGACGTCCCCGCGGCCGTCCGCGGATGACCGTCCGTCGGCCGTGCCGCTGCTCGCGCTCCGGGCACCGACGCACCAGGTGTCCGGCCCGTTCCAGTGGGCACACGAGACAGCGAGTGTCGACCACCGCCACTTCACCGGGCCGCCGAAGTGAGGACAGATGAGCGCCAGTGAGTTCCGGACCAGCGACCGGCCCGCGCTGCCCGGCCTGCGCACGCTGCCCGGCCTGCCCGCCTCGGGGCAGACCCGCCGGCTGAGCCTGGCCGGTACCCGCGGCACGGTCGGGCAGTGCCGCGACCACACCCGCCAGGCACTGCACGACTGGGGGCTGCTGCCCACCCAGGACCCGGACCAGCAGGCCAGGGCGGACGACCTGCTGCTGCTGGTCTCCGAGCTGGCCACCAACGCCTGCCAGCACACCGGCGGGGCGGACCAGCTGGTGCTGCGCGCGACTGCCCGGTGCATCCGGATCGAGGTCTTCGACGCGGTCGCCACCCCGCCGGTCCCCCGGGTGCCGCACACCCCCGGGCACCCCGGCGGCCACGGGCTGCACACGGTCGCCCTGCTCGCCAGCCGCTGGGGCCACACCCCGCGCACCGACGGGCCCGGCAAGGCGGTCTGGGCCGAGATCGACCTGCCCGCCGGCTGACCCCGCCCCCCGATGGGCCTCAGCGGTGCCACCCGGCACTCGTGCCCAGCAGCACGAGCAGTGCGCAGACCCCCAGGTTGGTGACGGGGTGGCCGACCAGGACGGCGACGAACTCGCGCAGCGTCGCGCTGGGCCAGTAGTACGGCGCGGTCGGCGCGCCGAGCACCTGGCCCGGCACCCCGGCCCGGCGCGTGATCACCGCCGCGCGCAGCACGTGGAAGCTGCTGGTGACCACGGCACAGCGGTAGCCGGGCCGCTCCGCCTCCATCAGCGCCCGGCTGAACGCCAGATTCTGCTCGGTGTTGGTCGAGCGGTCCTCGCGCCTGATCCGCGCAGCAGGCAGGCCGCGGCCGATCAGGTAGTCCGCCATCGCGTCGGCCTCCGAGCGGGACTCGTCGGAGCCCTTGCCGCCGGAGACCAGCAGCAGCGGCGCCGAGCCGCGCCCGGCCTGCGCCTGGTAGAGGGCGAGTCCGCGCTCCAGCCGGGCCGCGAGCAGCGGTGGCACCCGCGCCCCGTCGACCAGCCCGGCTCCCAGCACCACCACGAAGTCCACCGGGCGCCGGCGGATCAGGCGGCTGTAGAGGAGGGCGTAGCCGACGAAGCAGAGCAGCAGGAAGCCGAAGTAGCCGGCGAGCAGGAGCAGCACGACGGCCAGCATCCGCAGCGGGCGGCTGTCCAGGTGCACGGCGGCCAGCAGCAGGCCCAGCAGCGCGAAGATCCCCAGTCCGGCCAGGCCCGAGAGCAGGTTGGGCAGCCTGCCGCCCTCCCGGCGGACCATGGTGACCCCGTTGGCCACCAGCAGGATCGCGGTCGCCAGCACGCTGAGCCCGACCAGGGTGGGCAGCACCGCCAGCACCAGGTGCCCCGCCCGGACCGGGAACCGGCTCAGCTCGCCGAGCAGGCCCAGCGCCAGGCAGCACAGCGCCAGGCCGAGCAGCACCCCGTTGCCGAACCGCCGCCGGTCGCGGCGGGTCCGGACGGCGAACGCGGCGCCCAGCAGGGCGGCCAGCAGATAGGCGAGCATGCGATGGATCCTAGGGAGCGGGCGCGCCGCACCGGCCCCGTTGTTCCGAAACCGGCTCGGTCCTGGTACGAGATCCCGACCTTGGGTGCCGGTGCCGGGCGCCCCCGGATCGACGGCTCGATGCCGTGCGACACGCCCGGCATGGAGCGCGGTTTTCCGGGCAGACGCGGCACTGCTGATAGCAAAGTACAACCGTTTGCCGCCAGGAGGCCGGGCATGCCAGAGACCGTCGAGTACCTCACCACAGGGGAGCTGACCGGCCCGCTCCCGCGCCGCCTCCAGGTGATCCTGCGCTACCGCTCCGACGACCCGTACGCCGTCCACCTCTGTTTCCCGAGCGGAGCCCGGTTCGACAACGATCCGGGCGCGGCGGGCAGCGGCCTGTCCTGGACGGTGGGCCGGGAACTGCTGGCGGAGGGCAGCCACGAGCCGGCGGGGCTCGGCGACCTGCGGGTGCGGCCGGTGCCCGCGGCGGGCACCGTGTGCCTGACCTTCCACTCGGTGGACGGCTTCGCGGCCTTCCACCTGGAGGAGGCCGACCTGCGGGAGTTCCTGGCGGCAAGCTACCGCCTGGTGCCGCCGGGCACCGAGAGCGAACGGCTGTGCTGGCCCGGCACGGCCGAGGAGTTCGCCAACCGCCGGCAGTGAGACGGCGCCCACCGGGCGGACGCGCCGCCGCGGCGTACCCGCGAGACGATGGATTGTCACAGCGCGAGCGTGCCGGAGCAGCAGCCGAGCGCGAGGAGGTCGAGCAGTGTTCGAGCCCGAGGACATCCGAGAGTGGCGCGGCCATGACGTGGTCGACGTCGAGGGCCGCCGGATCGGCCCGCTGGAGGCCGTCTACGTGGACACCCTCAGCGACCAGCCCGCGTTCGCCACCGTGCTGGTCGGCATGCCCACCCGGCGCCGGCTGACCTTCGTGCCGCTGGCCGGCGCGAGCGTGGGGCCGGGCTATCTGAAGGTCCGCTACCCCCGTGACCAGGTCAAGGACGCGCCGTCGATCGGCACCGACGACGTGCTGCCGGCCGAGGACGAGGCGGCCGTCTTCGCCCACTACGAGCTGGCCTACGACACCGCCCCGGGCGGCGCGCGGCGCCTGGGCCGCCCCTGACCGGCCCGCCGGACAGGCCCGTGCGCCCGGGCCGGCCGGTCAGGCGCGCAGCCAGGCGAAGGTCTCGCGGTAGAAGGCGGCCACCGGCTCGGGCCGGTCGTCGCCGTAGAGGTCGTCCGCGATCCGGTAGCCGCGGCGGCCGAGCAGGTGGCCGAGCAGCCGGTAGGCAGGGCGCAGCCCGGTCAGCTCCGCCGGGTCCAGCTCCAGCCGGGCGCCCGGGTGGCTGGGCACCAGGGTGTCGCGCTCGTAGACGGGGTCGAAGGATTCGATCAGCCAGCGCCCCTCGTGCCGCGCCGCGCGGTAGACCAGCCTGGCGTAGGAGGTCAGGTCCACCTCGACGCCGTCCAGCTCGGCCCGCAGCTCGATCGCCGCGGGCAGCTCCACCACCGCCCGCGCGCCGTGGATGTCGACGACCGGCGGGCCGAGCCGGTGGGCGGCCCGGTCACCGCTCTCCACCATCCGCTCGGAGGCGGTGACGAAGTCCGCGGCGCTGCCGCGGAACCAGCTCAGGCGCACGGTGGCCGTGGACGCGAAGCAGGCACGCATCGGCTCCCACCAACCGCGGTCGCGCGCCTGGCGCTCGTGCAGGACCAGTTGGGTCACCTCGACGACGTCGTTCACGGGCGTGTCCTCTCTCCGTGGGCTCCTTTCCGGCAATCTATGGGACAGGTTGCTCCATAAGCAACAGAGTGTTCCCTATAGGCTGTCCGCGGAGGTGGGCGATGGATCCCCGAGTGGACCGGACGCGGCAGCACGTGCTCGCATGCGCGCGCGAGCTCCTGCTGGCCGAGGGCGCGGCAGCCGTGACGTTCAGCGCGGTGGGCCGGCGCGCCCAGGTGTCGCGCAACACGCTCTACCGGCACTGGGCCACCAGCGAACAGCTGCTGGTCGACGTCACGCTGCACTACTACCTGGACGAACCGGGCGACCGGGACGGCGGCCCAGAGGCTCCGGCGCCCAGCGTGGGCGCCTTCCTGCACGGGGTGCGCGAGAGCCTGCGCACCCCGGGGACGCTGGCGGTGCTCGGCGCCCTGGTCGCCCAGGCCGAGCGCGACAGCACCAGCGCCGAGGTGCTGCGCCAGGTGGCCGACCTGCGCCAGCGGGCCCTGAGCGCGGCGACCGGACCGCTGACCGACGCCCAGTTCGCCCGCCTGGTGGGGCCGGTCTTCTACCAGGCGCTGATCGCCCGCCGCCCCCTGGACGACGCCTTCCTCGACGAGCTGATCAGCGGCCTGGACCACCAGGGCTTGGCTGACAAGCCCTAGTGCCGCGTCAGGCAACTTTTGCCCGCCAAGGAGCGGCGTTCGGTGCGTGCTATCGGCGTGCCGGCCGGAAGCCCTCGTACTGGACGTACTTGGGCTTTCGGCCGGTGCGGCGAGAGTGCGTGCCGGGCGTCGCGACGGGGCGAAGGTTGCCTGACGCGGCACTAGCCTCCGCGGCTGATCACCGGCCTCGCGCGCACCATCGTCGGCCGATCGGCGCGCCGGGCGTGCGCCTCCCCCGCCCGCGCGCTTTGATCGGAAGGCTGCGCCGGTTCGGCGCGGCCGAGGCGCTCGGCGGCTGACGAGGTGGTCCTGGCATGGCATCAGCAGTCACCCGTCAAGGGCGGATGGCTCGGCTCGGCCGCTTCTGCTACCGCCGTCGCCGACTCGTGCTGCTGCTCTGGGTGATCGGCACCGTCCTGCTGCTGGTCGTCGGCTTCGCCTTCAAGGCGCCCGCCGACAACCACTTCACCGGCGGAAGTTCGCAGTCCGCGCAGGCGCAGAACCTGATCAAACAGCACTTCCCCGAGCGCCAGGGCAGTGAGCTGACGCTGGCGATCCAGGCCCCGGCGGGCGTCGCGACCCCGGAGGTGCGCTCGCGGGTGGACACCCTGGTGACCGAGCTGTCCGGCTCCCCGCACCTCACCACGGTGCACTCGCCGTACAGCAGCCCCGGCCAGATCTCCGCGGACGGCACGATCGCCTTCGCCACCTTGCAGTCCTCCGTCACCCCACTGCCGACCGGCGAGGTGAGCCACCTCATCGACCAGGTGAAGGCGGCCGGCGGCACCGGCGTCACCTTCGCGCTCGGCGGCGCCGACGTGGTGACGGCCGAGACCCCGTACGGCGGCGCGTCCGATGCGATCGGCGGCCTGGCGGCGATGGTGGTCATCCTGATCGCGTTCGGCTCGCTGCTGGCGACGGGCCTGACGATGCTCACCGCACTGTTCGGCATCGGCACCGGACTGGCCCTGATCTTCCTGCTCGGCTACCCGTTCCCCGCGCCGTCGTTCAGTCCGATCGTCTCCACGCTGCTGGGCCTGGGCGTGGGCATCGACTACGCGCTCTTCATCGTCACCCGCTACCGCGAGGGCCTGGCGGACGGGCTGACGCCGGAGGACGCCGTGGTGGTGGCCATCGCGCGGGCCGGGCGCTCGGTGCTGTTCGCCGGGGCCACCGTGGTGATCGCGATGCTCGGGCTCTTCGTGGTCCAGCAGAAGCTGCTCAACGCCACCGCCGTGGCGGCCTCGGTCACCGTGCTGATGACGATGATCGCCGCGATCACCCTGCTGCCCGCGCTGCTCGGTTTCGCCGGTCGCGGCATCGACCGGTTCAAGCTGCCGTACTTCGGCCGGACCGGCTCGCGCAGCCCGATGGCCGAGCGGTGGGCCCGGGTGATCCAGCGCCGCCCGGTGACCGGCCTGCTGGCCGGCGCGGCCCTGATGATCGTGCTCGCCGTGCCCGCCTTCTCGATGCGGCTGAGCTTCGAGGACAACAGCACCGAGCCGCACGACACCAGCGGCTACGCCTCCTACCGGATCCTCAGCCAGGGCTTCGGGCCGGGCTTCGACGCGCCCTTCATCCTGGTCGCCGCGCTGCCCGCCACGCCCCCGCCGGGCGCCCCGAGCGGCGGCGCGCAGCTGGACCCGGTGGTCGCCGCCGTCGCCCGCACCCCCGGCGTCGCCGCGGTCACGCCCCCGCAGACCAGCCAGGACGGCCTGGCCGCGCTCTTCATCGCCTATCCGACCACCGCCCACCAGAACGCGGCCACCCCGAAGCTGCTCGACCGGCTGCGCGGCCAGGTGGTCCCCGCCGCCGTCCAGGGCACCGGACTGGTGGTGCACATCGGCGGTCCCACCGCGGGCGACACCGACTTCGCCGCCGAGGTGTCGGCGCGGCTGCCCTGGCTGATCGCGACCGTGATCGGGCTGGCCCTGGTCCTGCTGCTGGTCCTGGTCCGCTCGGTGACGATCGCGCTGAAGGCGGCGGTGATGACGCTGCTGTCGGTGGGCGCGGCCTTCGGTGTGCTGGTCGCCATCGTCCAGTGGGGCTGGCTCGGCGGCCTGCTCGGGTTCCCGACCACCGCGCCCATCACGGCCTGGGTGCCGCTGTTCGTCTTCCCGATCCTGTTCGGGCTCTCCACCGACTACGAGGTCTTCCTGGTCTCCCGGATCCGGGAGGAGTACGACGCCGGCGCGCCGACCAGGGAGGCGGTGGCCCAGGGCCTGGGCCGCACCGCCCGGGTGATCACCGCGGCCGCCGCGATCATGGTGACCGTCTTCCTCTCGGTGCTCGCCACACCCGACATCGCGGTCAAGGAGTTCGGCCTGGGCCTGGCGGTCGCGGTCTTCCTGGACGCCACCGTGGTCCGGATGGTGCTGGTGCCCGCGATCATGGAGCTGCTGGGCAACCTCAACTGGTGGCTGCCCCGCCCGCTCGCCCGGCTACTGCCGCAGCCCAGTTGACGATGCGTCAGTTCCGCAGCATGCCACCGACGATGCCGCCGAGGCCGACCCCCTCGGCGCCGGCCGTGGCGGCGTCGCGGGCCAGGTAGGGCTCCAGCGCGTGGGCCAGGTTGGACAGCGGCATGCTCTGCAGCCAGATCTGCCCCGGGCCGGTCAGCGCGACCAGGTGGTAGCCGTCGCCGCCGAAGACCTTGTTGGCGATGCCCGGCACCCGGGTGATGCTGAACTGCACCGACTCCTCGAACATCCCGACGTGCCCGGGGTGGACCAGCATGGTCTGACCGGGGCCCAGGGTGTACTGGGTGAGCTCACCGGAGAGTTCCACCCAGGCCCGCCCCTGCCCCTGCAGGCGCTGGAGCACGAAGCCCTCGCCTCCCCACAGGCCGCCCCGGAAGGACTGCTGGAGGGCGACGGTGGGGCTGACCCCCGGCGTGCCGCAGACCCAGCCGTGCCGGTGCACCAGCATGCCGCGCCCCGGTGCGATGTCCACCGGCACGATGTGCCCCGGCACCTTGGCGGCGAAGGCCACCAGGGCCGGGCCGCCCTGCGCCTGGTACTGCGTCAGGAAGATGCCGCCGCCACCGACCGCACGCTTGAGCGTGTTCATCAGGCCGCCGCGGCCGCCACCGGCGTTGGTGGTCTGCGACATCTGCATGTTCGCCGACATCCACGACAGCTCGCCGTGGGCGGAGACCAGGCTCTCGCCCGACTCCAGTTCGACCTCCAGCACCGGCATGGTGCTGCCCTTGACTACCGCCCGCATCCCGAGCTCCTCCCCCTGCCGGGCGGCCCCGCCGCCCGGCGAACCGCCGAAGGCGGTCCGACGCCACCTCGCCCTTGGACGCTACCGCCGCCGACCGCCCCGGCCAAGGCCGGGGGCGCGGTTGGGACAGGACCGGGACCGACCGGTGACAGCGGCCGGGCGACTCAGTGGGGGACGGCCTTGACCACGCTGTCCACCAAGGGCTTCAGCCGGTCCTCCAGCTGATTGAAGTCGCCGGTGTGCCCGTCGGACCACTGGGCCATCCCGACGACCATCGCCGGACCCAGGCCGGCGAACTGCTGGACCAGACCGCTGTCCGCGGGCAGCGCCCGCAGACCCGAGTCCTTGGGCGGCAGTTGGACGGCGACCTGGTAGTCGCCCGGGTCGGCGCCGAGCCTGGTGATCAGACCGGTCGCGTCCATGGGGTCCTTCATGGTGAAGACGGCGAGGTCGTACGCGTTGTTGTCGGCGTCCTTGTAGAGGGCCAGGTCGACCCCGAGACAGCCGTGGCTCTGCGTGATGAGCCCGGCCAGGGTGGGTCCGACCGTGCCGGCGCCCGTACAGCTCCGGTCGGCGCTCTGCGCGACCCGGGTGAAGCCGGCGGTCCGGTCGGGAAAGACGCTCAGCGGGATCGCCGCCGTGACCGGCGCCGGGCTCGTGGCGGTGGCCGTCCCGGCGGGTGCGGACTGTGCCGTGGTGCTGTCCGCCAGCGCCTGCGCGTTCGGCGAACCGCCGGCGCTCGCACCGCCGCGCGATGCGGCCGCGGGGCTCGCCGACGGTGCGGAGCGCTGACCGGCGGGCCACAGCAGGTAGCCGCCGACCGCCGCGGCCGCCACCACCGCGGCGGCGACCACGGACCGCAGGGCCCGTCGACGGGTCCGGGCCGACGGGCGGGGCTGCGCCGACGGGCGGGGCTGGGCCGACGGGCGGGGCTGGGCCGGTGGGCGGGGCTGGGCCGGTGGGCGGGCCTGGGCGCGCTCGGCCGCGCTCGGCTCGTGCACGGCGTTGTCCTTCTCGTACTCCCTGACGAACTCGGCCCACAGTTCGTCAGTGTTCTCATGTTCGGCCACGGCCGCACTGTAGTGATCACCACCGACGGCCGGTCGACCGCCCCCGCCCGCCGGACCACCTGCCGCCCGGCCCATCCGTTCGGCCAACCGTTCGGCCCATCCGTTCGGCCCATCCGTTCGGCAGAGCGCCCGCGCAGCGGAACCACAAGATCCCGGCCCTCTTCCGGTTTCCCTGCCGCGCACGGTACTTCTGAAAGCGGGCGCCCGACCGGGGGCGCCACTGCCGAGAGGGGTCCGACCATGGGTGCTGAACAGCCGACGGATGGCTGGCGGGTCGACGAGCGGTGCACCAACTGCGATGTCGCACGGCAGCTGGCCCCGGGCCTGATCGGTGAGGCCGAGGGCCGCTCGGTGGTCCTGCGCCAACCGCGCGACCAGGCCGAGCGGGAGGCACTGCACGCCGCCGCCCACGCCTGCCCGACCCGCTCCATCCGCCCGCCGCACGGGCCGCTGGACCCGGCCCAGGACCCGTTCCCGCTGGCCCTGGACGAGGGCGTGCGGCTCTGCGGACACAACTCGCCGCGCACCGCCGGCGCCAACTCCTACCTGCTCAGCCGTCCCGACGGCAGCGCGATGATGGTGGACACACCGCGCTGGAGCGCCGCACTGGCCGCCCGCTACCGGGCGCTCGGCCCCGTCACCGACGTGCTGCTCACCCACCGCGACCATGTCGCCCACGGCCGGCGCTACGCCGACGAGTTCGGCGCCCGGCTGTGGATCCACGAGGGCGACCTCGACGCCGTGCCGGACGCCGACCAGGTGCTGCGCGGCACCGAGCCGACCGAGATCGCCGCCGGAGTGACCGCCTTCCCGTTGCCCGGCCACACCGAGGGCAGTGTCCTGTACCTCGCGGACGACCGGTACTGCTTCAGCGGCGACAGCTTCTACTGGTCACGGACCACCGGGGATCTCGAAGTCCCCGACAGCGTCACCTGGTACTCCATCCGCGAACTGGCCGCCTCGCTGGCCCGCACCGCACCCCGGCTGCGCTTCGAGTGGCTGCTGCCCGGCCATGGCGACCGACGGCGACTGCCCGCCGCGCAGATGGCCGAGCGGCTGCTGAACCTGGCCGAGCGCACCGGGCAACTCCGGCCCAGGCCCATCGACTTCACCGCCGTCCGCTGGTAGCCGGCGGCGCTCCCAAGGGTCTTGGTGGCGGACCGGGGCGCGTGTACTGTCCACCCCCAGCAGACCTAGCCTCAGGAGGTACCCCCCGGTGGACTACGCCGAGTACCGGACACACGACGCCGTCGGCCTGGCCGAGTTGGTGGCGGCGCGCAAGGTGTCGCCCACCGAACTGCTCGAACTGGCGATCGCCCGGGCCGAAGCCGTCAACGGCCGGCTGAACGCCATCGTGACCCCGATGTACGAGCTCGCCCGGGCCCGCGCCGAGGAGCCGCTGACCGGGCCCTTCGCGGGTGTGCCGTTCCTGCTCAAGGACCTCCAGCAGGACTACGCCGGACTGCCCACCGGCAGCGGCTGCCGGGCGCTGGCCCACCGGGTCGCCGCCGAACACAGCACCGTGGTCAGCCGCTGGCTGGACGCCGGGCTGGTGGTCCTCGGCAAGACCAACACCCCGGAGTTCGGGATCAAGGGCATCACCGAGCCCGAGGCCAACGGCCCCACCCGCAACCCCTGGGACCTCGGCCGCACCCCCGGCGGCTCCTCCGGCGGCTCGGCGGCCGCGGTCGCCGCGGGCATCGTGCCGGTGGCGGGCGCCAGCGACGGCGGTGGCTCGATCCGGATCCCCGCCGCCTGCTGCGGGCTCTTCGGCCTCAAGCCGGGGCGCGGGCTGGTCCCGGCCGGCCCGCTGTCCGCCGAACACCTGGACGGCGCGGCGAGCAACGGCGTCATCTCGCGCAGCGTGCGCGACTCCGCGGCGATGCTCGACGTCCTCACCGGCACGCCCGACCCCGGCGGTCCCTACCTCGCCGCCCGCCCGGCCCTGCCGTACGCCGAACTCGCCCGGCGCGAACCGGGGCGGCTGCGGATCGGCTTCAGTACCCGCTCCCCGCTCGGCACCCCGGTGCACCCGCAGGCCGTGGCCGCCGTCGAGGACGCCGCCGCGCTGCTCGCCGACCTCGGCCACGAGGTCGAGCCCGCCGAGACCGGCATCGACGAACACCGCATGGCCCTGGACTTCCTGAGCATGTGGTGCGTCCAGGCCGCCCACGCGGTGGCGCAGACCCGGCGCGTCACCGGGGCCGGGCTGGACGGCTTCGAGCTGGACACCCTGCTGCTGGCCGCCGCGGGCCGGGCCCAGCGGGCCCCGGACTACCACGGCACCCGCCAGCGCTGGAACATCTACAACCGCACGCTGGCCGCCTTCCACCAGCGCTACGACCTGCTGCTCACCCCGACGCTGGCCCGCCCGCCGGTGCGGATAGGCGAGTTGGCCACCCCGCGCCCGGTCCGCGCGGTGGCCGGCATCCTGCTGCGCCTGGGCCTGCTGGGCACCCTGTCCGGGACCAAGGCCTGGGAGCGTGCCATCATCGCCAACCTCTCGGCCACCCCCTACACCCAACTGGCCAACCTCACCGGCCGCCCCGCGATGAGCGTGCCCACCCACCGCACCCCGGACGGCCTGCCGCTGGGCGTGCAGTTCGTCGGCCCGCTGGGCGGCGAGGGCACCCTGCTCGCCCTCGCCGGACAACTGGAATCCGCCCGTCCGTGGGCCCAGTTGGCCCCCACGCTCTGAACGGAGCACCGCCCGGCCGAGGACCGGCCGGGCGAGGACCGGCCCGGCCCAGCCGCAGCGACCCGCCGAACGCGAAGAGCAGGGTCACCAGCCCGCTGGGCATCTCCAGTCGGCGCTGCGGCCGCCACAGCGCGAGCCGGCATCCGCGACAGCCCGCCACGCCGGACGAGAACCGGCCAACTCCCGGCCTGCCACGCGGGCATGGCCGGCCCGCCCGGCCACCGAAGCACGACGCAGGAGCGCTGCGGCCATGAGGACGGCGGGCCGACGGGGTGGCCTGAAAGAGTCGCCCAGTCTGTGGATATGCCAATGGCATTGTCATAACGCAGGCGTCACTCAGTAGCCTTCCGTGTCAGAAGAGCGACGCGTCGTAGCGGACGTTCGGCCTCGCGCCGCCCTGCCCGACCGCTGTCACCACCCGAAGGAGCCCAGGTGCCGGGGATCGACGACTGCTTGTCCGCGGCCCTGCGGATACCCGGCGCCCGCGGGGCGGGCCTGTTCGACTGGGGCAGCGGGCTGGCACTGGGCACGGCGGGCGTCAGCGCGGCCGAGGACCACGAGACCACCGCGACCGAGGCGACCGACCTGGTCAGGCTGGCCGCCGAGAGCCTGAGCTTCGCGGACCCGAGCGATCCGCGGCTGCCCCTGCAGGACCTGATCCTCACCAGCAACCGCAGCTACCACCTCTTCCGGCCGGTCGGCACGGTCTTCGACAGCCGGCTGCTGCTGCACCTGTGGCTCGATCGCGACCAGGCCAACCTGGCCGGCGCGCGGCTGCGGTTACAGGCCCTCGCGGAGGAACTGGTGCTCGGGTGAAGACCACCGCCGTCGCCCACCGCGCCGTCACCGAGCACACCGTTCTTGACGAAGCCGCCGTGGCGCGACTGGCCGACCGACGGGCCACCGGGGCGCTGCACACCGAGACCGGCACCCTCTTCCTTCAGCACGGCGCCGTGGTCCACGTCGAGAGCCCGCGTGCCCTGGGCCTGGGCGAGCTGCTGACCGGTTGCGGACGGATCACCCCGGACGCCTGGCAGCACCTCGTGGACCGGTTCGCCGCCGAGCATCTCGTCGGCCGCCTGCTCGTCGCCCAAGGGGTGCTCACCAAAGGCGAGTTGGAGGCCTGCGCGGTTGCCGCGCTGCACGACGCCGCCTACTTCGCGCTCAGCCCCGGCTCACGTCGCACCGGCTTCGAGCCCGGGGTGCGCCACTGGCTGGGCCCGGTGAACGCCGTGACACCGCGGCTGCTGCACCGCGAGGTCGTCCGCCGCCGCCTGCTGCTCCAGCGGATCTGGCCCTGGCCGCAGGTCGACTCGGCGCCGGTGGTGCGCACCGGCCGGACGCTGCCCGGCACGCTGCCGCCCGGCTGCCGACGGCGCGAGATCCTGGAGCACGCCGACGGCCGCCGCACCCCGGCCGAGCTGGCCCGCCTGCTGGGCCGCTCCAGCTACGCCACCGTCCTGGAGGTCCGCCGGCTCGCCGCGGCCGGCCTGGTCGCCACGCCGCCGGCCGCGCCCTCGGGGAGCAGCGCCGCCGGCCCGGTCGAACGCCCGCCGCGCCCCGTGCCGCCCCTGCCCGCGCCGGCCCTGCCTGCGCCCGCCCTCCCCGCGCCGCCCCTCCCCGACGAGCACCCGCTCCCGCTCCCGCACCGCACCCGTGGCGCCCCCCGGTGCCGCGCGGTCCCGGCGGCGGACCACCCGCCGTCCGTCCACGCCCCGGAGATCGCCCTGCTGCTCCGGATCCGAACCGCTCTGGAGGCTCGACTGTGACCCCCTCTCCACCCGCCGCCCCCCGCACCCGGTCATGAGGCGGGCGCTGAAACCGCGCGGCGAACGGCGCCACTCGGCGGCCCTGGAGAACGCCCTGCTCGCCGAGCTGCGGGTGCTGCGCCAGCGGGTGCCGCACCTGGCGGGCGGCCTGGTCGCCAGCGTGGACGGCCTGCTGCTCGCCCATGACACGCACGGCACCGAGCCGGACAGCCTGGCCGCGCTGACCGCCGCCACCCTCGGGGTGGCCCGGCGGCTCGCGGAGACCACCGGTCAGGGCGACTTCCGCGAGTCGCTGGTCCGCGGCGAGCACGGCTACGTGGCGACCTACGCGGCCGGCCCGGTCTGCGTCCTGACGCTGCTCTCCCATCCGGACGTGAGCGTCGGGCGCCTGCACCTGGAGGCGCGGCGCTCGGCGCAGCGCCTGGGCGAGCTGCTCCAGAGCACCCCCTGACCGCCCGCTGACCACCCGCTGACCACCCGCTGACCACCCCCACCTTCCCTGCGCCACTGCACCCCACAACACCAGCAACCTCGGGAGATACGACATGGCAGACGCCGACAACTCGCTGCGCCAGGCGATGAGCACCGTGGAAGGCGCGATCGGCGCCGCCCTGGTGGACTACGGCAGCGGTATGGCGCTGGGCACCGTGGACGGTGGTGGCGGGCTGGACCTGACGGTCGCCGCCGCCGGCAACACGGACGTCGTGCGGGCCAAGCTGCGCACCATGGAGATGCTCGGCCTGGCCGACGGCATCGAGGACATCCTGATCACGCTCAGCAGCCAGTACCACCTGATCAGGCCGCTGACCAGCCGCAGCGGCAAGGGCCTCTTCCTCTACCTGGCGCTCGACCGGCGCCGGGCCAACCTCGCCATGGCACGCCACCAGCTGGCCAAGATCGAGGCGGACCTGGAGGTCTGACGCCCCGGCCCGGCAGGTCGTGGGAAGGGCGCGGACGGGCACGTTGCCCCGTCCGCGCCATCCGCCATCCCCCGAACGGGGCAAACGCGCGGGTCAGCTGTTGCCGCGGCCCCACGGGCTGCGTTCACTGATCGGAGTTCCGACTCCGAATCCCGGCCCAGGCCGGCCGCGCGAGGGTGGTGCAGGTGCTGTCAGCCCGCAGTCTGTTCCAGGAGATCCACAGCAACGACAAGGCGTTCCAGCTCTTCTGCTCGATCGCCGCCAAGGGCGAGGACCAGGGCGGCTGGGAGAACGGGCGGATCGCCCTGCTGGTGGCCGACCAGGAGCTCGCCCCGAAGATCGCCCGCCACGGGGCCGA
Source organism: Kitasatospora sp. NPDC008050 (assembly GCF_042957465.1). NCBI lineage: Bacteria > Bacillati > Actinomycetota > Actinomycetes > Kitasatosporales > Streptomycetaceae > Kitasatospora > Kitasatospora sp. NPDC008050. The sequence goes on from NZ_JBIBIJ010000012.1 coordinate 102,062, forward strand.
CGAGGACAAGCACGGCCGCATCTTCAACGCCCTGCTGCACAAGCGCGGCCTGGGCACCGTCCCGGTCCCCGACGAGACCGACTACACGATGATCCTGGAGCGCCAGGGCATCGGCCTGGCGCACAGCCGGCTGCGCCGCGACGAGCCGCTGACCGAGCGGGACGTGATCACCTATCTGGCGCACAGCCGGGTCACCGAGCAGCGCGCCGCCGAGCAGATGCAGTTGCTGCGCAAGGTCTTCGGCGGCCACCCCGAGGTCGGCCGCGCGGTGCGGATGATCTCCGAGGACGAGGACAACCACCTCGCCTACTGCCATGAGGAGTTGCTGCGGCTGGCCGCCGCCGGACACGGACGGCTGATCATGCACACCCTCCAGCAGACGGCGCGCGCCGAGATCCGCGCCTACCGGGATGTCAGCCTCGCGGTGATGGCGCACCTGGCCGCCATCCTGCACTGGCCGCGCGCCAAGTCCGCCGTGCTCGCCGGCGGCATCCACGCGGTCTACCGCTACGAACAGCTCGGCGGCTGGCGCCGGATGACCACGCTGCGGATGCCCGAGCGCCGCAACGCGCTGGGCGCCCCCGCGACCGTTGAACCCTAGGGCTTGGCGCAGCTCAGCTCGGCCGAAGCCGAGGACAACCACGCAAGGAGAGCGATGGACGCCACCGCGCCCCACGTCATCGTCGGCGCCGGCCTGGCCGGGGCCCGGGCAGCCGGGACCCTGCGCGAGGAGGGCTACCGGGGCCCGCTGGTCCTGGTCGGCGAGGAGAGCGAACTCCCCTACGAGCGACCGCCCTTGTCCAAGGGCTACCTGCTCGGCAAGGACCCGCGCGAGGCAGTCTTCGTGCACCCCGAGGAGTGGTACCCGGAGCAGCGGATCGAGCTGCGGCTGGGGACGGCCGTCACCGGCCTGGACCTCGCGGCGCACCGCCTCACGCTGGCCGACGGCAGCGAGCTGGACTACGCGAAGCTGCTGCTGACCACCGGGGCCTCGCCCCGCCGCCTGCCGGTGCCGGGCGCCGACCTGGCGGGCGTGCACTACCTGCGCCGGCTGGCGGAGAGCGACCAGCTGCGCGCCCTCTTCCGCACGGCCAAGCAGATCGCGGTGATCGGCGCCGGCTGGATCGGCCTGGAGGTGACCGCCGCCGCCCGGGCCGCCGGCGTCGGCGTCACCGTGCTGGAGTCCCTGGAGCTGCCGCTGCTGCGGGTGCTGGGCCGCGAGGCCGCCGAGGTCTTCGCCGACCTGCACCGGGAGCACGGCGTCGACCTGCGGTTCAACGCGAAGGTGGCCGAACTCGTCGGCACTGGCGGCACGGTGACGGGCGTGCGGCTGGCGGACGGCACACTGGTGCCCGCCGAGGCCGTGGTGATCGGCATCGGCATCGCCCCGAACACCGCCCTGGCCGAGGCGGCCGGTCTGACCGTCACCGACGGCATCGCCACCGACCAGAGCCTGCGCACCTCGGACCCCGACGTCTTCGCGGCCGGTGATGTCGCCAACGCCCGGCACCCGCTGTTCGACCGCCGGATCCGCCTGGAGCACTGGGCCAACGCGATGCACCAACCGCGCGCCGCCGCCCGGGCCATGCTCGGCCAGGAGGTCTCCTTCGACCGGATCCCGTACTTCTTCACCGACCAGTACGACCTCGGCATGGAGTACACCGGCCATGTCGAGCCCGGCGGCTACGACCGGGTGGTCTTCCGCGGCGACCTCCCGGGGCGCGAGTTCATCGCCTTCTGGCTGGCGGGCGAGCGGGTGCTGGCCGGGATGAACGTCAACGTCTGGGACGTCACCGACCCGATCCGCGAGCTGGTCCGCTCCCGGCGCCCCGTCGACGCCGCCGCCCTCGCCGACCCGGACGTCCCGCTCACCGAGCTCTGAGGCGGATCCAGGGCTTGTCCTCTGACAAGCCCTGGACCGGCGCCTGGGCGGGTGCGGGCTCGCGCAGGCGCTGGGCGGTCTCCTCCAGGCCGGCGGTGTGCGAGCCCTTGAGCAGCACCAGGTCGCCGGGGCGCAGCGAGGCGAGCAGCAGGTCCAGCGCCGCCTCGCGGTTGGGGACCAGGGTGCTGGCCACGCCCCGGGCCTGCGCCTGGGCATGGGTCAGCGCGGCCTCCTCGGCGCCGACCGCGATCAGCGCGGTGACGCCGGCGGCCGCCACCTGGCGGCCCAGCTCGGCGTGGTGGGCCGCCGAGTCCTCGCCCAGCTCGCGCATCTCGCCCAGGACGGCGACCACCCGGCGGCGTCCGTCGGCCATCGCGGCGACCGCGCGCAGCGCCACACCCATCGAGTCGGGGTTCGCGTTGAAGGCGTCGTTGACCACGGTGATGCCGTCCGGCCGCTCGCTGACCTCCATCCGCCCGGGCGTCAACTGCCGTGCCGCGCAGAGCGCTTCGGCGACCTGGTCGAGTCCGGCGCCGAGGCCGAGCGCGACGGCGGCGGCCGCGGTGGCGTTGGCGACGTGGTGCACGCCGTACATGCCCAACTCGACCCGGGCGGCGGCGCCTTGGTGGGTCAAAGTGAAGGAGGGCCGGCCGGCCGGATCCAGGCCGACTTCGGTGGCCCGCACCTCGCCCGCCGCCTGACCGAACGTCAGGACCGGGGCCGCGGAGTGGGCGGCCATCGACATCACGTACGGATCATCGGCGTTGAGCACCGCCAGGCCGTCGGCCGGCAGCGCCTGGATCAACTCGCTCTTCGCGGCGGTGATCGCCTCCTTGCTGCCGCCGAACTCACCGATGTGGGCGGTGCCGACGTTGGTCACCAGGCCGATGTTCGGCGCCAGGATCCCGGTCAGGTAGGCGATGTGCCCGGCCCGGCTGGCCCCCATCTCGGCCACCAGGTAGCGGGTTCCCGGCTCCGCGGCGAGCACGGTCAGCGGCAGGCCGATCTCGTTGTTGAACGACCGCGGGGTGGCCACCGTGGTGTCCATGGTCTCCAGCACCTGGGCGAGCAGGTCCTTGGTACTGGTCTTGCCGGCCGAACCGGTCAGCGCGACCACCGTGGGGGCCTCCAGTCGCGCGAACACCCCCTGGGCCAGCCGGGCCAGCGCGGCGATCACGTCGGGGACCACCACGGCGGGCACCCCCACCGGGCGGGCGCCCAGCACGCCCACCGCTCCGGCCGTGACGGCCGCGCGCGCGAAACGGTGACCGTCGGTGTGCTGCCCGGCCAGCGCGACGAAGAGCGAGCCGTGGTCGGCCAGCCGGGAGTTGATCACCGCGGGGCGGTCGACCCGCGCATCCGGATCGGGCGCGTCGTACAGCACACCGCCCACGGTCTCGGCGATCTCTTGCAGGGTCATGGGGACCACGGCGGCTCCGCTCCGTCAGCAGGCATGACCCAGCCAGTGGGGCCCTGGCCGGGCATCTGGGATGGGGGGTGGGGGTGGGAACTTGAGCCTTAGAGGCTAGTCCCCACCCCGGGCCCAGCCGTTCCGACGCGCCTTGGCTTCCGCCGGATGGCTTGCACCGGGCACGCCACGCCTGCCGGCTGCCCGGGCCCCACCGGTCGCGCCCGCACCATGAGGGCGACCGGCGGCCCCACGGACCGGCGACCGGATGAACAGCCCGCAACCGAGCACGAGGAGATGCGCGATGGCCCAGCAGCCGGCACCCGTCAGCGTGGTGATCGCCGCCTACAACGCGGAGCGGACCCTGGGCCCAGCGCTGACCTCCGTCCTGGCGCAGCTGCCCCCGCCGGCGCAGGTCGTCGTCGTCGACGACGGCTCGACGGACGGCACGGCCGCCGTGGCCGGCGCCTTCCCCGGGGTCGAGCTGATCGGACAGCAGAACCAGGGGCCCTCGGCGGCCCGCAACACCGGGATCCGCGCGGCCACCCAGCCCTGGGTGGCCTTTCTCGACGCGGACGACCTCTGGCTGCCGGGCAAGCTGGCCCGGCAGCTCGCCATCGCCGGGCGGCGGCCGGAGGCCGTGCTGCTGGCCGGCGACTGGGTCCGCACCGCGTCCGTGCCGCACCGCCCGGACGGCGACGCCATGGCACCGGAGACCGAGACCCTGCTGGGCTACCGGGATCTGCTGGTGCTCAACCGGTTCCAGACCTCCACCGTGCTGGTGCGCGCCGAGGTGCTGACCGCCTGTGGCGGCTTCGATCCGGCGCTCGACGGTGCCGAGGACTGGGATCTGTGGCTGCGCTGCGCCAAGCTGGGCCCGGCCGTCAAGCTGGACGTCCCGCTGGTGGTCTACCGCGACGAGCCCACCGGCTACAGCAAGGACCTGCCGCGGCTGTACCGCCGGATGCTGACGATGCTGCACCGCGAGCGGCACGGGACCACGCTGACGGCCGTCGGCTTCGCCCGGGTGCTGACCTGGCACCACCTGCGGTTCGCGCTGGCCTTCCTGCTGGCCGGTCAGCCGCATCACACCCGGGGAGTGCTGCGCGAGGTACGCCTGGCGGGCCTGGCCCGGCATGTGCCCGGCGCGGCCGTGGGCTACCTGCTCCCCTTCCTGGGCGGCCGGGTGCGACGCCGGCTGCGCCGGGGCTGAGCCGGGGACCGACGGGCGCCGGCCAGTCGCTCACCCGGCAGTCGCTCACCCGGCAGTCGCTCCCCCCACAGTCGCTCGGCCAACGGTCGACCGCCCAGCAGCCGGTCGCCCAGCGAGAAACCGGTCGGCGCCAGTGCCGCCAGGCCCAGGCTCACCGGCAGCGCGCTGGCCACCACGGTCAGGCCGACCAGCAGCGGCAGCACCGCCCGTACGCCGGCCACCGGCGTCATCGCATGGACCGTCAGCCAGGCGAGCAGCGCGGCCGGCAGGCTGGTGGCCAGCGCCCGGGTCAGCGCCGGTCGCACCGCCGACCCCTCGGGCAGCCCGCCGATCCGCCGCCGCAGCACCGCACCGGCGGCGAGGGCCGCGGCCGCGTAGCCCACCGAGACCGCCACCGCCACGCCCTGCACCCCGGCCGGGCGGTAGAGCAGCAGCGCCAGCAGCACCGTCAGCCCGTTGTTCAGCACGTAGAGCGCGAACGCCGAGCGCAGGTCCTGGATCGCCTGGAAGACCCGGATGAAGTACAGGTAGGCGGAGAACCCGGGCAGCCCTAGCGCCAGCACGGTCAGCACCTGCCCGGTCAGGGCCGCGCCCGCCGCGCTGGTCGCGCCGTGGCCGAGCAGCAGGCGCACGATCGGATCGGCCAGCGCGGCCAGCACCGCGGCGATCGGCACCATCAGCAGGACCAGCAGCCGCAGTCCGCCGGCCACCGCCGTGCGCAGCTCGCGCACCCGCCCGGCCGCCCAGTCGCTCGCCCAACCAGGCTGCCGCGCACCGGTGATGGAGACCGCCACCACGCCGAACGGCACCTGGAAGAAGCTGTAGGCGTAGGTGTAGGCGCTCACCCCGCCGGGCCGGCTGTTGGCGAACAGCAGCACGGCGAAGAGCGCGGCCTGGTTGGCCGCGACCATGGCGAAGGTCCAGCCGGAGAGCCCGGCCACCCGCCGCACCGCGGGCTCGCGCGGGGCCCAGTGCCAGCGCAGCCGGGCACCGCTGCGGCGCAGCCCGACCAGCACGGTCAGCGTCTGCGCGGCGACCCCGGCGGTGGTGCCGAGCCCGAGTACCAGCAGCAGCGTCGGGTCCGCCAGTGCCCGGCCGGTCGAGCTGTGCCGCAGGGTGTCCGAGAGGAACAGCAGCACGGCGATGAGCACCAGGTTGTTGGCGATCGGCGCGAAGGCGGCCAGCGCGAACCGGCGCAGGCTGTTCAGCACCGCGGTGGCCAGCGCGATCACCCCGTAGAGCAGCACCTGTGGGGCGAACAGCCGCAGCAGGCGCACCGCCACCGCGTACTCCGTCCCGGCGGTGCCGCTCGGGGCGGCCAGCGTGTAGCCGCGCATCAGCGGCCCGGCTCCGAGCGCGACCAGGCCGGTGACCAGGACCAGGGCGACCAGGCAGAGCGTCACCACGGCGGACACGCCGCGCCAGCCGTCCTGGTCGGGCCGGCTCCCGTCCGCGTGCCCGTCCGCGTGCCCGCCCCCGCCTTGCAGGCGCGCGACGAAGACCGGGACCAGGGTGGCCGAGAGTACGCCGCCGAGCACCAGGTCGTAGATCATGTTCGGCGTGGTGTTGGCCAGGTTGTAGGCGTCCGCGAGCGGGGTGACGCCGAGGGCGTAGGAGAGCGCGAAGACCCGGCCCAGGCCGGTCAGCCGGGACAGCGCGGTGCCGGCGGCCATCGCCAGTTCGGGGCGCGGGCGGCGCGCGCGGCGCTGCTCGGGGGCGCTCACGGGGGCGGCACCGCGCGGGGCGAGACCTCGTCTGCCGGATCGGTGAAGCCGACCCGCGCCTCCTCGATCGTGCCGTGCGTCAGGTCGCCGACCACCACCCCGTGCCCGCGGCGCTCCGCGCGGCGCCGCCGCCTGGGGGCCGGTCGCCGTGCCGGGGGCCAGCCGCGGGCGGCCAGCGCCGCGCGGGCGTGCTGCCGGTCGTCGAAGGGCAGTTCGCGGCCCCCGACCTGCTGGGTGGTCTCGTGGCCGCGGCCCACCACCAGCACCACGTCGCCGGGCTCGGCCCGGCCGACGGCCAGCCGGATCGCGGCGGCCCGGTCGGGCTCCAGCAGCACCTCGCGGTCCGGGTGGTCCAGCACGCCGACCAGCATCTGCTCGACGATCGCCCGCGGATCCTCGTCACCGGGATTGTCACTGGTCAGGACGGCGGTGTCGGCGCCGGCGGCGACCCGACCGGTCTCGGGGCGCTTGTACCGGTCGCGCCCGCCGCGGCAGCCGACCACCAGGTGCACCCGGCCGCCGGGACCGGCCAGGTCGCGACAGGTGGCGAGCTGGCCTTCGAGCGCCCCGGGGGTGTGCGCGTAGTCGACCACCACCAGGAACGGCTGCCCCATGTCGACGAGTTCGGAGCGGCCGGGGATCGGCTCGCAGCCGGCCATCCCCGCCGCGGCCGGGCCGGGGGGCACCCGCATGGCCCGCGCCGTGAGGTAGGCGGCGGCGAGGTTGGTGCTGTTGCAGGACCCCAGGACCGGGGCGGTCAGCTCGATCAGCCCGTCCGCGCAGTCCAGCCGGATCCGGGTGCCGCGCCGGTCGCAGCGGGTCTCGGTGATCCGGGCCTCGGCCCCCTGGCTGTGCCCGAAGGTGAGCACCGGCACCGGCGCCTGGGCGGCCAGTCGCCGGCCCCACTCGTCGTCCACGCAGACCAGCGCCTGCCGGCAGCGGCCGGGGACGAAGAGCAGCGACTTGGTGTAGTAGTACTGCTCCATCGTGCCGTGGTAGTCCAGGTGTTCAGCCGTCAGGTTGGTGAACACGCCCACGTCGAAGGCGATCCCGGCCACCCGGTGCTGGTCCAGGGCGTGCGAGGAGACCTCCATGGCGGCCGCCCGTACCCGCTCGGCGCGCATCCGGGCGAAGACCCGTTGCAGGTCCGGCGCCTCCAGGGTGGTCAGTGCCGAGGCCCAGCGGTGCTCGCCGATCCGGGTCTCCACGGTGCCGAGCTGGCCGGCCCGCCAGCCCGCGGCGACGAAGGCCGCGTGCAGCAGGTAGCTGGTGGTGGTCTTGCCGTTGGTGCCGGTCACCCCGGCGATCGAGAGCCGGTCGGCCGGACGCCCGTGCAGGGCCGCGGCTATCGGGCCGATCGCCCAGCGCACGTTCGGCACCCGCAGCTGCGGGACGTCGAGTTCGAGGAAGCGCTGCACCAGCAGGGCGCGGGCACCGGCCGCGACGGCGGCCGCCGCGTGGTGGTGGCCGTCGGTCCGGGTGCCGGTGAGCGCGCAGAACAGCCAGCCGGGGCGGACCTGGCGGCTGTCGTGGGTGCAGTCGACCACCGCGGCGTCACCGCCGCGCAGCTCGGCCCCGGGCCAGGTGGTGGCGAGCCGGGAAAGCAGCACCGGCGCGTGTGGGGCCGCGTCCGCCACCGGCCACCCGGCCCGGTCGGGCGAGAGCGGCCCCGGACGCACGGGGCGCGGCCCCAGCGCTCTGCGGTAGCCAGTCATAGCTCGTCTCTCCATCACGCGCAGGGGCCGCCGGGCCCACCGGGGCCGGGCGATCCGCCCGGCCGGGGTCCGGCGCTCCTTGACGACGCTAGGCGAGGTGATCGTCACCCGCAGCTCGGCATCGGCTACGTGGCGTGAGGGAGAGTGGGGTGTGCGGCGGCCCGCCACCGCCGGGCGGCCGTCAGTGGTCGTCCCAGTGGCCCTGGTGGGCCGCGTGACGGTGCCCGTCGTGCACATAGTCCACGTGGTCGCCGTGCGGCACGGCGACGTGGCCGCAGTCGGTGCCGTGCTGGTGAGCCTCGTGCCCCGGGTGCACCGCGTGCCCGCCGGTGGCGCACTCGTCCACATGGCCCTCGTGGACCCGGTGCAGGTGCCGGTCGTGGGCGTAGTCGACGTGGTCGCCGTGCGGGATCGCGACGTGGCCGCAGCCCTCGCCGTGCTGGTGCGGGTGATCGGTGTGGGGCTCGTGCTGCGTGGCGGCGGTCATCCGGGGGCGTCCTCTCGGGCGTGCGGGGAACGAGCTGCGGGAAGCGGGGCAAAACGCTCCGCTGCCGCCCGAAGATAGCGAGATCCGCCCGGAACGGGCGCGCCCGACACGGCTGGTCGCACCGGCCGCCCGATTGGCGGTCAGCGCACCGCCACCAGCACCGCGCTCGCGCCGCACCGCCACACCACGCCGACGTGCCGAAAGCCCGCCTCCCGCAGCAGGTCCTCGTGGTGCTGCGCCGACAGGCCGTTGCCGTCGCCGCTGCCGGGCGCGGTGCGCGCCGCGCGGGCCGCCAGCAGCTCGGCGAACTCGGGGACCCGACGCACCTCGGCCCACCAGCCCGCCCAGTCCTCGCCGTCGCCCGCACCCTGGCGGCGCGTGCGGCAGTGGCCCACGGCGGTGGCGAGCGCGGCGATGGCGGGGTCGGCCGGGGCCAGGTGATCGCCGTTGACCAGGACGCCGCCCGGGCGCAGCACGCCGGCGAGTTCGCGGTAGATCGCGCGCAGCCGCTCGGGCTCGGGGTAGTGCAGGGCGGTGGTGGACACGGCCGCGTCCACCGGGCGGTCCAGTCCCAGCGCCGCGATCCAGTCCTCGCCCCCGATCAGCGCCTCGACGTAGCGGGCGGCCTGCGGGGCGTGGGTGCGGCCGAGTTCCAGCAGCAGCGGGTCGATGTCCACGGCGACGATCCGCGCGCTCGGGATCCGGGCGACCAGCCGCACCGCGAGCGAGCCGGGGCCGCTGCCCAGGTCGACCACCAGCGGGGACCGCTGGCCGCGGGTCACCCGCTCCACCAGGTCGGCGATGACCGCGAACCGCTCCTCGCGGTCCACCGCGTAGCGCTCCTGCTGGCGCTCCCAGCGGCGCACCCAGGTCTCGGCCAGCGCCGTGCTCACGCCCATCCGTCCGCCGCTCCGTCCGCGCTCCTGTAGCTGACGGTCGGTCAGCCTACTGACAGAGAGCGCAGCACCTCCAGCAGCCGGTCGATCTCCGCCGGCGTGTTGTGGAGGTGCACGCTGACCCGCACCGAGCCCTCGCGCTCGTCCCGGCCTGCCTGGCAGAGGCTGTCGGAGCGCACCAGGAAGCCGTGCGCGGCGAGCACGAAACCGAGGTCGTCGGACTTGATGCCGTGGTGCCGGAAGGTGACAATCCCCTGTCGCTGCTGGACGGATGAGTCCGCGGCCAGGCTCAGCTGGCAGCCGAGCACCTCGTAGTCGGCCAGTCGGCGCAGTCCCTCGGTGAGGCGGGCGGCCAGCGCCACCGTCCAGCGTTCGATCCGGGCCGGGTCGGCGGCGGCCAGCCAGTCCAGCGCCGCGGTCAGCGCGACGGCACCGACGGTGTTCGGGGTGCCCGACCAGCCGCCGGGCTCGAAGCGCGGGCCGCGGGTGTTGCGGGCCCACACCGCGCCGCTGCCCGGCAGCGCCATCGCCTTGTGGCCGGAGAAGACCACGAAGTCGACGTCGAGCTCGCCGACGTCCAGCGGCAGATGGCCGACCGACTGGGCGGCGTCCAGGCAGATCGGCACCCGGGGGCCGACCACCTGGCGGATCCGGTGCACGTTCAGGTTGCCGCCGTAGACGTGGTGGACGTGCGTGGCGGCGACGAACGCGGTGCGCTCGCCCACCAGTTCGGTGAGCGCGGTGGTGTCGTAGTCGTACGAGGACGCCTGGTAGGGCAGCGGGTGCACGGTGATCCGCACGCCCCGGGCGGCGAGCAGCCGCTGGGCCTCCAGCCAGGGCAGCAGGTTCGCCTGGTGGTCGGCGAACGGCACCAGGATCTCGTCGCCGTCGGTCAGCAGGGTGGTGAGCCAGTCGCGGGCGATCGTGCGCAGGCCCTCGGTGGTACCGCTGACGAAGTGGACGGCCGAGGGCCCGCCCGGATCGCCGTCACCGTCGCCGTCGCGGTCGCGGTCGCGGTCGCCGAGGAACTCGGCGACCCGCTGCCGGGCCTGGGCCAGCAGCGCGGTGGTCCGGTTGGCCCAGGGGTAACTGCCGCGCCCCGCATTGGCGTTCACGGTGGTCAGATAGGTCTGCACGGCCGCCAGGACGGCGTGCGGCTTCTGCGCGGTGGCCGCGCTGTCCAGGTAGGCCAGTTCGGGGTTGGCCACGATGATCGGGAACTGCTCGCGCAGCTCCCGCTGCCACCCCGCCAGGCTTGCCAAGTCCTCGTCGCCGGCTGTCATTTCGCGGCGCCTCAGTCCCGCACCAGCGGGGCGCCGGCGTCCCGCCAGCCGACGATGCCGCCGGCCAGGCTGCGGGCGTCCCGGTGGCCCATCCGGGTCAGCAGGGCGGCGTAGCCGAGCGACTTCTCGCCCACCGGGCAGGCCAGCAGCACCGGCTGACGACTGCTGAACGGCAGTCCGCCGTGCAGGAGTTCGTCGAACAACTGATCCACGATGTTGATCGAGCCCTCGATGTGCAGCGCGGCATAGGCGGAGGGGCCGCGCAGGTCGATCACCAGCGGGTGCTCGGCGGCGATCCACTTGCGGGCCGCCTCCAGGTCGACGGCGGGCGCGGCGGCGAGCTCGGCGGGGGTGAGCGAGGCGAGGGAGTTGCGGCGCGGCGGCTGGCCGAGCAGCTCGGGGCGCCGTCGGCGGATGTAGCTCAGATAGCTCTCCACCCGGTCGCAGACGATGAAGACGGCGGTCTGCCGCGGCGCCGCAGGGCCGGTCGGCCCGCCGTCCCGCGCGGCCTGTTCCTCCTCCAGACGGCGCAGGTGGCGCACGGCGCCGAAGTAGGCCGCGCCACCGGTGGGGCCGGCCAGCAGGCCGCAGCGGCGGATCAGGGCGACCATGCCGTCGATCGCCTGGTCAGCCGTCACCGACTCGATGGCGTCATAGGTGGCGGGGTCGAACAGGCCGACCTCGTGCACCTCGTCGATGGTGCGGATGCCGGGGATGAAGTCCGACTTGTGGGCGACCAGGCCGAGCACGCCGAGGCCGGGGTTGCTCGCGCGCAGCGCGGCGGCCACGCCGGTGGAGGAGCCGGCGGTGCCGACGCAGGCGATGAAGTGGTCGGGGGCCCGCCCATCCAGGTCGCGCAGGATCTCCGGGCCGGTGCCGGTCAGGTGCGCCTCGGTGTTCAGGGCGCTGTAGTACTGGTCGGTGTGCAGGTAGCCGCCGCCCGCCTCGGTGAGCATCCGGTGCATCCGGGTGAGCGGGTCGTCGGTGTCGGTGGGGTCCAGGCACTCGGCCTGGCCGGGCAGTTCCTCGATCTCGGCGCCGAGCAGCAGCAGCAGTTCCTTGATCTCCGGGACCTTCATCCGGTTGGTCACGCTGCGGAACCGCAGTCCGTGCAGTCCGGCGATCAGCGCCAGCGCCTTGGCGGTGTTGCCGCTCGACAACTCCACGATGGTGTCACCGCGTTCGACCGCGTCCGGCAGGGCGGCGCGGGTCATCCGCCAGGCCGCGCGGTCCTTCACCGAGCCGAACGGGTTGAGCATCTCCAACTTGGCGTAGAGGTCGATGGTGCGCAGTCCGTGCACCGCCGGGCTGATCCTGACCAGTGGGGTTTCGCCGATCGCCTCGGTGATGCTCTCGTACCTCAACTGTTCTCCCTTGTACCGAATATGGGCCAGTATTCGTCGTCCAGCCGCCAGCGCCAGCGGCCGCCCTCCCGGTAGAGCGCGGCGGTGCGGGCGAGCGGCTGGCCCATCGCGTGGTGAGCGGTGAAGTCCATGCAGTAGCCCGCCGTGTTGGCGAAGGCCAGCAGGTCGCCGGGCTGCGGCAGGCCGGGCAGGAAGACCTGCCGACGGGTGATCAGATCGCTCTCCAGGCACAGGTTTCCGGCCAGGTAGACGCCCACCGGACCGTCGCCGTCCACCGGCGCCCTTCCCTGACGGTGAATCAGCAGCGGGTCCACCAGGACCCCGTGCTGTTCGAGGCCGATGTCCCCGGCGTTCGCCGCCAGCCGCACCAGCGGCTCACCGGCCGCGCTCCGGCGGACTTCGACGACCCGTGCCAGCACCGCGCCGCACTGGTCGACCAGTGCGCGGCCCGGTTCGACGAACAGGTCGTAGAGGCTCTCCAGCAGCAGGGTGGCCAGCGGGCGCCCCAGCTCGGGAGCCGGCAGGTTCAGCAGTTCGTCCAGGTAGCCCGCGGCGGCGATCGACCGGTGCGCGGGGTAGAGGCCGAGCGTGCCGCGCACGGTGCCGGACTCGGCGCGCAGGCCGTAGCCGTGGCCCTGCCAGGTCAGGGCCGGCCTGCGCCCCAGCACGGCGTTGGTCAGCTCGGTGCCGTAGCGCTCCCACTGATCCTGGTCGGCCAGGTAGTTGACCCCGTAGCCGCCGCCCACGTCGACCGCGCGCGGGCGCAGGCCGCGCCGGCGGCAGGCGTCCAGGGCGTTGACGCAGGCCTCCAGGGCGATCGCCTTCTCGGGCAGGCCCACGGTGTCCAGGTGGTAGGCGGCGCCGGTCAGTTCGACCGCGTCCTGATGCCGCTCCACCGCGTCCAGCAGCTCGTCGAGCTCGGCCAGGTCGGTGCCGAACCGGCTCGGCCGGCTGAGCAGCGTCACGCCCGGGCCGTGGAAGCCCGACAGGCGCAGCAGGACCGGAACCCGGGGCAGCGCGTGCTTGCGGACCAGCGCGGCCAGTTCGTCCAGCTCGGCGCGCGAGTCCAGGTTGACGGTGACGCCCAGCCGCGCGGCCAGCCAGAGGAACTCCGGGTTCTTGGGGCCGGTGGCCATGATCCGCCCCGGGGCGAAGCCGGCGCCCAGCGCGTGCTGCAGCTCGGCCACCGAGGCGACGTCCATCCCCACGTCCAGCGCGGCGAGTTGGCGGGCCAGCGCGCTGGACCGGTTGGCCTTGTGCGCGAAGAAGATCTCCCCGGCGAGGTGGTGGCCGCGGTAGACAGCGCGGAACCGCTCGACGTTCTCGGCGAGTTGCTCGGGCAGCACCAGGTTGAGCGGTGAGCCCAGCGCGTCGGTCAGCGAGTGCAGCAGCTCGCCGGCGGCCAGAGCCGAGGCGAGCGGCGGCGCCAGCCTGGGTGTCAGGTAGAGCGGTTCCCTCGGGTCGCGCGGTTCCTGGCGCGGCGGTTCCTGGTACGGCGGTGGCCGGTGCGGCGGTGGTGGTTGCATGGCGGTGTCCCCCTCCCCCTCCGTTCGCAACGGTAACCGCTCCGCTCGCCCGAAGAACAGGGCGCGGACACGCTCCGGTGGTCAGTGGCTACGCCCGGTCCACTGCGGCTCGACCCGCTCCCAGTCGGCCTCCCAGGCGGCTTCGCCGCGCCGCTCCAGGGTCTTCTGCCGGATGCCGTAGCCGATCCAGGCCGCCCCGTCGACCACGGCCAGCGCACCCAGTCCGTACAGTGCGGCGGCCGCGGCCAGCTCGCCGTACGGCTCCGGTGGTGTGCTGGGGATGCCGTTGTCGCCGACCCAGAGCAGCAGGTGGCTGCCGGCCGGGGTGTCGCCCGGCACTCCGATCACACCGGTGTGCGCATCGCCGCCCGGATAGGCCCAGCCGGCCTGGGCCTGCGCCGCCCACGGGGAGCCGGTCGGGCTCGCGGTCGAGGCCACCAGGGTGGTCGCGGTCACCTCGTGGCGGTGCAGCGCCGACTGGCGCGCATGGGCCCGGGCACCGCCCAGCAGGACCAGGAAGACCACCATGCCGACCGCGAGGGAGAGGGCAACCGCCGCCACCAGCGCGATCAGCAGCCGGCTGCGGGCCCGGTCGACCGGTCGGCAGAGCGGGTTGTGCTCCCGCCCGACGGCGCGGCGAAGATGGCAGCTCACGGGCACGTGGCCGACCGCGGACCGATGTGAGACGGATGCGGCTGACATGGCACGCCTCCTCGGTACTCGACGGCGGCCGCCGGACGCCACCGACGGGCCTCTGGTACCAGTCTGCGCCCGGCAGCGGGCGGCGGCTCCGTCGAGTTTCGCCGCCACCCGCGCCGGGCAGCTCAGGGAGCCGTCAGATGCACCCCTGAGGTGTGCTCGTGCACGCTCGGTTACCGGTGCGCCAGCGCGTGCACGAGCTTCGCCCCGTCCACCGTGCCCACGCCGGTGGCCTGGTCGTAGCCCGGGCCCGCGGTGTAGCCGTCGGCGCCGGTCGACCCGCTGGTGACGTCCACCAGGGCCCCCGAGTGGTGGGCGTAGAGCCGGTAGAGGTCGTTGTCGATCTGGCCGAGCCGGTGTCCGGCGGCCTGGTCGGCCAGCGCCACCACGGCGGCGAACAGCGGCGAGGACTCGCTGGTGCCCGCACCGTCCGCCGTCCAGCCCGTGTTGGCCGGGTCGAAGCTGGAGTAGAGCCAGAGCGCGCCGTTGGGCGAGCCGGCCATGCTGACGTCCGGAGTGCCGCGGTGGTCACCGACCACCGAGCGCACCGGGTCCTGGTAGCCGGGGCGGGCGAAGACCTTGGACTGCTCGCCGCCGCTGCCCGACCAGGCGATGTCGGGGGTGGTGCGGGTGCCCTGGTCGTTCAGCGCCAGCTCGGTGCCGCCGACGGCGGTGACCAGCGGGTCGCCGGCCGGCCAGGCCGCGTCCAGCTTCTTCGAGTCGCCGCCGCCGTCGCCCGAGCTCGCGGTCAGCGTGACGCCGTGCTTGACCGCGTTGACGAAGGCGTAGCGCAGCGTGGTCAGGCTGGTGTAGTCGCCCTGGTCGAAGCCGGGGAACTGGCCCTCACTGGTGGCCCAGCTCATCGAGACCACGTCGGCATCGTTGCTGTTGACCAGGTGGTTGATGCCGCTCATCAGCTCGGGCACGCCCACCGGTCCCTCGGTCTCGGCGACCCCGGTCTCCAGCAGCACGATCTTCGCTCCGGGCGCCAGGGAGTGAGCGCCCTCCACATCCAGGGTGGTCTCGCCGGCCCAGCCGTCCATGTCGGCGTTCTTCGGGTCGAACGGCGGCACCTGCCCCCACTTCACCACCTCGACCTGGGTGCTGGGAATGCCCCAGTGCGCCGAGTAGACGTCCAGGTCGTGCTGGATCGTCGGCGAGCCGAAGGAGTCGGCGATCACGATCGTCCGGCCCGCGCCGGTGATCCCCTGCTGGTAGAGGGGGTCGAGGTCGTACGCGGTGCGGTACTGCAGCGGCGAGTAGCAGGCGCGGTGCAGCTGGGTGACACAGTCGCTGGTGGACAGCGGCGCCGCGAGCACCGGGTCGTTGGCGCTGCCCGCGTTCCGCAGCAGGTGCACGGCCGGCAGCGGCGCGGCGGCGGACTGGGCCACGGTCGGCAGCAGGGCGAGCGCGAACGCTCCCGCCGCCGCGGTGGCGGCGAGTCGCAGACGTGCGGACATGGGCACGGCGGATCCCCTCTCGATTTTGAGGTGTCCAGGCCATCGCAGGTTGCGTGAGTTGTCAATGGTGTGTCAGTTGACGTTCGTGTTAAGGACGGTGCGGGGCGGTCCGAGTACGGACACTTTCGGACCGGGTGAGCGGTTTGCCGGGCCCCGGGCGTGACCGGGTCGGGTCACCGGACTCATGCGACCGGGACCACGGCGCGGCGAGGGTGGCGGGGTGACGCGATCAGCCGGCCGGCGGGGAGGGTTCCCGATGCTTCAGTCCGCAGTCGAGCATGTACTCCTGGACCGCACGGTCCAACTCGGCCCGTGCCAGTACCCCGTACTGGTGCGGACCGGGCCACCGGCGCGCACCGGGCTCGCCCGGGCGGTGCGGCAGCTGGGCGACGGGCCCGTGGTGCTGCTCGCGGCGGACCGGACCCCGCCCTGCTGGCCGGCCGAGACGGCGGCGGCCCTGCCCGCGGCACGCCGGGTGGCCTCGCCGCGCCTGCTGCCGGAACCGACGCCGGACACCGTACTGGTCGTCCTCGGCGACCGGCGGTGGCTCGGCTCGGTGCTGGCGCACGCCGGGCCGGCCAGGGTGGTCCACGTCCCCACCACGCTGGCGGCCATGTGCGGCGCCTCGGTGCCGGCCCACGCGGACGCGACCGGACGGCCGCACGCCCCCGCGCTGGTCTGGTGCCGGCCCGACCTGCTGCGCGGTCCGCAGCACGCCGGGCTCCACCCGCTGCTGCGCGATGTGCTGGCCGTCTGCCCGTACCACTACGCCTCGGTGGCCCGGCGGCTGCGCGTGGACGGGCGCTACCGCCCTGACGTGTCGGCCGCGTTCATCGCCCTCTGCGTCGAGGCCCAGAGCGGCGTGCTGGCCTTCGACCCGCTCGGCCGGGGGCCGGGCGCGGTGCTGCGCTACGGGCGGGGCCGGCCCCAGGGCCTGCTGCTCGCCGCCCGGCTGGCCCGGCGGCTCGGGCTGCTGGACGCCGCCGGGGAGGCCGCCCACCGGGAGCTGCTCGCCCGCGCGGGGCTGCCCGGCACGCTGACGGCGTGGGGCGCGACCGGGTACGGCGGTGCGTTCGACGGTGCGTTCGACGACGGGCTCGGCGGCGGGCTCGGCGGCGGGCTCGGCGGCGGGCTCGGCGGCGAGTGCGGGCGCCACGGCGGGCTGCTGGACGGGCTCGGCGAGGACGGCTCGCTGGAGCTGGTGCTGCTGACCGCGCTGGGGCGGCCCCGGGTGTGCGGCGGCTCGCCGCTCATTCGGGTCGAGGCCGCCGACCTGCGGGCCGTGCTCCCGACGCCCGGGCCCGGGCTCCCGGCCACCCGGGACGCCGTCCGGGTCCCGGCCCCGCTGGGCTGAATTCCGGGACCGGGACGAGGCCTTCCTCCCGCGCGGCCGGGACGCCGGGACGGCGACCGTGGGGAGCACGGGATCGCACCGGCCACGGCATCCGACCGGAGCCCTGACCGGACCCCCGACCGCGATCTCTCCGACCCGACCGAAACGGAGTCCTCCGTGTTCCGCCCCCACCCGACCCGCCACTCCTCCACCGACACCACCGACACCGCCGGCATCACCGACACCTGTGACACCACCGGCACCGGCACCGGCACCGGCACCGGCAGCACGGACAGCACCGGCCACGGCCTGTTCACCACCGGCACCCCGGTCACCTCCTGGACGGTCAGCACCGCGCTGCCCGTCACCTACCACGTGCGCGTCGTGCCCGGCGTGCTCGACCCCGACAACCCCGCCCTGGCCCACGCGGGCACCGCCCCCGGCCCGGGCCCGCGCCGCCGCCTGCTGGTGGTGGAGGCCACCGTCCACCAGTTGTACGGCGAGCGGATCCGCGCCTACTGCTCGGCCCAGCGGATCGAGCACCGGCTGCACGTGCTGCCCGCCGACGAGCGGGTGAAGAACATGGACTCGGTCTTCCGGGTCGCCGAGCAGCTGGACCGCTTCGGGCTGGCCCGACGCGGTGAGCCGGTGATCGCGATCGGCGGCGGCGTGCTGACCGACGTGGTCGGCCTGGCCTGCAGCCTCTACCGCCGCAGCACCCCCTTCGTGAGGGTGCCGACCACTCTGATCGGACTGGTGGACGCCGGTGTCGGCGCCAAGACCGGGGTGAACTTCGGCCGGCACAAGAACCGGCTCGGCACCTACCACCCGGCCACCGAGACGCTCCTCGACCCCGCCTTCCTGGCCACGCTGGACCGCCGGCACATCGGCAACGGGCTCGCCGAGATCATCAAGGTCGGCCTGATCAAGGACCGCAGACTCTTCGACCTGCTGGAGCGGCACGGCGAGCGGCTGCGGGCCGACCGGTTCCAGCACCCGGCCGCCGCCGAGGTGATCACCCGCGCCGTCCACGGCATGCTCGGCGAGCTGCAACCCAACCTCTGGGAGCACACGTTGGAGCGGCTGATGGACTACGGGCACTCGTTCAGCCCGACCCTGGAGATGCGCGCGCTGCCCGAACTGCTGCACGGCGAGGCGGTCGGCATCGACATGGCGCTGACCACCGTCCTGGCGGCCCGGCGCGGGCTGGTCACCCCGGAGCAGCGGACGCGGATCCTGACCCTGCTCGACCGCCTGCAACTGCCGCTCGCGCACCGGCTGCTGGAGCCCGGGCTGCTGGGCGAGGCGCTCACCGACACGATCCGCCACCGGGACGGCCGCCAGCGGCTGCCGCTGCCGATCGGGATCGGAGCCGGCCTGTTCGTCGACGACCTGACGCCGCCCGAGATCAACCGCGCGGCCGCCGAACTGCACGCCATCACAGGTGCGCTGACGCTTGCTCAGCTCGCCTCCTGAGGCCTGCGGAAAGGAGCACACGATGCGCACCGGCGTCATCGTCGCCGACATCAGACGCCCGGCCGACGTCTACGGCGTGCACGGCACCGCGGGGCTGACGCACTGGACCTGCCTGGCCCGCCGCGCCGCACTGTGCGGCGACTGGGAGGCCGTGGAGTGGGCCGGCCTGCCGCCGGGAGCGGCCAGCGGCGAGCACCTGCACACCCGCACCGAGGAGGTCTACCTCCTGCTGCGCGGCCGGGGTGAACTCACCCTGGACGGCCGGCGCCGCCAACTCGCGGCCGGCGACCTGGTCCTGACCGCTCTCGGCAGCCGCCACGGCCTGCGCAACACCGGCAACGAACCCCTGGAATGGCTGGTGATCGAGTTGACCGCCACGAAGAGAACCACCGCCCCGGCGCCCGTCGAGCCGCGACCGCGCAGCGCCGTCATCACCGGTCTGCCCGCCCTGGGGCGGATCGATCCGCGGACCGTCCTCAGCGGGCCGCTGCGGACCATCGGGATCGTCCGGCTGCGCGCCGGCGAGCGCGCCGTGCTGCGCGCGGACGGCGAGGAGCACACCGTCTTCGTGACGGCGGGCGACGGGCGAGCCGCACCCCTCGGGACCGGCTCCAGCCGCAGCACCGCCGCCGGCTCCGGCTCCGCGTCGGGCTCCGGCTCTGCGTCGGGCTCCGGCTCCGGCGAGCTGCGGGTGCCGCTCGCCCCGGGCACCGCGCTCACCCTGCCGCTGGGCACCGGCGCCGCGCTGACCGCGGGCCGCGGTGGGCTGGAGTACGTGCACGCGGCGCTGACGGTACCGAAGCAAGGTCCCACGTCGTGATCATCACCACCACCGCGCATCCCACGGTGCTGCTCGGCCCCGGCAGCCGACGGATCCGCGTCCGCTGCCTGGCCCGCCGGGGCATGCTGCACAGCGAGACCGAGGCCGTCGACCACGTCCGGCTCAGCCCCGGCGCCTGCTTCGACCTGACCGGGCGCGAGGAGACCGAGGCCGCCTGGTACGTGCTGCGCGGACCGGTCGCCCTGCTGCCCGTCCGGGTCGGCGCGGCCACCCCGTCCACGGCCGAGGGCCGGCAGCCGCTGAACCGGGGCGACCTGCTGCTCGCCCCGCGCGGCGAGCTGGTCCACCTGCATGCCGGCCCGTTCGGCGCCGAGCTGCTCTGCCTGACCCTCACCCCTGCCGCGGCCACCGCCCAACTCCCGCCGCGCCGACCCGATCTGCGAGGCCAGCCATGACCACGACCGCGTTCACCGCCCACCACGTCGCCTACACCGTGCCGGACCTCGATGCGGCGATCGCCTTCTTCACCGAGGCCCTGGGCGCCGAACTCGCCTACCGCACCGGCCCGCTGAGCGATCCGGGCGACTGGATGACCCGCCAGCTCGGCGTCCACCCGCGTGCCGTCGTCCAGTTGGCGATGCTCCGGCTGGGCCCGACCCTCAACCTGGAGCTGTTCGCCTACCAGGTCCCCGACCAGCGCAAGGCGCTGCCGATGAACAGCGACTGGGGCGGCCACCATCTGGCCTTCTGGGCCGACGACTTGGACGGCGCGCTGCGGCGGCTGGCCGGCTACCCGGGCGTTCGGGTGCTCGGCGAGGTGGACACCGTGGCCGAGGGCCCGATCAAGGGCGCCCGCTGGATCTACCTGACCACGCCCTGGGGCATGCAGCTCGAACTGTTCAACTCCCCTGCCGAGATGCCCTTCCAGCAGCAGACCCGGGTGCGGCTCTTCAGCCCCGGCCGGCCGCAGGAGCCCCGCGCCGCCGAGGCGGGAGCGGACCGGTGACCGGGATCTGGGCCGCCACCGCCCCGCCCGTGGTGACCTCCGACGCGGACCGCTACGAGGCCGACATCGTGATCATCGGCTCCGGCGCCGGCGGCGCCACCACCGCCTGGGCGCTGGCCGGCAGCGGCGCCCGGGTGCTGGTCCTGGAACGCGGCGGCTTCCTGCCGCGCGAGGGGGCGAACTGGTCCGCTCGCGCCGTCTTCGCCGAGCGGCGGTACCACAACGCCGAGCCGTGGCGCACACCCGCCGGGAAGCGCTTCGTCCCCGCCGCCCACTACTACGTGGGCGGCACCACCAAGGTCTACGGCGCGGGCCTGCCCCGGCTGCGTACGAGCGACTTCGGCGCGGTCGAGCACCGCGAAGGCACCTCCCCCGCCTGGCCGTTCGGCTACCAGGAGCTGGAGCCGTACTACGCCGAGGCCGAGCGCCTCTACCGGGTGCACGGCGGCGCCGCCGACTCGGACTCCGCCTCCGATGCCGACACCGCCTCCGACGCTGGCGCCGACGCCGACGCCGGGCAGGATCCCACCGCGCCGCCCCGCTCCGGCCCCTTCCCGCACCCGCCGGTACCGCACGAGCCGGTCATCGCCGGACTCGCCCGGCGGCTGCGCCACCAGGGCCTGCACCCCTACCCCCTGGAGCTGGGCGTCGACCTCGGCCCCGACCGGCCCTGCCTGCGCTGCGGCACCTGTGACGGCTTCCCCTGCCGGGTCGGCGCCAAGAGCGACGCCGAGACCCGGGCCCTGCGCCCCGCCCTGCGGCGCGGCAACGTCCGCCTGCTGACGCACACCCGGGTGACCCGCCTCACGACGGACCCGACGGGCCGCACCGTCAGCACCGTGCACGCGCTGCGCGAGGGGCACCCGCTCACCGTCCGGGCGGCCCGGGTGGTGCTCGCCGCCGGCGCGATCAACTCGGCCGCGCTACTGCTGCGTTCGGCCTGCGCAGCGCACCCCGACGGGCTGGCGAACGGCACCGGGCTGGTCGGACGCAACCTGATGCTGCACAACAACAGCGTGCTGCTGGCCGTCGATCCACGACAGCGCAACCCCGTCGTCTTCCAGAAGACCCTGGCCGTCAACGACTTCTACCAGGCGGGCCCCGACCGGCCCTACCCGCTCGGCAACCTCCAGCTGATGGGCAAGGTCGGCGCCGAGATGCTGCCGCCCGGCTACCCGTACCGGCTGCGGGAGTGGGTCGCCGGGCACAGCCTCGACTGGTGGGTGATGTCCGAGGACCTGCCCGACCCGCGTAACCGGGTCACCCTGGCGCCGGACGGCCAGATCACCGTGCGGCGCGTCGCCACCAACCTGCGGGCCCACCGCGACCTGCTGCGGGCCGCCCGCCGGATGCTGCGCCGGGCGGGCTACCCGCTGGTGCTGTCCCACCGGATGGGGCTGGACGCCACCGGCCACCAGTGCGGCACCACGGTCGCCGGCCTCGACGAGGCGCACTCGGTGCTCGACCCGTTCTGCCGCAGCCACCAGGTCCGCAACCTCTACGTGGTGGACGGCGGGTTCTTCCCGTCCTCCGCCGCCGTCAACCCGACCCTGACCATCGCCGCCCAGGCCCTGCGCACCGCCCGCCGCGGCGGGCTGCTGGACTGACCCACCCGCTCCCTGGCCCGATCGTCGACCACTCTCAGGAGGAAACCCTCATGGCCACCGCAGAAGCCGCCGTCGCCCGCGCACCCGGGCGGCCGTTCGCCATCGAATCGATCCGGGTCGACGACCCGCGGGCGCACGAGGTGCTGGTGACGGTGGAGGCTGCCGGGATCTGCCACACCGATCTGAGCGTGCGGGCCGGTCACACCCCCTTCCCGCTGCCCGGCGTGCTCGGCCACGAGGCGGTCGGCACGGTGGCCGCCGTCGGCTGCGCGGTCACCGCGACCAGCCCGGGCGAGCGGGTCCTGCTCACCTTCGACTCCTGCGGCGCCTGCCCCGCCTGCCAGGGCGGCCGACCGGTGCGGTGCGAGCACTGGCCGGCGCTCAACCTCTTCGGAGGTTGCCGGCTGGACGGCTCGCCCACCCTGTGGGACGGCGCCGGAGCGCCGCTGCACGGCAAGTTCTTCGGCCAGTCCTCGTTCGCCACGCTCGCCCTGGCCAGTGACCGCAATGTGGTGCCGGTGCCCCGGGACCTGCCCGCCGAGGCACTGGCACCGTTCGGCTGCGGCGTGCAGACCGGTGCGGGCGCGGTGCTGAACGTGCTGCGCCCCGAGCCGGGCCAGAGCCTGGCGGTCTTCGGCGCCGGCGCGGTGGGCCTGTCGGCCGTGCTGGCGGCCCGGCTGACCGCGGCCACCCGGATCATCGCCGTCGACCTCGACCCGCGCCGCCTGGCACTGGCCCAGCGGCTGGGCGCCACCGACGTGGTCGACGCCGGGGCACGGGACGCCGGCGAGGCGCTGGCCGAGCTGACCGGGCGGCAGGGCGTGGCCTGCGCGCTGGAGACCAGCGGCGATGTCCGGGCGCTGCGGCAGGCGGTGGCCGCGCTGGCGATCGGCGGCACGCTCGGCGTGATCGGCGCGCCGCCCGCGGGGACCGAGGTCGGGCTGGACGTCCCGCAGCTGCTCGACCGCGGACCGCGGATCATCGGCATCAACCAGGGCGCGAGCCTGCCGCAGCGCTTCCTGCCGGCCCTGGTCGAGCTGTTCCGCCGCGGCCGCCTGCCGGTGACGGAGCTGGTGCGCAGCTACCCCTTCGAGCGGATCGAGCAGGCGGCCGCGGACGCGCGCAGCGGACGGGTCGTCAAGCCCGTACTGATGCTTCAGCCGACCCCCACCCGGCGGGCCCGGACTCGATAAATGAACGATCAGTTACTCATCGGCTACTGCTAGTGTTCCGTTCGTGGACGAGCTGCCTGCGCAGATGACGGACGGTGTCGTACGAGTCCTGCTCGTCGACGACCACCCGCTCTTCCGGGCGGGCCTGCGGGCCGCACTGGAGAGCTCCCCGGGCCTGGTGGTGGCCGGCGAGGCACAGACCGCGGGCGAGGTGCCGCAGGCCGTCGAGCGGCACCGCCCCGACCTCGTGGTGATGGACCTCTCGCTGCCCGACGGCTCGGGCCTGGACGCCACCCGCCGCCTCACCGAACAGCACCCCGGGCTGCCCGTGCTGATGCTGACCATGGCCGACGACGACGGCAGCCTGCTGGCGGCGTTGCAGGCCGGCGCCCGCGGCTACCTGGTCAAGGGCGCGGGCCGCGAGGAGGTGCTGCACGCCGTGCGCACCGTCGCCGCCGGCGGCGCCGTCTTCGGCGCCGACATCGCCAGCCGGATCACCGCCCTGCTGACCGGCAGCCGGCTGCGGGAGGCCGGGCAGCTCTTCCCCTCGCTGACCACCCGCGAGGCGGAGGTGCTCGACCTGGTCGCCCGCGGCCTGGACAACCACCGGATCGCCCGCGAGCTGTTCGTGGCGGAGAAGACGGTGCGCAACCACGTGACGCACATCTTCGAGAAGCTGAACGTCGCCACCCGCGCCGAGGCGGTCGCCCGGGCCCGCGACATGGGCCTGGGCGACACCGGCGGCTGACCGCCCGCGGGCGACCACCTGACCGCCGCGCACTCCCCGCACCCGGGCGCCGGACAGGACCGCGGCCTCATGCGGCCGGGACGCGAGAGGGGACAGGCTGGGTCGGAGCGACAACGGGCGCCGTGCCGATCGAGCGCCTCCAGCAAGCGGGCGCCCTGAGGAGGGTCGGATGCGTGCAGCGACCGGAACACCGAGCGGCGGAGCCTCCCGCACCGCCACCGGCACCACCGCGACCGGGGGCGCCGCCCGCCGGGCGACCCGGGCCACCGGCGCCCCCGTGCCCGCCGGCGCCTACGCCGTCTGCGCGCTGACCCTGCTGAGCGGCCTCGGCTGGGTGGTGCTGGCCCTGACCCACCTGACGGACCGCGCCCGCGACCGCGACATTCCCTACGACTGGGCGCCGCTGCTGCTCGGCTTCGGCCTGGCACTGGCCGGGCTCTTCATCCTGGCCCACCGCTCCGGCACCGGTCTGGGCCGGCTGCTGCTCGGCGCCGGTTTCCTGGCCTGTCTGGGCAACGTCACGCTCTTCGCACTCGGGGTCGCGGGCGCCGGCCCGGTGCTGGCCGATCTGGCTGCCACGCTGCTGCTGATCAGCGTCACCACCTTCGTCTTCACCATGTACGCGCTGCCGCTCTGGTTCCCCGACGGGCGGCTGCCGGGCGGGTGGGGACGCGGTTACGCCGTCCTGCTGCTGCTCTGGAGCGCCGCCGAGTCGTACTACGGCCGGGCGGCGGCTCCCGACTGGTACGGCCTGCCGAACCCGTTGACGCACGGCTGGTGGGCCCGTCTGGAGAGCGACCTGGCCCAGGGCCTGGGCCCGCGGATCGACTGGCTCGCGCCGCTGGTCGCAGCCCTCAGCCTGCTGGTCGCGGTGCTGCGCTGGCGCCGGTCGCCGAACCTCAGGCCCCAGCAACTCGTGGTACTGCTCCCCTGGCTGGCCTGGATGGTGCTCAACTTCACCGCCTCCCACCTGGGTTGGCACGGCACCTCGTTCTTCGTCTTCAACTCGCTGATCGCCGCGCTGTGGCCGCTCGCGCTGATCTACGCCTTCGCCCGGGACCGCTCCTGGCAGCTGGACCGGGCCACCCGCCGGATGCTCACCAGCTTCACCCTGATCGCGCTGCTGATCTGCGGGTACTTCGCCCTCGGGTTCGCGTTGCCCAGGCTGCTGCCGGCCGCCGACAACGCCGACGCGCAGCTGATGGCCGGCTGCGCGCTGGTCATCGGCCTGCTGGTGCGCCCCACCGCCCGCGGCCTCAGCCGGGCGGTGGACCGCTTCTACTACGGCGACCGCGCCCGGCCCTACCAAGTGGCCCGCGACCTCGCCGAGCGGCTGAGCCAGGCGGTCGGCCCCGCCGAGGCCTCGCCCCTGCTCTGCCGCACGGTCGTGGACTCGCTCGGCCTGCCCGGCGCACGCGTGGTGGTGGCCACCCGCGAGGGACCGCGCGAACTGGCCGCACTGGGCGCACCCGACCAGCCGGCCGAGGTCTTCCCGATCGGCTTCGAGGGCACGGTGATCGGCGAGCTGCACGCCCCACCGCGCTCCGGACAGGCCGTCCTGGACCACCAGGACCACGCCGTGCTGCGCTTCCTGGCCGACCAGTGCGCCCCCGCGATCGCCTCGCTGCGCCTGACCGAGGAACTCCAGGCCAGCAGGAAGCAGTTGGTGCTGGCCCGCGAGGAGGAGCGCAAGCGGCTGCGGCACGACCTGCACGACGGCCTGGGCCCAGCGCTGTCGGGCCTGCGGCTGCAGGTCGACGCCGCGCGCAGCGCGCTGCCCGAGGACAGCGCGGCGTCGAGCGCGCTGCGCACCGCCTCGCTCGGCATCGGCACCGCCATCGACGAGCTGCGCCGGATCACCGACGGGCTGGCGCCCGCCGAGCTGGGGCGGGTCGGACTGACCGGCGCACTGCGTGAGCTGGCCGCCCGGCTGGACGGCCGGCGGCTGCAGGTCCAGGTCGAGCTGGACCCCGATCCGCTGCCGCCGCTGCCGGCCGCGGTGGAGGTCGCCGTCTACCGGATCAGCGGCGAGGCGCTGAACAACGCGCTGCGCCACTCCGGCGCCCTGCGGGCGCGGCTGGCGCTGCGGGTGGCAGCCGACCAGGTCACCGTGGAGGCCAGGGACGACGGCGCCGGCTTCCCCGCGCACGCCGGCACCGCCGGGGTGGGTCTGCGCTCGATGGCCGAGCGGGCCGAGGAGCTGGGCGGCACCTTCACCGCCGCCAACGACGCCCGGGGCGCGGTGGTCCGCGCGGTGCTGCCACGCGGCGGCCAGAACTGACCGGCGGGGGCCGCCGGGCGCGGCAGGTCCCGCCCGATCCGGGACCGCTACCTCATGCGGCCGGGACCACTCGGCCGCGATAGTCGAGGTATCGGCCCCGGTCCGGATCCCACGGACCTCCCCCACGGACCGGGGTGCGGAGCAAGGAGGAACCTGATGACAGCCACCCCAGTCAGCCCCGGCCAGGACCAGGACGCCCAGGAACCGGCCGCACCGCAGCCGCTCACGCCGAGCCCTGCCCCGCCGGACGACGCGGCGGCACCCGCTCCGGCGAAGACCCAGCCCACGGAGCCGCAATGCCCGGCGCCGCTCTGGGCCTGCATCCGCCCCTCGCCCACCCGCTGACCCACCCGTCCCGTCCGCACACTGTCCGCACGCTGTCCGCTCGGGCACAACGGAGCCGGCCACCGCGATCTCACCATCGCAGCGGCCGGCTCCGGTTTCCCCACTTTCCCCCGTTTCCCGTTTCCCCCGTTTCCCCCGTTTCCCGTTCTGGGTGTCCCCTTGGCGCCACCCGGCCCGCCGCTCTCCCGCGCGGCGGGCCTCCGGTCATCCGGGGGGTGTTCTCAGCCTCCGGCGATCACGGCGCCGACGGCGGGGACCACCAGGTGGCACGCAGCGCGATGCAGCGGAAGCCGGGGCCGACCGCCAACAGGACGCCCTGCTCGCCGTGGGCCGGCGGCGCCGTGTGGGTGCGCTCCAGCACCGCGAGCACCGAGGGGCCGCCGAGGTTGCCGTGCTCGTCCAGGCAGGCGCGGGCGTGCCGCAGCAGCTCGGGGTCGATCGCCAGGCCCTGCGCGAGCTGCGCCAGGATCTTCGGACCGCCGGGGTGACAGACCACGAAGTCGAGCCGCCCGCCCTCGGCCGCCAGGTGCGCGCGCACTGCGGGCAGCACCTCGGGCACCGAGTTCAGCGCGCTGCGGTCCGAGTCGAAGTGGTGGCCGGTCGCGTCCAGCCGGCCCTGGTAGCGCGCGGCGGTTCCCGGCAGCAGGTGCTCCCAGCTGCCGTCGATCCGCAGGCCGGGGCCCAGCGGCCGGTCGGTGACCAGGGCGGCGACCGCGCCGTCGCCCCAGAGCGCCTTGTAGATCAGGTGGTCGACGCTGCTGTCCTCGTGGTGGTAGACCGCCAGGCTGAGGACCTCGGCGGCCACCACCAGCACCGTCGCACCCGGGTGGGCGGCCAGGTACTCACGGGCGACGAGCAGCGCGTACGCGCCGCCGGCGCAGCCCAGTTCGGTGGCCGGCCGGCAGGCGGCATCGGGGCGCAGGCCCAGCGCGTTGTGCAGCGCGACATCGAGTCCCGGCAGCAGGAAGCCGGTGGCATGCCCGGTGACCAGGCAGTCGATGTCGCCCGGCCGCAGGCCCGCGGCCTCGATCGCGGCCCGGGCGGCCCGCAGGCCGATCTCCACCAGGTCGGTGACCACGGCCCGGTTGCGTTCCTCGATGCCCCACTCGCCCAGGACCGCCGGCAGGGGGCGGCTGTAGTGGCGGTTCGCGGGCAGCTGGGCCAGGTGCTCGGGCGTGCGGGGCAACAGCTGCGCAGCGTGCCTGGCGATGATGTCGTCGGTGATCAGCTGGCGTGGTACCCGGTGGGGCGGGAGCACCACGGCCGGCCGGCTGACGTATACGGGTCCCATGGACTTCCTTCAACTGTCGAGTGCCTGCTCCCCCCGGCACCTCGGCGCCGGGGAGTGCGCCGGGCACGGGGACAGGATCGATGGCATCAGATCACAGGGCGTCAGCACGGGTGCAGAGCACCGTCACCAGGGTCCGCCGGACCCGCTGCGAGCAGCTGGTGAACCGGCCGCGCCGACCCGGGACCTCCCTGGCAGAACTCCCGACACGGCAGGCACAATCGTGTCCATGACGTACCCGGAGGAGCATCCCATCGGCACAACCAACGCGGACGCCCGCGACACGTGGGCCACGCTCGTCCGCAACACCGTCTCGCGGGTCAGTGAGCACGCGCCCGGTCTCAGGCTGGTCGGCCCGATCGCCTACGCGGTCGACGCGGCGTGGCAGGTGATCGCCTACAACGAGGCGTTCGAGGAGACGTTCTCCCGGGGGCGGGTGCCGGAGAACATCTTCAAGTGGATGGTCTGGGAGGGCCGCTCCCAGCTGCCCGAGCACACGAAGTACTGGCTGCGTCGCGCGGTGCCGCAGCTGGACATCCAGTTGCAGGAGTGCCCGGACCACCCTGCGCTCGCGGAGCTGGCGCGCTGGACCGAGGAGACCCTGGGCAGTCCGCTGCACTCGGCCGGGCGAGCCGGGCCCGACGGCGACATCCGGCCACTGATCCACGCCCGCTACGGGACCGGATCGCTGTGGATCGGCGCCGCCACCCCGATGGGCCGCTCGGGCCGCGCCGTCTTCATGCACTTCTACGAGGGGGTCAGCCCCACCGAGCTGCGGTCGCTGCTGCGCTCCCCCGAGCCGCGCGACGGCAAGTGGCAGGGCGCGGCCTGAGGCCGACCCTCCGTGGTGGCCTCGGCGGTGGTGCCGTCAGTGGCGGTGATTGCCGAGGTAGAAGAGCAGCATCACGAAGAACGCGAAGAAGTGCGTGCCCGCGATGTAGATGCCGGCGCGGATGAGCGCCGCCCTGCGCTTGCTGTTCTCGTCGCGGATGGTCTCGCTGCCCGCGGCCTCGCTCACTGCTGCTCCGTCCTCCGGATCATCCGTTCGCACCGACTTCCGCGGCGTCGGCCAATCCTAAGTCCCCGAGACGAGATTCCCCGAGACGAGCTTTCGAACCGGTCACCGTCTGCGATAAGCTCAGATCAGTACACTGGTCTAGACCACTACATACACGCTTTCGGACGGTTGGTCAAGATGGAGATTGTGATCGTTCCCGACGCTGCCGCCGGCGGCGAGTTGATCGCCTCGGCGATCGCGGAGCTGCTCACCGGCAAGCCCGACGCGCTGGTCGGCGTGGCCACCGGGTCGACGCCGCTGCCGATCTACCAGGCGCTGGCCGCCAAGGTGCGGGCCGGAGCACTGGACGTCTCGCGGGCCCGGATCTGCCAGCTCGACGAGTACGTCGGCCTGCCCCAGGGGCACCCGGAGTCCTACCGCTCGGTCGTGCTGCGTGAGGTGCTGGAGCCGCTGGGCATCGCCGAGAGCGCCTTCCTGGGCCCCGACGGCTCCGCCGCCGACATCGCGGCCGCGGCCACCGCCTACGACCACGCGCTGGCCGAAGCGGGCGGCGTGGACCTGCAGCTGCTCGGCATCGGCACCGACGGGCACATCGGCTTCAACGAGCCGTGCTCCTCGCTGGCCTCGCGGACCCGGATCAAGACGCTGACCGAGCAGACCCGGGTGGACAACGCCCGCTTCTTCGACAGCATCGACCAGGTGCCGCACCACGTGATCACCCAGGGCATCGGCACCATCCTGGAGGCCCGCCACCTGGTACTGCTGGCCACCGGCGAGGCCAAGGCCGAAGCCGTCGCGCAGGCGGTCGAGGGTCCGCTCTCCGCGTTCGTGCCCGCCTCCGCCCTGCAGCTGCACCCGCACGCGACGGTCGTGGTGGACGAGGCGGCCGCCTCCCGGCTCAAGCTGGCCGACTACTTCCGCGCCACCTACGCCGCCAAGCCGGACTGGCAGTCGCTCTGACCCGCACGGCGCGCCACGCGCCGGTCGTCTGAAACGCGCCCACCGACCGCCGGTCCGATGGCCCACTCGCCTGCCAGGGCGAGGGCCACGGGCCGGCGGTCGGTCGGCGTTGTGGCCGCCGTCGCTCCCCGGTCCGGGCCGCCGGACCTCACGTTGTCCCACACCTCACTTCACGTAACACCAGCCACGTGCGTCAGCCTTTCGCCGCCCGCACCAGCGTTCCGCCGGCCTCGGTCCACTGGTAGAGCACCGAGCGCCCGGCCCGGCGCCGGGCCACCAGACCGGCGTCCAGCAGCACCCGCAGATGCCGCCCCACCGAGCCGAGCCCCTGGCCGGTCAGCGCGACCAGCTGGGTGGTGCTCTTCGGCGCCTCCAGCAGCACCAGCACCCCCGCCCGCCCCGGGCCGAGCAGCCTGCCCAGCGCCTGCGGCACCGGCGCCCGGTCGGCCTCGGCGAGCGCACCCGAGCACGGGTACACCACCGCGTAGTGGTGCGCCGCGTCCGACGGCGCGTGCCAGCTGAGCCAGCTCTGGCTCAGCGTCACGGGCACGAACAGCAGCTGCGCGCCGACGAGTTCGCGCGGCGGGTACTCCTGGCCACTGATCTGCAGCCGGTCCTCGCCGAGCCAGCGCAGCGCGGGACGCAGGCCCGCGAGCGCCGCCACCCAGCCGCCCTGGCCCAGCCGCGCGGTCCGGGCCAGGATGTCCGCCTCGATGATCCGCCGCCTTCGCGGCCAGCCGGGCAGCACCGTCCGCGTCCAGACCCATGCCAGCAGGTCGGCGGCGCGCCGCGGCAGGTCCGGGCGGTCCAGCTGGGTGGGCAGCGGACCGCCCCAGGAGACGGCGAGGTCGGCACGGGCGGTGTCCGGCGGCGTGGCGCGGACCCGGTCCAACTCCCGCTCGAAGCCGGGCTCGTCGGTCCCGGTGGGCGTGGGGGTGAGGAACTCGGCGTTCCAGGCACGGCCCAGCCCGACCCGGACCAGCTGTGCCGTCACCGGGTCGGCGGCCTGCCGCTCGCGGTAGGCGGGCAGGTGCTCGGCCAGCCAGCGGCGCTCGCCCGGGTGGGCCGCGGCTGCGCGCTCCAGGGTCTTCAGAGCGGCGATCGTCTCGGCCAGCGGCGAGATCGCGAACCGGCCGCGCGCGAGGGTGTCGGCGTCGACCTGCCACCAGCCCATGCCGTTCCCTCCCGTTCCGTTCCCTACCGTTGCGTTCCATCCCCGCGACCGGTTCAGAGCTTTCGCCGGACCGCGAAACTCTAACCGCCGGCGAAGATCACGCCGAGCCTTGGCCCATGCGTACCTACCAGGAGCTCTTCCGTGCCCCGGAGTTCACTCCGCTCTTCCTGGCCGCCTCCGGCCAGGTGGCCGCCCAGAGTGTCGCCGGCCTCGCGCTCGGCAGTCAGGTCTACGCGAGCACCGGTTCCCCGCTGCTCGCCGCGCTCGCCATGTTCGGTCCGGCGCTGGCCCAACTGCTGGGCGCGGCCACCCTGTTGTCCGCCGCCGACCGGATGCCGCCACGCGCCGCGCTGACCGGCCTGTCGCTGCTCTTCGCGCTCGGCACCGCCGTGCAGGCGCTGCCCCGGCTGCCCGGCTGGGTGGTGTTCGCGGTGCTGTTCGTCCAGGGGGCACTAGGCTCGCTGGGTGGCGGCGTCCGCTACGGGCTGCTCAACGAGCTGCTACCGAGCGCGGGTTACCTGCTCGGCCGGTCGACACTCAACACGGCGGCCGGACTGGTGCAGATCGGTGCCTTCGCGCTGGGCGGCACTCTGGTGGACACCATGGGCCCGCGCGGCACCCTGCTGGCGGGCGCGGTGCTCCACCTAGGCTCGGCGGGCGTCGCACGGCTCGGCCTCACCCGGCGGGCCGCCCGGGATTCGCACCGACCGTCGGCCGGCCGGACCTGGCGGACCAACGCCCGGCTCTGGTCGGCCGGGCCGCGCCGGTGGGTCCTTCTCGCGCTCTGGGTGCCGAACGGGCTGATCGTGGGCTGCGAGTCGCTCTACCTCCCGTACGCGCCACGGCAGGCGGGGCTGCTCTTCGCCTGCGGCGCGCTGGGCATGCTGCTCGGGGACACCCTGACGGGCCGGTTCGTCCCGGCCCGGTGGCGGCAGCGGCTGGGCGTTCCGCTCTGCCTGCTGCTCGCCGCGCCGTTCCTGGTCTTCGCCCTGCGCCCGGCGCTGCCGATCGCGGCGGCCGCCGTCACCCTGGCGACCGTCGGCTACGCCTCCGGGCTGCCGTTCCAGGAGCGCCTCCTGGCACTGACACCACCGGAGTTGGCCGGCCACGCCCTCGGACTGCACGCCTCGGGCATGCTCGCGCTGCAGGGCGTGAGCGCCGCCCTGGCCGGGGCGGTGGCCGAACACTGCTCCCCCGGGACCGCGATGGCACTGCTGGCGGGAGCCTCGCTGGCGGTGACCCTGGCACTGGCACCGGGGCTGCGCACACCAGCAACCCTCACCACACAGTGAATTGACGATCCATCAGACAGTTCGGACGGGAATCGGCAGCTGCCCCCGGTCCCGGGCGGGACAGGGGGCAGCCGTCAGGCATCGGCCGAGCGGGCCGCAGTCACCGACCGGTCAGATGCTCAGCACCTGGCCGGGCAGGATGACATCGGGGTTGGCGCCGATGGTCTGCGCGTTCTGCGCGTAGAGCTTGGCCACGCTGGTGCCGTGCGCGGCGGCGATCGCGCTCAGGGTGTCGCCGCTCTTGACGGTGTAGCCGGCGGCGGCACGCTGCGCCGGAGCCTGCTTCCGACTGTCCTGCTGGCTCTGCTTCGGCGCCTGCTGCGGCGCCTGCTTCTGGTCCTGCTGGGCCTGCTTCGGCGCCCGCTCGGCCGGCGCGCCCTGCGGCGCGGGAGCCGGGGTAGCGGCAGCCGGGGCGGTCGGGGCCGGGGTGGTCGGAGCCGGGGTGGTCGGAGCCGGAGTGCTGTTGCCGGTGCCGCGCGGGCTACCGGTGTCGACCTGCGCCGGGGCGCCGCCCGCCGTCAGGCCCGCCTTGGCCGAGCAGACCGGCCAGGCGCCCGGCCCCTGGTCGGCCAGCACCTTCTCGGCCACCGCGATCTGCTGGGCCTGGGTGGCCTGCGCCGCGGTCGCCGCGTACTGCGTGCCGCCGTACGCCGCCCAGGTGCTCGGCGTGAACTGCAGGCCGCCCGAGAAGCCGTTGCCGGAGTTGATGTTCCAGTTGCCGGTGCTCTCGCACTGCGCGACCGCGTTCCAGGTCGAGGCCGACGCGGCCGAAGCCGTCGTCGCCGTCACGAGGCCCGCCACCGGCAGAACGGCGACCGCCCCGCCCAGAACGGCCAGCCGGACGCGGTTGCGCTTGGCGGCCTTGACAGCAGTGGTGACGGTGTTCTCGTTACGGAAAGTCAAAGGATCTCCCTTGTCGCAGGACCCGGACCGGGCCGCACGGAACCACGCCCCCACGGACACGTCACGGGAAAGGTTCCGGCGCCCTGACCCACCCCCCGTTCTCGGGGCTCGGTGGTGCCGGGCGGTGCTCGCTGCACCGAGAACGAAGTTAGGCAACCCCCTGCTCGTTCTCAACCGCTTGGCGAACGCCCAGGCCAGCCCCCGTTACCCCCGGTAATCCGAGGCTCAAATCGGTCTTAAAGCACTGAAAACCAGGCAAAACACCACCATCACCTCCACCTCGCAGTGACGCACACCACCTGCCGAGCCTCCCGCACGATCGGCACCGTGCGAGCGCGCCACCACGCTCCGTCACAAATCCGCCCCGCAGTGGCCCCCGACACACCCCACCGCCACCGGCCCCGAAACCCCTGCCGCCGTCCGGGCTAACCACACCCGTTCCCCCGCGCTGCGCCGGGCGCCGGGCCACCCGCCGGGCCCAGCATGGAGCCCGACCCGCCGACCGTCCCCGACCCTCCGTCATCGTCCACAGCGAACGCGCGGGACGGGGGCACCGGTCGAGCCGACCAACCACCAGGAGGACGGATGACCGTCGTGGAGGAGCCGGAGCGGCCGGCGCCGGAGCTCGCCCCCGACACGGCGACCCGGGTGCGGCGCGGCAGCACCGTGCTGGGCTGGCTGACCACCACCGACCACAAGCTGATCGGCACCCTCTACCTGGCCACCTCCTTCGGCTTCTTCCTGGTCGGCGGCGTGCTCGCGATGGTGATGCGGGCCGAACTGGCCAGGCCCGGCATGCAGGTGGTCACCAACGAGCAGTACAACCAGCTCTTCACCATGCACGGCACGATCATGCTGCTGCTCTTCGCGACCCCGACCTTCACCGGCTTCGCCAACTGGATCATGCCGTTGCAGATCGGCTCGCCCGACGTCGCCTTCCCCCGGCTGAACGCCTTCACCTACTGGGTGTTCCTGTTCGGCGGCCTGATCGTGCTGAGCGGCTTCTTCACCGCGGACGGCGCCGCCGCCTTCGGCTGGTTCGCCTACGCCCCGCTGAACGACGCCGTCCACTCACCGGGCACCGGCGGAGACCTGTGGGCGGCCGGGCTGGCGGTGGCGGGCCTGAGCACCATCTTCGGCGCGGTCAACTTCATCACCACGATCGCTTGCCTGCGCGCCCCGGGGATGACGCTCTTCCGGATGCCCATCTTCACCTGGAACGTGCTCTTCACCTCGATCCTGGCGCTCTTCGCCTTCCCCGTGCTGACCGCCGCGCTGCTGGTGCTGCTGGCCGACCGCCGGCTGGGGGCACACGCCTTCGATGCGGCCAGCGGCGGCGCCCTGCTCTGGCAGCACCTGTTCTGGTTCTTCGGACACCCTGAGGTCTACATCGTCGCGCTGCCGTTCTTCGGGATCGTCAGCGAGATCCTGCCGGTCTTCAGCCGCAAGCCGATCTTCGGCTACCTCGGGCTGGTCGGGGCGACCATCGCGATCACCGGGCTGTCGGCGGTGGTCTGGGCCCACCACATGTTCGCCACCGGGCAGGTGCTGCTGCCGTTCTTCTCGCTCACCTCGTTCCTGATCGCGGTACCGACCGGCGTGAAGTTCTTCAACTGGATCGGCACCATGTGGGGCGGCTCGCTCTCCTTCGAGACGCCGATGCTGTGGGCGATCGGCTTCCTGGTCACCTTCCTGTTCGGCGGCCTGTCCGGGGTGCTGCTGGCCGCGCCGCCGATCGACTTCCACGTCACCGACTCCTACTTCGTGGTGGCCCACATGCACTACGTGCTGTTCGGCACCGTGGTGTTCGCGACCTTCGGCGGCTTCTACTTCTGGTGGCCGAAGTTCACCGGCCGCCGGCTGGACGAGCGGCTGGGCCGGGTCCACTTCGTCCTGTTGTTCGTCGGCTTCCACCTGACCTTCCTGGTCCAGCACTGGCTGGGCGCCGAGGGCATGCCCCGCCGGTACGCCGACTACCTGCCCGCGGACGGCTTCACCACCCTCAACACCATCTCCAGCGCCGGGGCGTTCCTGCTCGGCCTGTCCACGCTGCCGTTCCTCTACAACGTCTGGCACACCACCAAGTACGCCCGCCCGGTGGGCGTCGACGACCCCTGGGGGTGGGGCCGGTCGCTGGAGTGGGCCACCTCCTGCCCGCCACCGCGCCACAACTTCCGCGCGCTGCCCCGGATCCGCTCCGACAGCCCTGCCTTCGACATCAACCACCCGCGCAGCGAGGCCGAGGACACCGACCTGCTCACCAGGGACCCGGCACCCACCACCCCGGGTGCGGCCGGACCGGCGGGTGAGCGATGAGGTTCGAGGCCTTCCTCTTCGCCGGTGTCGCGCTCTTCTTCGCCGTGATGGGCGGCATCTACGACTGGTTCGCCAAGGAGCCCGCTGGCAAGGCCGCGCTCGCCATCGCCTTCCTGATGTCCGCGCTGATCTCCGCCTTCTTCTTCATCCAGCACCGCCGCCGCGGCCCGCGCGCCCAGGACCGCCGCGAGGTCCCGGTGGCGGAGACGGCCGGCCCGCTGGACTTCTTCGCGCCGCACAGCTGGTACCCGCCGATCACGGCCGCCGGGGCCGCGGTGATC
This sequence comes from Kitasatospora sp. NPDC008050, assembly GCF_042957465.1. Taxonomy (NCBI): domain Bacteria; kingdom Bacillati; phylum Actinomycetota; class Actinomycetes; order Kitasatosporales; family Streptomycetaceae; genus Kitasatospora; species Kitasatospora sp. NPDC008050. The sequence continues at coordinate 137,700 of NZ_JBIBIJ010000012.1, forward strand.
GCACTCGGCATGACCTTCGGGGTCTGGCTGATGCTGATCGGCGCCGGGATCACCGCCGGTGGCGTCGCCGGCTTCGTCTTCCAGTACGGGAACCGCGGCGAGTAGCTAGCTAGCGCGGGCAGCGGCTCAGGCCGGCGCCGACGCCACGACGACGGCCAGCGCGTCCGCGTGCTGCGAGACCGCGCTGATCCGGTCCGGCGCCCGGGTCAGTTCGAGCGTGTCCGGGCCGGCGAAGGCGGCGGTGTCCAGCCGGAAGCTGTCGGGGGCGCCGAGCTTCATGGCCCGCAGCCGCCACGGCCCCGCGGGGTCCTCGGCCGGCCGGGGCGGCAGCGCAAAGTGCAGCAGGGCCGAGGCCTCTTGCGGCTCCCCGTACTGGAGGTGCGGGGCGGTGTACCGGGCCAGGCGCAGCTCCACCGGCGGGAGTTGCCCACCGGGCCACGGGCGGGCCGCCGGGGCAGGCGGCGGTGACGGGTAACTGAGGCTCGCGGCCCAGGCTTTGGTCGCCGGGTAGACGTCCGAGCAGCCCTCGTCCACCACTTGGGCGAGCCACGGGGCATGGACCGACCCACTGCGCCGGACCCAGCCCTCGACCAGCTCACGGAAGGCCGCCTCACGCCGCGCCGCCCCACGGCGTGCACCCGCGCCGAGCACGGCCTCGCCGGCTCCCGCGAAGACCTCGCAGAGCGCCGCGACCGGCCTCCGGTCGGCCCACCCGCCGTACCGCACGCCACGGATCTCCAGCATCGCGTGGCGCAGCACGGACGCGGCGACCCGCGCCGCGCCACCCACCTCCCCCCGAGGCCGTCGGTCCTCGGCGCGGCGATCGGAGTCCGGACGACGCGGCGGGGTGCGTGCGTCGGCGGCCCGGCCTGCGGCGGACAACTCCCAGCACCGGTCGTCCAGATAGCAGGTGGCCTCGGCGGCGCGGAGCGAGCCGGAGCCGCCGAGGCCGATCACCACCCCGTCCGGGCCGGTGCCGACGGTGATCCCGCCCGCATCCCGGGAGTCGAACTCCACAGCGCTGACATCCGCCAGCCACCACCGCAGCTCGGCGGGTGGCGCCGCCTCCCGCTCGGTCGGGTAGCGGCGCTCGACGGTCAGGTCCAGGTAGCCGGTCAGCTCGCGGCCGGCCCGCTCCACCAGCAGTGACACGACGCGCGCCATGGCCAGGTCGTAGTCGACGGCCAGCCCGCGCACGAACTCGGCCGTCACCGGCTCCATCGTGGGCATCACCACCCCGCGATAGTCCCGGCTGTGGTGGGGCTTCGGCAGCTGCGGCGGCAGCACCGCCTCCACCGCGTGCCCGGCGGCGGCCGCCTGCTCCACCACCCAGCTCCGCCGCTTCGTCCCGAACTCGGCCATCCAGGCCAGCGCGGCGCGGGCCCGCCGCTCGCGCCCCCAGGCGGTGCGGGCGGTCGCCGCGCGGAAGAGCGGGAAGGTGTTGTTGTCCCACACGTCCGAGACGGCGCGAATGGTCTCGCGGTCATAGGTCCGGGCATCGGCGGCCGCCTCGGCGATCTGCGCCAGCGAGCGGTCCAGCAGCGCCCCGAGCACCGGCAGCGCTGCGGTCCTGCGGTTCGGCACGGTGTATCCCCCAAGATCCTCATGACCGGCAATGACGAAGAATACGGCCATGGACGCGTCCACTCTTTTGCGGCAGGCCGGCGAACTCCTGCCCGAGGACGCCCGAGGACGCCCGAGCGGCCGACGGCGGTAGGCCGCAGGGCGTCCGGGACTGCCGGCGGCGGCAGGACCGGGAGTTCGCACTGGATCTGCTGCCGGCCATCGGCGACACCCAGCCGCTGCCCCCGCGCTTCTGGTCGTTGCTGGCGCAGGCCGCCCGGCAGCTGTCGCTCGCCACCACCGTCCGCTGGTGCGACTGGCGTGCCGGGGAGGCACGACGCGGTGGCCTCCGGGCCGAGCTGACGCTCGCGCCCGAAACCGACGTGGTCCATCGCGCGCCTGTGGGTGGAGGGCCGGCCACTGCTCGCACCGGGTGTGTCGGCCACCGTGCGGCCGGCGCCGCTCACGCCTGAGCACTGGCGGCACCTCGCGCCCGGTGACCCGCTCACCCTGCACGAGGGCCGGCCGGCCGCGGGCACGGCCACCGTCATCGAGTTCATCCAGGCGGTACCCGACTCTGCTTCCCTCAGCTACTTCTGATGCATCATCAGCTCATCGACCGCGCCCGGCGGGCCACCCCGGGCCCGCGGCGCCTGCCGTGGTCTGATGGCCGGATGGACTGCATCTTCTGTGCCTTCCTGGCGGACCCGGCACCGCCCGTCCACACGGTCCTGCGGGACGAGGTGGCCCTGGCCTTCCTGGACCACCGGCCGCTCTTCCCCGGCCACCTGCTGGTGGTGCCCGTCCGACACGTCCAGACGCTGTCCGAGCTGCCCGTCGAGCTGGTCGGCCCGTTCTTCGAGCGGGTGCGGCGTCTCACCGGGGCCACCGAGCGGGCGATGGCGGCCAAGGGCTCGTTCGTCGCGATGAACAACCGGGTCAGCCAGTCCGTCCCGCACCTGCACGTGCACGTGGTGCCGCGCAATCCGAAGGACGGACTGCGCGGCTTCTTCTGGCCCCGGCGCCGGTACGTGGACGAGGTCGAGGCGGGCCGGACCGCCGACCTGCTGCGAGCGGCGCTCGCTGAGCCGATCGAGTGAATTGACGCCCGCTCAGGAATACGGCGATCGCGCGGAGCACTGTCATCGGCATGGCTACTCTTGGACTGATCGGCAGTGGACACATCGGCGGCACCCTGGCCCGGCTCGCGGTGAACGCCGGCCTCGATGTGGTGCTCAGCAACTCACGCGGCCCCGAGACCCTTGCGGATCTCGTCACAGAGCTGGGCCCGCGCGCTCGCGCCGCCACCCCGGCCGAGGCGGCCGCGACCGGCGAGTGGGTGGTGGTGACCATCCCCCTGAAGAACGCCTTCGAGCTCGACGCCGCCCCGCTGGCCGGCCGGCTGGTGCTCGACACCGGCAACTACTACCCCGAGCGCGACGGCCACTTCGCCGAACTCGACTCCGGCGAGTTCACCAGCAGCGAGTTGGTCCAGCGCCACCTGGCCGGCGCGCAGCTCGTCAAGGTGTTCAACAACATCTACTTCGGCCACCTGCTGGACCTGGCCCGCCCCAGCGGCGCCCCCGACCGCTCCGCGCTCCCGATCGCGGGGGACGACGCCACGGCCAAGCAGCGGGTCACCGCCCTGCTCGACACCCTCGGCTACCTCACGGTGGACGCCGGGCCGCTCGGTGAGAGCTGGCGCTTCCAGCCCGGCACCCCCGCCTACGGTCTGCCGTACCTGAAGGACCAGCACGCCCGTCTCGACCAGGACCCGGGCCGCCCCGCCGGCCCCGCCGCCATCCAGGAGGCCCTCGCGGCCGCCACCCGCTGACCGCCGCCACCCGCTGCTCACCGACGGGCCGGGGCCGACCGGCCCTGGCCCGAGGCCTCAGCGGCGCTCCTTGGCGAACTGCGTGACCAGCGCGTCATTGAAGAGCGGCAGGTCCTCCGGCCCGCGGCTGGTGATCAGGGTGTTCGGGCCCGCAGTGCAGAGTCGCATCTCCTCGTCCACCCAGTGGGCACCGGCGTTCAGCAGGTCGGTGCGCAGGCTGGGCCAGGAGGTCAGCGTCCGCCCGCGGACGACCTCGGCCTCGATCAGCAGCCAGGGCGCGTGGCAGATCGCCGCGACCGGCTTGCCCGCTGCGAAGAAGGCCTGGACGAGCGCCACCGCGGCGGGCTCGACCCGCAGCAGATCGGGGTTGGCCACCCCACCCGGCAGCACCAGCGCGGCATAGCCGGCGTCGCCGGCCTCCGCCTCGCCGCCCTTGCCGTGCCGGTGCCCGCCGTGTCCGCGCTTGCCCTGCTCGCCCTTGCCCTGCTCGCCCTCGCCACGGTCACCACCGTCACCCTCACGATGCCCGTCGGCGCCTTCACCCTCGCCGCTACCGCCCTCGCTGTCCTCGCCCTCACCCTCCCCCTCACCCTCGCCCGGCCCCTCCTCCCCTTCACCCTCGTCACGCGCCGCCACCACCACGTCGACCCCGAAGGTGTCCGCGCGTTCCAGGTGCCGGTAGGCCTGGACCCGGCCGGGCCGGGTGGAGAGCAGCCGCGGCGTTCCGCCGGCCTCCAGGACCGCCTGCCACGGCTCGGTGAGTTCGACCTGTTCCACCCCTTCGGGAGCGGTCAGGAAGGCAATGGTGAGCCCCTGCAGAGTGATCACGTGCTCCAACCTCCTCGGCCACCCCGTCAGCCCCCGCCGGTCAGCGACCCCGCGTGCCATCCTCCCCCGGCACCACCCGGGGCGCTCCGAGAGCGAAGTCCCGCTCACCCGAACGGCCGCGCTCGGGCCGGCCCCGGACTGGGGATGCCTGCTGCACGCCCTCCGCCCGGGTCCCGGTCCGGCCCCCGCCGCCGGGCGGGGTCCGCCGGGCCGTACCAGCCGCCGTGCCGCCCTGCCGCGTCACCGGCCTTCGCCCGTCACCGCCGCTGTCAAAGGAGTTAGCGATGAAGAGTGCCGACCTGCTGGCCGATGCCCTCGACCGGGTCAAGGAGGCCGTCCACGAGGCCGTCCGGGGCCTGGGCCCGAAGCAGTTGTCGGCCCGGCTGGACGAGGAGGCGAACAGCGTGGCCTGGCTGATCTGGCACCTGACCCGGGTGCAGGACGACCACCTGGCCGACCTCGCCGGCACCGAACAGGTCTGGACCGCCGACGGCTGGGCGGCCAAGTTCGACCTGCCGTTCCCCCTGGACGAGACCGGCTACGGTCACAGCGCGGCCCAGGTGGCCGACGTCCAGGTCGCCTCCCGCGCGCTGCTGACCGGCTACTACGACGCCGTGCACCGGCAGACCCTGCGCTTTCTGCGCACCGTGACCGCTGAGGACCTGGACCAGGTGGTGGACGAGTCCTGGAACCCGCCCGTGACGCTCGGCGTGCGGCTGATCAGTGTGGTCACGGAGGACCTCCAGCACGCGGGCCAGGCCGCCTTCATCCACGGCATCCTGCAGCGCCGCGCGCACTGACGACCACAGACGACCTCACACGCCCACGCACCCGGGGAGGCCGCGGCCCGGAGCAGCGGCCTCCCCAGGCCTTGACTGTTCAAGTTAGGAAACTTAACTTATGGACACCTCACGCGCTCCCCCTCCCCCTGGAGCCCCTCTTGTCCGCAACCCTCAGCAGACGGATCGGCCTGTTCCAGGCCGTCGCCATCAACATGAGCCAGATGTGCGGCATCGGGCCGTTCGTCACCATCCCGCTGATGGTCGCCGCGTTCGGCGGCCCGCAGGCGGTGATCGGCTGGCTGGCCGGCGCCGTACTCGCGCTGGTCGACGGCCTGGTGTGGGCCGAGCTCGGCGCCGCGATGCCGGGCTCCGGCGGCAGTTACGGCTACCTTCGCGAGGCGTTCCAGTACCGGACCGGACGACTGATGCCGTTCCTGTTCGTCTGGACCGCGATGCTCTTCATCCCGCTGATCATGTCCACCGGCGTGGTCGGCTTCGTCCAGTATCTCGGCTACCTGTGGCCGGACATGACGAAGAGTCAGGGTGACCTGGTCGGCCTGGCGGTGATCGCCCTGGTCGTCCTGCTGCTCTGGCGCCGGGTGGAGCGCATCGCCAGACTCGCCACCGCGATGTGGGGCGTCATGCTGGCGGCCGTCCTCTCGGTGATCCTCGCCTCCTACACCCACTTCTCGCCGAGCCGCGCCTTCACCTGGCCCGCGCACGCCATCGATGTGACGCACGGCCACTTCTGGCTCGGCTTCGCGGCCGGGCTGACCATCGGCATCTACGACTACCTCGGCTACAACACCACCGCCTACCTCGGCGGCGAGATCAAGAACCCGGGCCGGGTGATGCCGCGCTCGATCATCTACTCGATCCTCGGCATCATGGTCATCTACCTGCTGCTCCAGGTCGGCGTGCTCGGCGCGCTGGACTGGCACGAGATGCTGGACCCGCACTCGATCGCCTCCTCCTCGGTCGCCTCCGCGGTGCTCCAGCAGACCTGGGGCAAGTCGGCCGCCGACGTGGTCACCGTGCTGATCCTGGTGACCGCCTTCGCCTCGGTCCTCACCGGCCTGCTCGGCGGCTCGCGCGTGCCGTACGACGCGGCCCGCGACGGGGTGTTCTTCCGCTCGTACTCCCGCTTGCACCGCAAGCACGAGTTCCCGACCCTGGGCCTGCTCACCATGGGGGCGGTCACCGCGGTCGGCTTCCTGATCGGACGGCACACCGACCTGAACACCCTGATCAACCTGCTCACCACGGTGATGGTGATCGTCCAGTCCTTCGCCCAGGTGCTCGCGGTCACCGTGCTGCGCCGCCGCCAGCCCGATCTCCCCAGGCCCTACCGGATGTGGCGCTACCCGCTGCCCAGCCTGGTCGCGGCCACCGGCTGGCTGGTGATCTACGGCTACGCGGACCGGAACGCCCCCGGTTACCATCCGATCGAGTGGTCGCTGGCCTGGGTGACGGCGGGCGCGGCGGCCTTCCTCGTCTGGTCCGGATTCGAACGGATCTGGCCGTTCGCCCCGGTCGAGATCCGCGAGCAGTTCCGCCTGGCCGACTCGGGCCCGGGCTCCGACTCCGACCCCGACTCCGTTCAGGCAACCGGAGTCTGACCGTACGCCACCTTCCGACCCACCAACCGGCTATCCCACCGCCGCTGTTCGGCGCTCGAACACCTCGGGTCGGGCGCCCAGCAGCGCGGTGGCCAGCGCCCCGCGCAACACCGCCTCGTCACCCAGCATGCTGGCCGCCAACCGTGGCCGCAGCGGGGTGAGCCGGTGCAGCTCGCGCTCCAGCGGATCGATCAGCAGATCGGCGCCATGGCCGAGACCGCCGCCCAGCACCACCAGATCCGGATCGAGCACGGCGGCCACCACCGCGACCGCGAAGGCCAGTTGCTCCGCCTCGCGGAGCACGGCCGCCCGCGCGGCCGGGTCGCCGGCCCGGGCCGCCTCGAAGACCCGCTTGGCCGTCAGCGTCCCGCGCATGCCCAACTCCCGGGCCGAGCGCACCACGGACTCGGCGGCAGCGGTGCCTTCCAGGGTGTGCGCGCCGCCCGCCACCGGCAGCAGTCCGATCTCGCCGGCCGCGCCCCCGGAGCCCGGCTGGAGTTCGCCGCCCACCACCACGCCCATGCCCAGGCCGGTGCCGATCAGCAGGTAGACGAAGACCCGGCTGCCGGCGCCCACCCCGTCCGCGTACTCGCCGAGCGCGGCGAGGTTGGCGTCGTTGTGCACGCTGATCCTGGTCTCCAGGCCCGCCGCGATCCGCTCGAAGAGCCCACGCCGTCCCCAGCCCGGCAGGTTGCCGGCGTACTGGACCCGGCGCTGCGACTCGTCCCACACGCCGGGCGAGCCGATCGCCGCGTGCACCACCTCGGAGGGACGCAGCCCGGCCTCCTCGGTGGTCTCGCGCGCCGCGGCGACCACCGCGTCCGCGACCGCGTCGGCGCTGCGCCCGCGGTTGGGCACATCGCGCCGGGCCACGATCCGCCCGGCCAGGTCGGCCACGGCCACTCGCAGCCAGGCCCGCCCGACATCCACCCCGAGCACATGCCCGGCCTGCGGATCGGGCTCGTAGAGCACCGCCACCCGCCCGCGCTCGGGCGCCAGCAACCCGGCCTCGCGGACCAGGCCGGCCCGGTCCAGCATCGCCAGTGCGGCGGACACGGTGGGTTTGGACAGGCCGGTGTCCCGGGCGAGTTGGGCCCGGGAGGCCGCCCCGCCGGTCCGCAGGTGCTCCAGCAGCAGCCACTCGTTGTTGCTGCGCAGCCGCTGCCGGTTCCAGGGCTGCGCCGCCTGCGGCCCGCCCCGGGATGCGGCACCCGTCGCCGGGCGCGAGTTCATCGATGCCTCCGGGCCGTCGCCGTGCGTTCTCTGCCGCAGCCACTCTATGCAACACGGCTGACCTGCGCGGCGGTCCGGGGGGACCGGTCGTCGCCCCCAGGTGGTGTTCGAGCCGGCGGAGCCGGGGCCGCTCGGCCACCCGCATCCGGCGCGCCCCGGCCCCACTCGGCTGACACGGCGTCAGACTTGCGCGATAGTGGCTGGTCGAGACGGTGATCACCGATCAAGCAGCGGACCGAACCCAGCCCCGAGGAGCGGCACGATGACCGAACCGATCCCCAGCCCCCTGGCCGCCATCGACGAGAACTGGCAGCGCGCGCTGGCGGTGGCCGCCCACCCGGACGACATGGAGTACGGCGCCGCGGCGGCCGTGGCCCGCTGGACGGCCCAGGGCAAGACGGTCGTCTACGCCATGGTCACCAGCGGCGAGGCCGGCATCGACTCGCTCGACCCGGCCGAGTGCGCCCCGCTGCGCGAGGCCGAGCAGATCACCTCGGCCCGGCTGGTCGGCGTCGACACCGTGGAGTTCCTGCGCCATCCGGACGGGGTGGTGGAGTACGGGCTGCCGCTGCGCCGCGACATCGCGCGCCTGGTGCGCCGGCACCGCCCGGAGATCGTGCTGACCACCAACTTCCGGGAGACCTACGGCGGGGTCTTCCCCAACCAGGCCGACCACATCGCCGCCGGGCGGGCCGCCCTGGACGCTGCGCGCGACGCGGGCAACCGCTGGGTCTTCCGCGAGCTGACCGCCGAGGGGCTGGAGCCGTGGAACGGCGTGCGGCAGGTCTGGGCGGCCGGCTCCCCGCTGTCCGGGCACGGCGTCGACACCACCGACCACTTCGAGGCCGGGGTCGCCTCGCTGGAGGCCCACGCGGCGTACCTGGCGGGCCTGGGCGGCCAGATGTCCGATGCCCGCGGTTTCCTGGAGTCGATGGGCCGCGCCACCGGTACCCGACTGGGCACCCGCTTCGCGGCGGCCTTCGAGGTGATCAACCTGCATCCTTGACGCACGCGCCACGCGTGACCGATCGTGCCGGTCCGGTCACTGGCGCACCTTGCGTACCTGGCGAACCGTCAGATCCGGCCGTCACCAAGGCCGTTTGCCGCCGCATCGGCCCCACCGGGTCGGGCCGCCCCCGCCACGCCTGGTGGGCGCGGCCCGGCGGCTGCGGCTAGCATGTGAGCGGTTGTCGGATCGTGGCGGGCGGCAACCGATGCCGCCCCCGGCGCACCGCGCGCGATCCCCACAAGACCCCGACACGAGATCCCGACAGTTCTCGTGATCCCCCCGGAGCGGAGAGAACGCAATGGCTGAGGAACCGGCCTGCTGGGCGGCCTGGACCACCAAGAACGTTCGATCAGGACCAGGCGGTGTCCTCAGCGTCGAGGGCGTGAAACTCACCGGCGACCTGAGTGTGCACACCACCTGGACCGGCACCGAGGCGATCCTCACCGTGCAGTACACGGACGCCCTGGACTGGTTCACCCTGCAGGGCAGCCCGCAGACGGTGACCGAGGAGCAGATCGCCCGTGATCTGCACCAGGCGGCCGTCAACGCGGTCAAGGCCGGCGGCGGGGCCGCGCTCACCTGACCCTGGGCCTCGACCTTGGCCTGGGCCTGGGCCGAAAGCCGAGGGTGAACCGGAGCCCGGCCCCGACCCGCCCCCGAAGCCGTACCGAGCTGCCTCCCGCACCCGCGGGAGGCAGCTCACTGTGCGGGTCGGGTGGCGCCCAACAGTTCGCGCAGCAGCGGCAGCAGCTCCGCCGCCCGCGTCTCGGCCAGCTCGCCGAAGGCGCCGCTGGTGCGGGCCAGGATCACCCCGGCGAAGGCCGCCGCCGCCAGCTCGGCACGCAGCTGGGCCCGCGGCACGCCCTCGGCGGCGAACCGGTCGTGCAGCGGATCCACCAGCCGCTCGCGCAGGTGCGTCCGGGCGGCCTGCTGCACCTCGGGGCTGTCCCCCGGCAGCACGGCGGCCTGGAAGGACGGCCCCGGCCCGCGCCGGTCGAAGCGGTCCAGCAGTTCGCGCAGCCGGTCCTCGTCGAGCAGGTCGGCGGGGGCCACGTCGCCCTGCTCGACCCGGACGGCGGCCAGGTAGAGCTGCATCTTGCCGCCGAAGTACCGGGCGATGAGCGCGGGGTCGACGCCTGCCCGTTCGCCGATCTCCCGGGTGGTGGTGCGTTCGAAGCCACGGTCGGCGAAGAGCTCCATCGCCGCCGTGATGAGCAGTTCCCTGCTGCGGGCCGCGTCCCGGCGGCGGGCCGGCGCCGGTGCGCTCTCGCCGGCCCGCTCGGCCTTCGCCGCCGGCTCCGGCCGCTCCGCCGCCCCCTCGGCCTTCGCCGCCTCGGTCACGACTCGGCCCGCGCCGGGCTGAACGGCACATCGTCCTCGCCGGGTGCGATATCGGCGATGCTCTCGTCCACCATCAGCTCCTCGTCCACCATCGCCACCTGAGCTGCTCCGGCAGCGCGCCGGGGCAGCACGATGGTAACCAGCCCGACCACCACCCAGACCGCACAGCTGATCAGCGCGGCGAACCGGTAGCCGTCGTTGCCGGGCAGCAGCTGCCCGGGCGCGGTGTGCGCCTGGAGCACCGCTCCGCACAGCGCGCTGCCGGTGGAGTAGCCGACGTAGCGCAGCACCTGGTTGAAGCTCACCGAGCTGCCGACCTCGTCGGCCGGCACCGCTGCGACGATCAGACCGGGCATCACGGCGAAGGTGCAGCCGACGCCGAGCCCGGCGATGGCCATCACCACCAGCAGCTCCCACAGGTGGCCACGGGCGAACAGGAAGACGACCACCGAGACCAGCGAGATCGCACAGCCCAGCGGCAGCACCAGAGCGGTGGAGGTGCGCCGGATCAGCACCGGCACCACCTTGCTGGAGAGCACGCTCAGCGCCGAGAACGGCAGCAGCACCAGGCCCGCGACCACCACCGAGCCGCCCAGTCCGTAGCCGGTGGAGGTGGGGGTCTGCACGAAGCGGATCACCAGCGACATCAGCAGGTACATCCCGACACCGGCGACCAGACCGGCCACGTCCGCGGTCAGCACGATCCTGTTGCGCAGCGTGCGCAGCTCCACCAGCGGGTGCTCGGTGCGCAGCTCGTGGCGGATCCAGCAGGCCAGCAGCAGCACCGCGACCACCGCCAGCGCCCACAGGCGCGGTGCGGCCCAGCCCCAGCTCTCCCCCTCGCTGAGCACCAGCAGCAGCCCGGCGAGCGCGAGGCCGAGCAGCGCGGCACCGAGGGTGTCCAGCGGGCGCTGCCGGCGGTCGGTGGTGGCCGGCAGCACCAGGGCGGCGAGCAGCAGCGCGAGCGCGCTGATCATGGCGCCGAACCAGAAGCCGGCGTGGATCCCGAAGGACTCGGCGATCAGCCCGGTGATCGGGTAGCCGAGGCCGACGCCGGCCACCGTGGTGATCGAGAGCAGCGCCACCGCCGAGCGGGAGGCCTCGGCGGGCAGGCTGTCCCGGGCGGTGGCGATGGCCAGCGGGGTGAGGCCGAGGCCGATCCCCTGCAGTGCGCGCCCGATCACCAGCCAGCCGAAGCCCAGCGGCAACGCGGCCAGCACGCTGCCGACCACGACCACGGCGGCGGCACCCAAGGTCACCGCGCGGCGCCGGGGGCCGTCGCCCAGGCGTCCCATCACGGGGGTGGCGACGGCACCGACCAGCATGGTGATGGTCAGCGACCACTGGGCGTCGGACAGCGAGACGTGGTCGACGGTGGCGATGGTCGGGACCAGTGGTGCACCGAGGCTGCTGATCACCGCCACCACGGTGCCGAGAAAGACCAGGACGGGCACCAGGGCCCGCTCGCGCCAGGTCGACCGCCCGCTCGGGGTGTCCATGGACGCGCCCTCCCATACCAAGAGACGTGCACGAGGCATCGGATGATGTCTTCATGCGATGTCTTCAGATGATGACATAATCGGATGACACGGCGAAACCCCCGGGCCCACAATCCCGTTCCCCGCGGCCGGGCAGTGGAATGAACCATTTGGCAGCGCGCGTTGGCGCGAAGGGGGACCATGCGGGAGGGGGGCTCGACCGGGCGACGGGGTGACTCGGCAAGGAGAGGGTGATGGGCGCGCTGACCTCGCTGGTCCAGGCCGCGGGCCTGTGGTCCTATGCCCTGATCTTCGCCCTGACCGCCGCTGAGACCAGCGCCTTCGTGGGCCTGGTGCTGCCCAGCGAGACGGTGATCCTCTTCGCCGCCGCGCTCTCCGCCCACGGGACGCTCAACCCGGTGCCGCTGGCCATCGCCGTGGTGACCGGCGGCATCGTCGGGGACAGCCTGGGCTACGCACTCGGGCGGTTGCTCGGCAAGCGGCTCGGCGCCCCGCAACGCGGCCACCGGATCCGCCCCGGCGGGCGGATCGACCGGGCCGGCAGCTACCTGCGCGAGCGTGGCGGCCCCGCCGTCTTCACCGGGCGCTTCATCGGATTCGTCCGGTCCTTCGTGCCGTTCGCCGCCGGCGCCGCCAAGATGCCCTACCGCCGCTTCCTGGCCTTCAGCGCCGGGGCCTCGCTCGCCTGGGGGCTGGGCAACGTGGCGCTCGGCTACTTCCTCGGCGCCTCCGCCCAGCGCCTGCTGCACACCATCGGCCTGGCCGGGGTGGCCGCGCTGGCCGGGGTGCTGGTGGTGGCGCTCCTGCTGCTGTGGTGGCGCAGCCGCAAGCGCGCCCACACCGCGGAGCACGCCCCGGTCCGCCCGTCCACGGCGCGCTGCGACGAAGCCCCCGTGCCCCCGCCGCCCCCGGACCCGGCCCCGGCCGGGCGGGGCGCCGCGCACGGCACCGCGGCGGATCCGGAGGTTCCGCCGCACCCACCGTCCGGTGGCTGAAGGTGCCCGGCCGACCGTGCTCCGTGGCCGTGTCACGCATTTCCTGCCCCGGCGGCAATCCGGTCGGCGCAGCACGATCCATGGCGCAATGGTCATGCCAAAATGGGATTGAAGGGCACATCACTGGGCAGATGCTCAGGGATCGGCCCGGACGGCGGTCCGGGCTGCCGGTCCGCCCGGTCCCGAGGAGGCCCGATCGTGGAACCCGTCCAGCGCTACGCAGTCTCTCTACCCGGCCCGGTCGGTCAGCACGGGCCCGCCACCGTGGTCGTGGTGCACTGGACGCCGAGGACCAACGGCGGCCACGCCGTCTACGCCGACGACACCGGTGCGTTCCTGGTCTCGATCGACACCGCCAGCGGGGTGGCCAGCCTGCTGGACGCCGTCGAGGGCCACCAGCACCAGTGCCTGCACGCCGTCCCCCTGCCGCAGGCCCGGGCCGCGGCCTCGGCCGTACCACCCGGCCGCGAGGTCTGGGGCGGTCCGATCAGCTGACATCGCGCCCGCCCCCGCCTGACAGCCCGCCCCCATCCGGCCGCCGAACCGCGAGGTTCAGCGGCCGCGCTCGTCGGTGCCGGCGACCTTGGCCGAGATGATCGCGATCCGGTTCCAGGTGTTGATGGTCAGGATCACCGCCACCAGCTGGGCCAGCTCGGCCTGCTCGAAGTGCTCGGCCGCCCGGTCGTAGACGGCCTGCGGCACGCCGCCGTCCGTGAGCCGGGTGACCGACTCGGCCAGCGCGAGCGCGGCGCGCTCCTTGGCGGTGAAGAAGTGCGCGGCCTCGCGCCAGAGGGCCACCAGGTGCAGCCGCTCCTCGCTCTCGCCCGCCTTGCGGGCGTCGCTGGTGTGCATGTGCAGGCAGTAGGCGCAGCCGTTCAGCTGCGAGACGCGGATCTGGACCAGCTCGACCAGGGCCGGGTCGACGCCTTCCCGGGCGGCCGCGTCCAGGCCGAGCACGGCCTTGAAGACCTTCGGGGCAGCCTGGGCCAGGTTGAGCCGGTGCGCGGCGGTGGCGGGGTTCCCGGTCGTGCTCTCGTTCGTGCTCTCGGTCGTGCTCGCGTTCGTGCTCTCGGTCGTGCTCTCGGTCGTGCTCGCGTTCGTCATGATCATGAATCTACGGGTGGCGATCGACCTCGGACAAGCTGCATTTCCATGGCAGGACCGGCCGATGGTGCTACCGCGCGGTCGATCGGACGGCCGCGACACGAACACATTTGCCCATGCTTGCGCGGCACCGTCACTCCGATGAGCGATGCTCGTCCCCGGAGGATCAGTCCGGACGCCGCCACCTGGTGCCGCGTCGGTCCAGGACCCGGCAGCTGCGAAAGAAGGTCTGATGCGCTCACCCGCCCGCCAGCTGCTCGGGTGCCTCGCCCTGCTGCTCACCGCCTGCGGTGCCCCCGTGCAGCCACGCGGTGGCACGGCGGACGCCACCGCGGCCGCCCCGGCGCCGCAGGGCTCGCCGGCCGCGCTGGCCGGCGCCCGCGCACCCGCGCTGCCCGTGCTGACCCCCGACCAGCTGGCCGGCCAACGGGTCGTCTACTCCTACAACGGCCCCACCGTCCCCACCTCCCTGCTCACCGCGGTCCGCACCGGACGGGCCGCCGGGGTGATCTTCTTCGGCTCCAACACGGCCGACCCCGACGCGCTGAACCGCGCCGTCACCGCCCTGCGCCAGGCCCAGCAACAGAGCCCCGTGCGGCTGCCGCTGCTGCTGATGACCGACCAGGAGGGCGGGCTGATCCGCCGCCTGCCCGGTGCACCGGAGCAGTCCGAGCGGGCGATCGGGCAGGGCCAGGACCCGGCGGCCGCCGCCGGTGCCGCGGGCGCCGCGGCGGCCCAGAACCTCACCGCGCACGGAATGAACGTCAATCTCGCCCCGGTGCTGGACGTCCACGACCAGGACGGCAACTTCATCGACCGGACCGAGCGCTCCTACAGCAGCGATCCGGCCGCCGCGGCCACCCTCGGCAGCGCCTTCATCACCGCCCAGCAGCACGCCGGCGTGGCCGCCACCGCCAAGCACTTCCCGGGCCTGGGCACCGCGCCCGCCGGCAGCGACACCGACACCGGGCCGGTCACCCTGAACGCCGACAGGCAGCGGCTGACCGCGACCGACGAGGCGCCCTACCCGGCGGCCATCGGCGCCGGGGTCGACCTGGTGATGGTCTCCTGGGCCGTCTACCCCGCGCTCGACCCCGACCATCCGGCGGGCCTGTCCCCCTCCGTGGTCAACGGCGAGCTGCGCGACCGGCTCGGCTTCCACGGCGTGACCATCACCGACGCGCTGGAGGCCGGCGCGCTGCGCGCCTGGGGCGGCACCGGACAGCGGGCCGTGACGGCCGCCGGCGCGGGCATGGACCTGATCCTCTGCTCGGCCCAGGACCCCGAGCAGGGCGAGGACGCCACCACCGCGCTGGCCGACGCGCTGACCACCAACCGGCTCGACCGCGCCGGATTCGACGCCGCGCTGGCCCGGGTCTCCGCGCTGCGGGCCGGGCTGCACTGAGCCACGAGCCGAGCCGTACCTGGCCCCACCGTACCGACCAGAGCACACCGACCGAGGCAGGAGCGCACCCCCATGTCCCTGGTGAGAGTCCACAACTTCTCCCTCTCCCTCGACGGCTTCGGCACCGGCGCCGGGCAGCGGCTCGACGCGCCGTTCGGCCATGCCGGCCACCGGCTGCACGACTGGTTCTTCCAGACCAGGACGTTCCGCCAGATGCACGGCGAGAGCGGCGGCGGCACCGGGATCGACGACGTGATGGCCCGCACCTGGGACGCGGGCATCGGTGCGGAGATCATGGGGCGCAACAAGTTCAGCCCGCACCGCGGCCCCTGGCAGGACCAGCGGTGGCAGGGCTGGTGGGGCGACAACCCGCCGTTCCACACCCCGGTGTTCGTGCTGACCCACCACCCCCGCCCCGCGATGGAGATGGCCGGCGGCACCACCTTCCACTTCATCGACGCCACACCCCACGAGGCAGTGCGGCAGGCGCGCGAGGCCGCGGGCGGTCTGGACGTGCGGATCGGCGGCGGCCCGAGCACCGTGCGCGCGTTCCTGGCCGCGGACCTGATCGACCGGCTGCACCTGGTGATCGTCCCGATCGTGCTGGGCTGCGGCGAGCGGCTGTGGGACGGCCTCGGCGGGATGGAGGAGCGCTTCCACGTCGAGTCCGTCTCCGCGCCCAGCGGCGTCACCCACCTGACCCTGACCCGGCGATGACGCGCGCCGCGCGGCGGCGCCCGCCCGGGGGCGCGAAAACCACCTGACGCCGTGATCGCCCACCGCCTACGGTGGCCGGATGCGACTTGACGAACAGGTGCTGGTCTTCGACGCCGACGACACCCTGTGGGAGAACAACATCCGTTTCGAGCGGGCGATCGAGGCCTTCCTCGACGAGGTGGCCCCGCCCGCGCCCAGCCGCGCCGCGGCCCGCGCCACCCTCGACGGCATCGAGGCCGCCAACGCCGCCCGCCACGGCTACGGCTCCCAGGTCTTCCTGCGCAGCCTCGGCGAGTGTCACGAGCAGCTGCACGGCCGGGCGGCCACCGCGGCGGAGCGGGACCGCCTGGCGGCGTTGGCCGCCTCGATCACCAGCGCCGAGGTGGAGCTGATCCCCGGCGTGGCCCAGACGCTGGCCGCGCTCGCCCGGCGGCACGAGCTGCTGCTGCTCACCAAGGGCGACCTCGCGGAGCAGCAGGCGAAGATCGACGCCTCGGGACTGGCCGACCACTTCAAGGCGGTGCACATCGTCCCGGAGAAGGACGTGGCAGCCTACCGGCGACTGATCGACACCCACACGCTGCCCCCGGAGCGGACCTGGATGATCGGCAACTCGCCGAAGTCCGACGTCCTGCCGGCCCGGGCGGCCGGGCTGAACGCGGTCTACATCCCGCACCAGCACACCTGGGCCCTGGAGGCCGCCGAGCTGGACCCCGCCGACGGCGGCGTGCTGCGACTGGCGACGTTCGCCGAACTCGGGGAGCACTTCTGATGGCGGCCCGTCAGCCCTCGGTCTCCTGCGTCTTCGTCTGCCACGACGGTGCCGGGCGGGTGCTGCTCGCCCGGCGTGCGGCGGCCGCCCGGGACGAGCCGGGGCGGTGGGACTGCGGCGCGGGGGCGCTGGAGTTCGGCGAGGAGTTCGAGGCGGCGGTGGCCCGCGAGGTGCGCGAGGAGTACACGGCCGAGCCGCTCGCGATCACCGTGCTCGGGGTGCGCAACGTGCTGCGCGGGGACCCGGTGGACTCGCACTGGGTCGCCGTCGTCTGCGCGGTGCGGGTCGACCCGGCGGCGGTGGCGATCGGTGAACCGCACAAGTTCGACGCGCTCGGCTGGTTCGGCGAGGACGAGCTGCCCGCGCCGCCGCACTCCCAGCTGCCGCCGACCCTGGCGCTGGCCCGGGCCCACCTGGCAGGGCGCGGGGCGTAGCTCGACCGGGCGGCGCCTGCGGCGTTTCTGACGCTCCAGCAGTCGCCGGGTCTGCCAAGCTCTCCCCGATGACCCGACCACCGCTGCCCCAGATGCTGACCACCGCCCTCAGCCGGTGGACCCTCCTGCTGCCGCCACTGGCGGCCGTGCTGCTCGCGCTGGTCTGGGGGCGCACGCTGCCGAACGCGGTGGCCGCGCTCGCCGGGCTGGTGCTGGTCCTGGCGGTGCTGGCGGCGGTGCACCACGCGGAGGTGGTGGCGCACCGGGTCGGCGAACCGCTCGGGTCACTGGTCCTGGCGGTGGCGGTCACGGTGATCGAGGTGGCGCTGATCGTCACCCTGATGGTCGACTCCGCGGCCAAGAACGCCACCCTCGCCCGGGACACCGTCTTCGCCGCGGTCATGATCACCTGCAACGGGATCGTCGGGCTCTGCCTGCTGCTCGGCTCGCTGCGCACCCGGGTCGCGGTCTTCAACCCGGAGGGCACCGGCGCCGCGCTGGCCACGGTGGCCACTCTCGCCACGCTCAGCCTGGCGCTGCCCTCGTTCACCACCAGCACCCCCGGGCCGGACTTCTCCCCCACCCAGCTCACCTTCGCCTCGGTGGCCGCCCTGGTGCTCTACGGCCTCTTCGTGACCACCCAGACGGTGCGCCACCGGGAGTACTTCCTGCCGCCGGAGCTGATCGACCGGCCCACGGCCGATGACCGGCACGGCGAGATCCACGGCGGGACTCACGACGGGACCCACGACGAACTCCCAAGCACCAGAGAGACCACCACCAGCCTGGTGCTGCTGATGGTCGCCCTGGTGGCCGTGGTCGGCCTGGCCAAGACGGTCTCGCCGACCATCGAACGCGGCGTCACGGCGGCCGGGCTGCCGGCCTCGGTGATGGGCGTGGTGATCGCGATGCTGGTGCTGCTGCCGGAGACCATCGCGGCGGTCCGGGCCGCCAAGCGCGACGAGGTGCAGACCGGGCTGAACCTGGCGCTCGGCTCGGCGATGGCCAGCATCGGGCTGACCATCCCGTCCGTCGCGCTGGCCTCCATCTGGCTGAGCGGGCCGCTGGTGCTGGGCCTGGGCGCCTCGCACCTGGTGCTGCTCGCGCTCACCGTGGCGGTGGGCACGCTGACCGTGATCCCGGGCCGGGCCACCCCGCTGCAGGGCGGGGTGCACCTGTCGGTGCTGGCCGGCTACGTGGTGCTGGCGGTCAGCCCGTAGGACCGACCGCCGGCAGGGGCGCGGTTTCAGGGGTTGACGAGCGTGACCGCGGCCTCCGGGGAGTGCAGCGCGAAGGTCAGCGACTCCTGGAGGTAGAGCCGCACCGCGTGGGCGTCGTGCGACAGGTAGCCGATCGACAGGTCCTGGCCCAGGTGCAGCTCGAAGTCGCCGCCCCGGGTGGAGAGCACCACTGCGCCCTGCAGGGCCGGCGCCCAGATGATCTCCCCGGTGACCACCCGCGCCAGGTGCTGGCGCACCGGATAGCCATGGTTGGAGGTCTCGTTGACCGCGGTGTACGCGTCGGCGCCCAGCAGCAGCGAGTACGGGCCGTCCACGCCGGCCAGCCGCAGCGTGGTCAGCGCCCGGCTGACCGCGTCCGGGTAGTCGGTGACCTCGGCCGGCAGGGTGACCGTCGGGTTGTCGGAGGCGATCCGCACCCCGGTGATGCCGGCCGCCGGCCAGCCCTCGAAGATCGCGGTGTCCTCGGCCTGCGCCATGGTGCGGGCCGCGTCCTTGACGGGCTGCCAGTCGGAGTCCTGGGAGCCGCGCTCGACGTCGTCCACGGCCTGGCGGTCCAGGGTGAACGGCACCCGCAGTTCGACCACCGGGCGGGACTCGCGCGCGTGCGCCATGGTCCCCGGTACCAGCGCGGCGATCGACTGCAGATGGCCGGAGCCGACCGCGGCGAGGTCCGGGCCCACCGGACCCACCAGGTCGACCACCCGGCGCCCGGCCAGGTGCAGGGTGAAGGTGCGCCGGGCCTCCTCCTCGATCTGCGCCCAGGCCCCGGTGGAGATCGGGGCCAGCTCGCGGTGCAGGTTGTTCATACGGTGGCACTCCTTTGCGGTCCGGCGAGGGGTGTGGGCTGCTGCTTGAGGCTGCCGATGCCGAGCGAGCCGTCCGCCGTGGCGGGGGCGATCCGCGCGGCTGCCGTTCCGGCGGCGGGCGGCGGGTCGTCGAGCAGGTCGGCGGACGGGACGAAGAAGAGTCCGCCGGTGACGGCCGTCGAGAAGTCGAGCAGCCGGTCGTGGCTGCCCGGCGGCCGCCCGAGGAACATGTTCTCCAGCATCTCCTCGGTCACCGCCGGGGTGTGGCAGTAGCCGATGAAGTAGGTGCCGAACTCCCTGTCGGCGTAGGAGCCGAACGGCATGTTCAGCCGCACGATCTCGCGCTCCTCGCCGTCCACCGGATCGAGGCTGGTGAGGGCCACGTGCGAGTCCACCGGCTGCTCGGCCGCGGGCAGTTCGACGTCTGCGAGCTTGGTGCGCCCCACCGCGCCCTCCTGCTGCCCGACCGGCAGCGCCTGCCAGCCGGCCAGGTCGTGCAGGTACTTCTGGACCACCACGTAGCTGCCGCCGGCGAAGTCCGGGTCCTCGGCGCCGATCAGCGCCGCCCGGTCGGCGTCGGCGCCTTCGGGGTTCTCGGTGCCGTCGACGAAGCCGAGCAGGTCGCGCCGGTCGGGGTAGCCGAAGCCGGTCACCTCGTCCACCACGTCCACGGCGCCGCGCAGCCGCTCCAGCAGCAGGCCGGCCAGGTCGAAGCAGGCGTCCTGGCGCTCGGCACGCAGGTGCAGCAGCAGGTCGCCGGGGGTGGCGGGGGCGGTGTGCCGCTCGCCGCGCAGCTCGCGGAAGGGGTGCAGCCCGGCGGGGCGCGGCGGGGCGAAGAGGCGGTCCCAGAGCAGCGAGCCGATGCCGAGCACGCAGCTGAGCCCGGTGTCACCGCCGCGGAAGCCGACCGACCTGCGCAGTGGCGCGAGGTCGGGCAGCAGGTCGCGCACCGCCTGCTCGCCGCCGGGGCGCACGGTGAGGACCAGGAAGAGCGCGGCGCAGCTGAGCGGGGCCCGCACGGCCTGCGGGCGCGGGGCCGCCGGCCCCGGCCCGTCGGCCGGCGTCACTGCTGCTGCTCGCTGCGGTCGCCGGCCCAGAGCGTGTGGAACACCCCGTCCCGGTCGGTGCGCCGGTAGGTGTGCGCGCCGAAGAAGTCCCGCTGGCCCTGGATCAGCGCGGCCGGCAGCCGCCCGGCGCGCAGCGCGTCGTAGTAGGCCAGTGCGGTGGCGAACCCTGGTACCGGCACGCCGAGTTGGGCGGCGGTGGAGACCACCCGGCGCCAGGCGGACTGCGCCTCGGCGAGCGCCTTGCGGAAGTACTCGTCGGTGAGCAGGGTGGGCAGCTCGGGGTCGGCCTGGTAGGCGGCCTCGATCCGGTCCAGGAACTTCGCCCTGATGATGCAGCCGCCGCGCCAGATCGAGGCCATCGCGCCGGGCGCGATCCGCCAGCCGTACTCCGCGCTGCCCGCCTGGATCTGGTTGAAGCCCTGGGCGTAGGCGACGATCTTCGAGGCGTACAGCGCCTGCTCCACGTCGCCGGCGAAGCGGTCGGCCGCCGCGCTGTCCAGCCAGGTCTCGGTGGGACCGGGCAGGTCCCGGGCCGCCTCGCGCAGCGCCGTGCTGCCGGAGAGCGAGCGGGCGAAGACCGCCTCGGCGATGCCGGAGACCGGCACGCCGAGTTCGAGGGCGCTCTGCACCGTCCAGCGCCCGGTGCCCTTCTGCTCGGCCCGGTCCTGGACGATGTCGACGAACGGGCGCCCGGTGGCGGCGTCGGTGTGGCCGAGCACCTCGGCGGTGATCTCGATCAGGTAGGAGTTGAGCCGGTCCTCGTTCCAGGTCCGGAAGGTCCGGGCGATCTCGGCGGGCTGGCGCCCGGCGCCGTGCCGCAGCAGGTCGTAGGCCTCGGCGATCAGCTGCATGTCGGCGTACTCGATGCCGTTGTGCACCATCTTGACGAAGTGTCCGGCGCCGTCCGGGCCGACGTGGGTGCAGCAGGGCTGCCCGTCCACCTTGGCCGCGATCGACTCCAGCAGCGGCCCCAGCGACCGGTAGGCCTCGGCGGTGCCGCCGGGCATGATGCTCGGGCCCAGCAGCGCGCCCTCCTCGCCGCCGGAGATGCCGGTCCCGACGAAGTGCAGGCCGTGTTCGCGCAGCGCGGCCTCGCGCCGCCGGGTGTCCATGAAGTGGGCGTTGCCGCCGTCGACCACGATGTCGCCGGCTTCGAGCAGCGGGACCAGTTCGTCGATCACCGCGTCGGTGGGTTCGCCCGCCTTGACCATGATGACGATCCGCCGCGGGCGGGCCAGCGAGGCCACGAACTGCGCCGTGGTCTCGCTGGGGACGAACGCGCCCTCGTGGCCGAATTCGGCCATCAGCGCGCTGGTCCGGGCGGCGCTGCGGTTGTGCAGGGCGACCCGGTGGCCGTGCCGGGCGAAGTTCCGGGCCAGGTTGCGGCCCATGACGGCCAGTCCGGTGACGCCGATGTCGGCAGACTCCTGCGCGCTCATTCAGATGACTCCAAGTCGCTCGTCCAGCAGCACGGTGAACAGCCCCAAGCCTGCCGTGCCGCTCCCGTCCGTGCACCACGGCACGCGGAGCGGGCGCACAGCGTCCGGACCGGGGCGGTCCGGCGTGGCGAGCGGCCGGGGGCCGGGCGTGGACGTCCTGAGCTGGCGTCAGCTGGGGTCGCCCCACTATGCGTTCGATGTATACACCTTGTGTATAGTCGCCTGCATGTCACTCGGTCACACCATCCTGGGACTGCTCGAGTCCCATCCGCGCCACGGCTACGACCTCAAGCGCGCCTACGACGAGCGCTTCGGCCAGACCCGCGCACTGCCCTACGGCCAGGTCTACGCCACCCTCTCCCGCCTGCTGAAGAGCGGCCTGGTCGAAGTCGACGGCACCGAGCAGGGCGAGGGGCCCGAGCGCAAGCGCTACGTGATCACCGAGGCCGGGATCACCGACGTCAGCCGCTGGCTGGCCGAGCCCGAGAGCCCCGCCTCCTACCTGCAGAGCACCCTCTACACCAAGGTGGTGCTGGCCCTGCTGACCGGGCGTCCCGCCCAGGAGGTGCTGGAGGCCCAGCGTGCCGAACACCTGCGCCACATGCGCGAGCTGACCCGCCGCAAGCTGGCCGGCGACCTGGCCGACCAGTTGCTCTGCGACCACGCACTGTTCCACCTGGAGGCCGACCTGCGCTGGCTGGAGCTGACCGCGGCCCGACTCGACGACCTGGCCAAGAAGGTGCGCGCCTGATGTCCACCGCCCCCACCACCACCGCCCGCACCACCGGCCCACTGGCCGAGGGCACGCTGCTGGCCGCCACCGACGTCCAGAAGAGCTTCGGCCTCACCCAGGCCCTGAACGGCGCCTCGCTGGACATAGGCCCCGGCGAGCTGGTCGCCGTGCTGGGCACCTCCGGCTCCGGCAAGTCCACCCTGCTGCACTGCCTGGCCGGTCTGATCCGGCCCGAAGCCGGCACCGTCAGCTACCGCGGCCAGGACCTGGCCGGTCTGTCCGACGGCGCCCGCAGCGCGCTGCGCCGCTCCGACTTCGGCTTCGTCTTCCAGTTCGGCCAGCTGGTGCCCGAGCTCTCCTGCCTGGAGAACGTCGCGTTCCCGCTGCGACTGAACGGGATCCGCCGGCACCTGGCCGAGGAGCGGGCCAGGCAGTGGCTGGAGCGGCTGGACGTGGCCGACCTCGCCGACAAGCGGCCGGCCGAGCTGTCCGGCGGCCAGGGCCAGCGGGCCGCGATCGCCCGCGCGCTGGTCACCGAGCCGGCGGTGATCTTCGCCGACGAGCCCACCGGCGCGCTCGACTCACTGCACGGCGAGCAGGTGATGGCGCTGCTCACCGCCGCCGCCCGGGAGTCCGGCGCGGCCGTGCTGCTGGTCACCCACGACATGCGGGTGGCCGCCTACGCGGACCGCGAGGTCGTGGTGCGCGACGGGCGTACCCGTGAGCCCGGGGAGAGCCGATGAGCGAGCGTCCGCTCTCCCGCCTGGTCACCGACCTGGTGATCGGCCTGCGGCTGGCCTTCACCGGCGGCCGCGACAGCCGCCTGCGCACCGCGCTGACCGCGATCGGCGTGGGCCTCGGCGTGGCCACGCTGCTGCTGGCCGCCTCCTTCCCCTCCGTGCGCGAGCACCGCGACGACAAGCTCCGCACCCAGAGCGGCGCGGTGGTCTCCGCCGTGATCGCGCCGCGCTCCGACCACAGCCTGCTGATCCACGACGCCCGCGGCACGTACCACGGCCAGGACTTCTTCGGCCGGATCGTCCAGCCCGAGGGGCCGAACGCCCCGCTGCCGCCGGGCCTGAGCGCCTACCCGGCCCCCGGCACGCTCGCCGTCTCCCCGGCACTGGCCAAGCTGCTGCACGCGCCCGGCGAGGCACTGCTGCGCGAGCGCTACCCCGAGCCGATCACCGGCACGATCGGCCCCGCCGGTCTGGCCGGCCCCGGTGACTACGCCTTCTACCTGGGCAGCGACAAACTGACCGACGGCGATCCGGATACTTTGCGGATCGACCACTTCGAGGAGAAGCTGCCGCCCAAGCCGACCGACCCGGTCCTGCTGCTGCTCACCGTGGCCGGCGTGGTGATCCTGCTCAGCCCGGTGGCCGTGTTCGTCGCCGCCGCCGCCCGGTTCGGCAGCGAGGCGCGCGACCGCCGGCTGGCAGCCCTGCGACTGGCGGGCGCCGACCGCGCCACCACCGCGCGGATCTCGGCCGGCGAGTCACTGGCCGGCGCGGTGCTGGGCCTGGGGCTGGGCGCGGTCTTCTTCCTGATCGGCCGTCAGCTGGTGGCGAAGGTGACCATCGCGGGACTGAGCGTCTTCGCCGACGACCTGCAGCCGCAGCCGGTGCTGGCGGCCCTGGTGCTCGTCGCCGTCCCGCTGCTGGCCGTCGCCGTCACCATGCTGACCATGCGCCGGATCGCCGCCGAACCGCTCGGCGTGGTACGGGGCGCCGAGACCCGGCGACGGGCGATCTGGTGGCGCGTGCTGCTGCCGCTGCTCGGCCTCGGCCTGCTCTTCACCCAGCGCGGCAAGCTGACCTCGCTCGACAACAACCAGGCCCTGGCGATCCTGATCGTCGGCCTGCTCCTGCTGCTGGTCGGCGCCACCCTGCTGCTGCCGCCCCTGGTCGCGCTGGCCTCCCGCGCGCTGCGCCGGGTCAGCGGACCGCCGGCCTGGCAACTGGCGCTCGGCCGGCTGCGGTTCAACCCGGAGAGCGCGGCCCGGCCGGTGACCGGCATCGTGGTGACGGTGGCCGGCGCGATCGCCCTGCAGACCCTGCTCGGCTCGCTCGCCACCGCGCGCAGCCCCTCGGCCGCCGAACTGGCCACCAAGGACCGCACCCTGCTGTCCGTCAGCTTCGACGCGGCCGGTGACCGTGCCACGCAACTCGCCGACCAGCTGCGCCACAGCCCCGGCGTCGCCGACGCGACCGGCTACACCGACCTCTACGCCGGCATGGGCGACCAGTTCTTCACCATCCGGGTGGCCGACTGCGCGACTTTGAAGGCCATGAACCACATCGCCGACTGCACCGACGGGGACGTCTTCACCACCCTGGGTCTGCGGTCCGCCCCGACCGGCCACAGCCCGCTCGCGGCCGGCGGACCGGTGCAGCTGGAGCCGATCGGCGAGCCCAAGAGCAACTGGCAGCTGCCGGCCTCCCGCGCCACGCTCACCCAGCCCCTGGACGACGGCCGCCCACACTACCTGGACGCCATCCTGGCCACCCCGTCCGTACTCCCCGCCGCCCTGCTGCACTCCCAGATCGCCAGTGTCGAGGTGCACCCGGTGCCCGGCACGCCGGACGCCGAGGAGCGGATCCGCACCGACGCGGCGATGATCAGCCCGGAGAGCGGCGTGTACAACTCCGCGAGCGGGCAGCCGGACAGCCAGTTCCTCAGCGTGCGCAACGCCCTGACGGCCGGCACGGTGGGGATCCTGACCCTGATCGGCGCCGGCATGCTGGTCGGCCTGCTGGAGCAACTGCGCGAGCGCAGGCGCACCCTGGCGGTGCTCACCGCTTTCGGGACCCGCACCCGCACGCTGGCCTGCGCGCTGCTCTGCCAGAGCGTGGTCCCGGTCCTGCTCGGCCTGGCCCTCGCCGTCACCTCCGGCCTGGCACTGGGCACCGCACTGCTCTTCCTGGCCAAGGTGCCGATCGGCTTCGCCTGGGGCGACATCGCGCTGATGGCCGGTGCGGGCGCGCTCGCGGTGCTGTTGATCACGGCGCTGAGCCTGCCGGCACTGTTGCGCCGGACCGGACCGGCGGGACTGCGCTACGAGTAAGCGGGTCCGCCCGGTGGGGTGCGGGCACCCGGCCCGCACCCCACCGGGCGCGTCGGTGCCCTGTCGGCGGCCCCGGCGCTGGACTACCGTGGAGAGAAGGTGGCACTGCCAGGACCAACCGGTTGAGGGGACGGCTGCCGTGTTCGCACTACTCGCGCTCAACCTGCTGGTCGGCGGCGTGCTCGCCTACCTCGCCGGGGTCGCCGGGCTGGCCGAGACGCGCCGGCTGCGGCAGGTGGGGGTCACCGCGTCGGCGCTCGTCGCCCGGCGCGCGAGCGGCGCGGACGGCCCCGGGCGACCGCTGCTCCAGTTCGCCACCCGGGAGGGGCTGGTGATGGAGGTCCTCTCCCCGGTCGGCCCCAGCCGCGCCCAGCCGCTGACCGCCGGGCGCGAGGTGCTGGTCCGCTACGACCCGGCCGACCCACGTCAGGTCCTGGTCCAGGGCCGGGAGCGGACGGCGATCGAGTACGGGTTCATGGCCGCCGGGGCCGTCATCGTGCTGACCGCGCTCACCTTGGCCGCACTCGCGGCCTGAGTACGGCAGCTGTCCGACTGTCCGTCATATCGGCCTCACGCAGGGCTTCGTAGCGTCGAAGCACGTCCTCGCGGTCGGCCGGCTCCGGCACGGTGGCCTCGCACAGGCGCCAGATCATCGCGCCCTGCTCCAGCAGCACCGCGCGCCGCCCGGGCTGCGCGGTCTGCTCCATCACCTTGCCCAGGATCTCCAGTTGCCGGATCATCACGGCCGGCATCCCGCCCGCCGACTGGCGGATCTTCTCGAAGGAGCGCTGCACCAGCCGGTCGTAGTCGGCCTGGTAGGCGATCAGCCGGATCCGGCCGCCGCGGTCCCGGTACACGCGTTGCGGGTGCCAGCCGTGGTTGATCCGGCACAGGCAGTCGCCGAGCCAGTCGATGCAGGTCAGTGCGGTGAAGGTGTCGTTGACGGCCGGCGACAGGGCGCGGATCGCGATCTCCACCAGCTGGTCGACGCCGAAGGAGATGTCCTGGGTCAGCGTCCGGTAGGGGCCGGTGATCTGGCCGCGGCGCAGTTGCCGGGCCACCCGCTCGGCCCGCTCCGCCGGCCAGACCACCGCGAGCGGCTGGCCCTGCACCAGGAAGTGCCCGGGCCGGTAGGGCAGATGGATCACCGCATCGGTCTCGGTGGCGATCCGCACCAACCGCTCGTGGCTGATGTACTGCAGGTAGCCGCTGGCCGTGGTCGGTATCGCGGCCCCGCGCGCGGCGACCAGGGCCAGCAGTTTCTCCCGGTCCGGCCCGCTGTCGCCCAGCGCGGGGGCGGGCTGGTCCTCGCCTCCCTGCGCCTCGATCGCGCGGGCCAGGTCGGTGGCGATGCCGGCGATCACCTGCGGCAGCTGGATCATGGTGGCTATGTGGTTGATGAAGTAGATCAGCACCGCGAGATCGACCCCGGTCAGGCCGAGCGCGACGGTGATCGACAGATGCGGCACGAAGTCGCCGTGCGGGCCCGGGCTGATCACGACCAGCACCAGGACCGTGTAGCAGAAGGTGGCCACGAAGGCGCCGAGCGCCAGCTGGGTGCCCCGGTCCCGGATGAAGGTGCGCAGCATGCGGGGGCCGAACTGGGTGGAGGCCAGGGTCAGCGCGACGATGGTGATCGAGAAGACCAGGCCGACCACGGTGATGATGGCGGCCGCGACGGTGGTGAGGATCTGCCGGGCCCCGTCCGCCGTGCCGGCCAGCACCCAGGTGGCGAGGCGGAACCGCCCGTCGTAGGCGGCCCGGTCCAGCGCGGTGGTCACCGCGAAGAGCAGCACGGCGATCAGCGCCTCGACGGTCGGCACCAGCCACAGGTTGGTGCGCAGCCTCTCGCGCCGCCAGTCGGTCTCCAGGAAGGCCCGGCCCCGCATCAGCGCACCGCCTCGTCGAGCGGGCGGGGTTCGGCGGTACGGGTACGGGCGGGCACGGGGCCTCCTGGCAACGTGGACGTCAGAGCTGTCTCCTGTTGCCGACCAGACTTCCCGGCGCACCAGCCGAGGAGCTTAGTCCACTCCTCTCCCGTCGCCCACCGCGGGCATGCGGTACCTCGGCTCGAAGCCCGGTGACGACTCGACACCCGGCACGCAGCCGAAACCCGGCGCCGGTGGCACTCGGCGCCGGGTGGCTCGGTCGTTGTTACTGGTTGGCCTTACGGCCGTGGTTGGCCTTCTTCTTGCGCCGGGCCCGCTTCTTGCGTGCTCGCTTGGACATGTGCGTGGTGCTTCTCTCTGTGGTGAGTGCGACTGTGCCGGATGGCGGTGGTGGCGGGCAGTTCAAGCCCGGGTGACCAGCTGTTCGGTGAGCTTGGCCAGGCGGCGCTGCGAACGCTCCTCCTGCGCGGACTGGGCGGTGGGGGCGATGTCGCCGCCGTCGTAGTAGGCGCCGTGGGTGAGCCGGAACTCCGGCAGGCACAGCCGCACCACGGCCGCCCCGCCGTCGGCGGCGGGTGCGCCCACCCGGCCGTAGAGCGGAAGCAGCGCGGTGTCGCACAGGCCCGGGTTGACGCTGACGGCGGTGATGCCCGAGCCCTCGGGGGCCATGTCGCCGGTGGCCATGGTCAGGGCGAGCTGGGACTGGGCGTAGGCGGCGACCCGGGAGTACTTCCTGGTCCGGTTGGGGTCGTTCCAGTTCATCGAGGCGGTGCGGTGCAGCGAAGAGGAGACGTTGACGATCCGGGCCCGGCCGTCGGCGGCCGTGAGCGGGGCCCGCAGCAGCTTGGCGAGCAGCGCGGCGGCCAGGAAGTTGACCTGGAAGGAGACCTCGTTGCCGTCCTCGGAGAGCGTGCAGCGCTCGGGGGCCATCACGGCGGCGTTGTTGACCAGCAGGTCGAGCGCCGGGACGGTGGTGGCCACCGCGCCGGCCAGCACGGCGACATCGGCGAGTCGGGTGAAGTCGGCGGCGAGGACGCGCAGTTGATCGCGCGAGGCACCCGCCTCGACCAGCTGGTCGAGGGCTCGTTCGCCCTCCTCGGCGGTGCGCGCGTGCACCAGCACGGTGGCGCCGTGCTGGGCGAGAAGTCGGGCGGTCTGCCAGCCGATACCGGAGGAGGCGCCGGTGACCAGGGCGGTCCTGCCGGAGAGCGAGGACGAGGGGTTCAGGACTGCGGACATGACCCATCCAAGGGTGTGCTGGGCACCGCCCGGGGTGCCGGGGCGCGTGGTGGCGCACCGGGGGCCGGGCGGGCGGGAGTTGGCGCGCGAAGTGCGCGGGAGAACGCCGCTCCGTCCCGGTGTCGGAACACGTCGGGTCGGAGCGGGGTGTGAAAAGGAGGCGCGGGTGGGCCGGAGGGCCCACCCGCAGCGCGACCAGGCTCAGCTACGGGGAGGCAGCACTACCGCGGTGCGCGAACAGCCGCACCGGCCAGACCCGCGCGCGGATGCGGCGGTCGGTCGTGATAGCGGGTCGGGCTGTTCATGACGCTCATTCAAGCCAACCGGATCGCCCGGGGCAAGCGCGTTCACTCGCGCTGATGAATCCTTGACAGGGCACGAGCCGGTCGCGCGCCGGTCGCGCACGCCGCTCCCGAGCCACGTCACGGCCCGCCGATCCCCGCCCACACCTCGGCACGGGGGCCGGCGCCGGGTTTCCCCCGGGTTCCGGATCGGTTCCGGTCGAGTTACACGACGGTCCGGAGTGCCGATGCCCCCGGCCGCCCTGCCCATGTCAAAATTGACCGGCCATCAGGTCCAGCCCTCGCCGCCTCGGCGACGGGCGCCAGATCCAGGAGGCCGCGTGAGGATCTTCGCCAAGCATTCGTTCGAATCGCTCTACCAGCAGCCGCTCCCGGGCGGCTACTTCCGTCAACTGGCGCCGCTGCGCTACCGCTCCCCCGACTTCGCCCGCCGACTGCTGCCCGGCACCATCGCGGAGCTGCGCCGGCGCACCGGACGTCGGCGGCTGAAGGTCCTGGACCTGGCCTGCGGCTACGGGATCAACAGCGCGCTGCTCAAGTTCGGGGTCGACTTCGCGACCTTCGCCCGGCGCTACCCACTGCACCCCGCCCGGACCGCGTCGGCGGCCGCGACCGCCCCCGACCCGGCGGAGTCGGCCACGGTCACCGACGAGGCCGTCAGCCGGGACGCCGCCTTCCTGCGGGCCAGGGCGCGGGACACCGAGCTGACCGTGGTGGGCCTGGACGTCTCGCGACCGGCCACCGAGTACGCGCTGGCCGCCGGTCTGCTCGACGCCGCCGTCAACACCGACCTGGAGCGGTACGACCCCACCCCGGCCGACCAGCTCGTGCTCGCCGGCGCCGATCTGGTGCTGGCCACCGGGGCGTTCAGCTACCTGGGCATCGCGACCCTGGAGCGGGTCCTCGCGCTGCAGAGCACCCCGCCGGTGGTACTGGGCTGGCCGCTCTACGGCCAGCCCACCGAGGAGATCGCCCGCTGCCTGGCCGACCACCGCCTGACCGTCACCCGGCCCGACCCGACCCCGCTGCACCAGCGGCACTTCGCCGACGCCCGGGAACGCGAGGCCTACCACTACTCGCTGCGCCGGCTGCGGCTGCCGTTCGTCGGGTCGGCGGCGGAGACCAGCCTCTGCGTCACCTCACTGCTCGCCCGACCCGCCCTGGCATGACACGGTGCTGAATTGACGTTTCGTCAGGACAGCTCAGGCCAGCCGGCTCAGCGCGGCCTCGGCCCGGCGCGCGGACGGTGCCGCGTGCCGTCCGCGGGCCCGGCGCCGGTGGCGGCGGGCCAGCCGGGAAGCCGTCTCGCGGGAGCGCGCGGGGTCGGTCAGGCAGAGCAGCAGGGCGAGTAGCGGCGGAACGGTCAGCAGGAGCAGGGTCAGCGTCATGGCGGCCACCTCTTCCGATCGTGAGCGAACGGCCTGAGGGCAGTGTCGCCATCCCGCCGGGCCGGTAACCGCCCGTCACACCATCGCCGGGGCCGATCACCCGCGGGGCCCAGCCGCCCCTGCGGCGACCGGCCGCAGCGCCGTCCCGTCCGGGTGACCACCCGTAACCCGCCTGCTCCCGGCGGGCCGCCCGCCGGTCTACCCTGGACCGCAGCCACCGTGCAGTGACCGTACGAAAGGAGCCGCCATGCCCACCGCGTACTGGAACGGCCAGGTGATCGCCGAGAGCGAGGACACCGTGGTCGTCGAGCAGAACCACTACTTCCCGTTGTCCGCCGTGCCGGCCCACTACCTGGTCCCCTCCGGGACCACCTCGTACTGCCCGTGGAAGGGCACCGCGAGCTACTACACCCTGCTGGTGGACGGCGAGCGGAACGAGGACGCCGTCTGGTACTACCCCGACCCCAAGCCGGAGGCGGAGCAGATCCGCGGCCGGGTGGCGTTCTGGCACGGGGTGGAGGTCCGTCCCTGACC
Organism: Kitasatospora sp. NPDC008050; assembly: GCF_042957465.1. Classification (NCBI taxonomy): domain Bacteria; kingdom Bacillati; phylum Actinomycetota; class Actinomycetes; order Kitasatosporales; family Streptomycetaceae; genus Kitasatospora; species Kitasatospora sp. NPDC008050. Next base: position 168,540 of record NZ_JBIBIJ010000012.1, read on the forward strand.
CGCGGCGAGCCGGACGGCCCGCGGCCGGCCGAGCACCCCTGGCATCGGGCGCGAGCGGTGGCGCGCGGTGCCTGGCGGACCGCCGTGCCGCTGCCCGGCGGTCGGCACGGTCCGCTGCCGCCGCTGCTGCTCGTGCTCACCGTGGTCAGCGGAATGATCGACGCGGTCAGCTATCTGACGCTGGGTCATGTCTTCGTCGCCAACATGACCGGCAACGTGGTCTTCCTCGGCTTCGCACTGGCCGGCGCCCCCGGATTCTCGCTCGCCGCCTCGCTGACCGCGCTGACCGCCTTCGCCTGCGGTGCCTTCCTGGGCGGCCGGCTGCTGGCGGGCGTGCCGCACCGCGGGCAGGCGCTGCTGCGCGCGACGGCGGCCGAGACGCTGCTGGTGGCGGCCGCGGCGGTGCTCCTCGCGGTGCAGCCGGTGGTCACGCTCACCCAGTCGAACAGCTCCCGCTATCTCGCCATCGCCGTGGCGGCCGTCGGGATGGGCATCCAGAACGCGACCGTGGCCGTGCTCGCCGTCCCCGACCTGACCACCACCGTGCTGACCCGGACCCTCACCGGCATCTTCGCCGCGCCCGAGGACGCGGGGCGCTGGGGCGAGCCGACCGGGCGGCGGCTGCTCTCCGTGCTCACCCTGGCCCTGGGCGCCGTGGCCGGCGGGCTGTTGGTGCTGCACACCAGCCAGTCGGCCTCACTGGCGGTGCCCGCGGCGCTGGCGGCGGCGGTCGCGGTGGCGGCGCTGCGCTCGGTCGGCTCGGGGGCCGGCTGGACCCGGCCGGCCTGAGACCAGCCGGTATCCGGCGGGCGGTCCGATATTCCCGTCGGCCGGGTGGCCAATGTCACGCTCCGCCACCCCGCACCTACGGTGGCGTAGGTCACTTGAGACAGTGAAGTATCTCATCCCATGGCTGACCATCTGGAGATCCTTGACCTCAACTCCTACGTAGCCCTCGGCGACAGCTTCACCGAGGGCCTGAACGACCCGTCCCCCGACGGCACCTTCGCGGGCTGGGCCGACCGGCTGGCCTGGATGCTGGCGGCGGGGCGGCCCGAGGGCGAATTCCGGTACGCGAACCTCGCGGTGCGCGGCCGGCTGCTCGACCAGATCGTCGCCGAGCAGGTGCCCCAGGTCCAGCGGATCCAGCCCGACCTGGTGACCTTCGTGGCCGGCGGCAACGACATCCTGCGTCCGGGCGCCGACCCGGACCTGGTCGCCGAGCGCTTCGAGGCAGCCGTCGTGCGGCTGCGCGAATCGGCGGGCACGGTGCTGATCTCCACCGGCTTCGACACCCGCAGCATGCCGGTGCTCAAGCACCTGCGCGGCAAGATCGCGACGTACAACGTGCACCTGCGGGCGATCGCGGACCGCAACGACTGTGCGGTGGCCGACCTCTGGTCGCTGCGCACGCTGCAGAGCCGGCAGGCCTGGAGCGAGGACCGGCTGCACCTGTCCCCCGAGGGCCACCAGCGGGTGGCGCTGCTCGCGGCCCGGGCCCTGGGCCTGGCGACCGAGGAGGACCCGGCCGCGCCGTGGCCCGCCGAGGAGTCGCACACCGCCGCCGAACAGCGCCGGGAGAACCTGCAGTGGGCGCGGGACTACCTGCTGCCCTGGGTCGGCCGGCGGCTGCGCGGCGAGTCCTCGGGCGACCACGTCGAGGCCAAGCGGCCCGACCTGCTGCCGCTGTGAACGACTGCGGCCCGGCCTCCCCCATCGAGGGGGAGCCGGGCCGCTGCCGTCAGCCGATGGAACGTCAGCCCACGTTCCACAGTGCGCCGTGGCTGCTGACGAGTTCGGCGGCGAGCACGGCGAGGTCGGCCGCGCCGAGGGTGAGGCCGAGCAGCACGCGGCCGCGGCGGGCGGTGCCGCGCACCAGCGCGAGCGAGCCGAGGACCAGCGCGAGCGGTCCGAAGACGAGGTTGAACATCAGCAGGCCGATCAGGCCGAGGACGAACGAGGCGACGGCCATCCCGTCGGCCTCCCGGGTCAGCGTCCGGGCGTTCATGGGAGTCCCCCTTCTGGGACGAACAGGGCTGGATTCGCGGCGAGTCGGGCGGGTCAGCGGTGGCGCAGCCAACCGGCGCCCTCGCGGACACCGAAGGCCAGCAGCCAGGCGCCGATGACCGCACCGGCGAGCAGGAACTGCGGCAGAGTGGTGTGCGCGGCGGCGCCCAGCAGGACCCCCGCGGCGGCGAGCGCGATGAAGAAGAACATGATCGACCCTTCGGCTGGCAGGGCGTCCGACCGGTGACCCGGCAGACCATCGGCGATTTGAGCTAACAAGTGTTCGCCGACATCTCCACTCTACGCTGGCGCAGCTCGGCAAACAGTTGTTTACTGAATGATGTGAGTCACACCCCCGGAACCAGAGCCGCCCAGAAGGAGCAGAGCCGCCGCGCACTGCTCGACGCCGGGCTGCGACTGCTGGAGCATCAGAACCTCAGCGGACTCGGCGTACGGGAGGTGACCCGGGAGGCCGGACTCTCCCCCGCCGGCTTCTACCGCCACTTCCGCGACCTGGACGAACTCGGCGTGGTCCTGGTCACCGAGTCGCTGCAGAGCCTGCACCTGATGATCCGAACGATCCTGGCCAGCCAGGGGGATGCCGAGCAGGTGATCGACGGGGCGATCGCGGTGGTCGCCCGGCACGTCCGCGAACACCGGGCCCACATCCGCTTCCTGGCGCGCGAGCGGCACGGCGGGGTGCGGCGGGTGCGCGAGGCGATCGCGGCGGAGCTGGCGGCTTTCACCGACGAGACCGCCGCGGCGCTCGGCACCCAGCCGCAGAGCGCCGGTTGGCGCGCCGCCGACCTGCGGATGCTCGCCGGGCTCTATGTCGAGCACCTGGTGGCCACGGCCGCAGCGCTCCTGGAGGCCCCCGCCAACTCCCCCGCCGCCGAGCGCCGGATCGCCGCCCTCGCCCGCGACCAGCTGCGGCTGATCAGCCTGGGCCGCCGGCACTGGCCGGCCCACTGACCCCTCGCGCACGGTGCCCGGCTCACTCCGGACGGGTGAGTCCGGCCGCCGGGCAGTGTCCTCACGCAGGTCAGCGCGTTGAACGCGACGTCGCACCAATGCCGGCGCCGCGGTGGGTTCGCCGCCCGCCGGTCCTGTCGAGAGGAAATCACCCATGCTCAAGAAGGCTCTGGCGAGCACTGGTATCGCCGTCGCGTCGCTGGCCGCACTGGCCTCCCCGGCGATGGCCATCGGCAACGCCGACGGCTCGGCCGCCTCGATCTCCGGCGACGGGGGCACCAACAACGACGGCACCCACGGCAACCACAGCGCGGCGTACCACACCCTGGACAACACCAACCTCTGCCTGCCCGAGGTCCACCACGTGCAGGTCGGCGTGCTGGTCCCGGTCCAGGTGGACGTCCCGATCGCCAACCAGCAGCAGCACCAGATCTGCAACGTGGGCCAGACCACTCAGGGCAACGGCGACGGCGCACTGCTCTCGCACGCGATCGGCTGAGCACCCCACGCCCAGCTCGGTCGGCACCACCCCGCAGCCCCCACCCCGACGGTGGGGGCTGTTGCCGTTCCCGACCACCGTGATCGTTGCACGCTGTTCACCTGCCACGTCACAGTGGTCTATACCAATCCGCTACTGTGGTCCCCGGAAGCTGTCGACACGGCTGTGGGGGCCCTATGACTGTCCATCACCTTCCGGCACCACCGAACGACCAGGAGCTGTACTGGTACTTCGGTCCGCAACGCCGGTGGGTCCTGCTCTGCACCTCTCTCGCCTTCGTACTCACGGCGGCGACCATGCTCACCTTCGCCCTGCGCACACCCGCGCTCTGGGCCTTCCTCGCGGTGCTGGCGCTCAACGTGCTGGCACTCGCCCTCTCCTCGTTCAACAGCCTGCGCCAGCGCCGGCTCACCCGGCAGTCGCACGAGGTGCTGCTGCGGGCCTGGCAACCGGCCGAGGCACCGAGCGTCGACCTCTACCTGCCCACCTGCGGCGAGCCGCTGGAGGTGCTGGCGAACGCCTACCGCGCCGTCCATCAGACGGTCTGGCCGGGCGAGTTGGCCGTCTGGGTGCTCGACGACGCCGACCGGAGTGAAGTCGCGGACCTGGCAGCCGAGTTCGGCTACCGGTACGTGGTGCGGCCGGACCGCGGCACCCTGAAGAAGGCGGGCAACCTCAACCACGCGCTGACGCTCAGTCAGGCCGAGTACATCGCCATCCTGGACGCCGATTTCGCCCCGCGCGCGGACTTCCTGCACCACCTGGTGCCGTACTTCGCCGATCCGGCGATCGGCATCGTGCAGAGCCCGCAGTGCTTCGACACCGACGCCTCGATGAGCTGGATCGAGCGCGCGGCCGGCTCCGCGCAGGAGTGGTTCTTCCGCTGGATCCAGCCCTCCAGGGACGCCAGCGACGCGGCCATCTGCTGCGGCAGCAACGCCGTCTACCGGCGCACCGCGATCGAGGCGGCCGGCGGCTTCGCCAAGCTCGACCACAGCGAGGACATGTACACCGGACTCGCGCTCTACGAACGGGGTTTCCGCACCCTCTACGTGCCGGTACTGCTCGCCAAGGGAGCCTCGCCGGACAGCCTGTCCTCCTTCGTCAACCAGCAGTACCGCTGGGCGATGGGCAACCTGCACCTGCTCACCAGCGGTGACCTGAAGCGGATGCGCGCGCCCTGGCGGATGCGCCTGTGCTTCTACGAGGGTGTCGTGGGCTACCTGACCATGGCACTGAACCTCTTCGCGGCCCCGCTGCCGCCGCTGGTGATGATGTACTGCTACCCCGGGCAGATCCGGCCCTGGCACGTGCTGCCGCTGCTCGCCCCGCTCTGGCTGTGGCACGTGCTGCTGCCCCGGGTCAGCCGCACCCGCTGGCGGGTGGAGGTGATCCGGGCCAACGTGCTGATGAGCGTGGCCGCCGGCGCCGCCGTCCTGCACACGCTGCGCGGGCGCAGCGCCGCCTGGGTGCCCACCGGCGCCGCAACGGCCCGGCCCGGCGGACTGGCCCGGCGGGTGGTGCTGGTCGCGCTCGGCTGGACGGCCGGCTCGATCCTGGCCGCCGCCGTCGGCCTGGCCCTGGACGTGGCCGGGCAGGGCTGGGGGCCCACCTGGGGCCTGGCGCTCTACCTGGTGGTGCAGTGCCAGATCGGCCTGCCGCTGATCCGCGACCTGTTGGCCCAACTGCGGGCCACCCGCGCCCGCGAGGCCCGGCGCACCGTGCCGCTGCTCCTGCGAATCGGCCGCGCCGGCCGCACGAACCGCACGGCGGGCGCCGCCGGAGCCGGCGTGCTGCCCCGGCGCTGGCCGGAGGGCCTGGCCGTGACCGCCGCCCTCGCCCTGACCGCACTGCTCGCCTCCGGCTGGGTCAGCCCCATGCTGACCTGGCTCGGCTGAAGGAACGTGCCATTGTGACTGCGAGTACTCTCTCCACCCGCGAATCGCGCTCCGGACCGGGGACGAGCGGGGCCGTCCGGACCGAGACCCCGGGCTTCCGACCCGATATCGAGGGGCTGCGCGCCGTGGCGCTGCTGGCCGTCCTCGCCTTTCACGCGGGGGTGCCGCACCTGGCCGGCGGCTTCGTCGGCGTGGACGTCTTCTTCGTGATCTCCGGCTATCTGATCACCGGTCTGCTGCTGCGCGAGGCGGTGGCCACCGGGCGGATCCGGCTGGCCGAGTTCTTCTCCCGCCGGGCCCGGCGGCTGCTGCCCTCGGCGGCGCTGGTGCTGGCGGTGGTGGCGCTGGCGGGTGTCTGGCTCACCGCGCCGCTGCGCCGCACCGACCTCGAGTACGACGTGCTGGCCTCGGCGCTCTCGGTGGCCAACTGGCGGTTCGTCGCCCAGCAGACCGACTACCTGGCCGCCGGTCGCGATCCCAGCCCGCTGCTGCACTTCTGGTCGCTCGCCGTGGAGGAGCAGTTCTACCTGCTCTGGGCGCCGCTGCTGGCCCTGCTGGTACTTCTGACGCATCGTCAACTGCGGCGGGGGCCGGCGATCCGGAGCACCGTGGTGACCGCCACCGCGCTGGCCACCGCCGTCTCCTTCGTGCTGGCGCTGGGCTGGACGCACCGCGAGGTGTCGCTGGCCTACCTCGGCACACCCTCCCGGGTCTGGCAGTTCGGCGTCGGCGCACTGCTCGCGCTGCTGCCCTGGCACCGGCTGCCCGGACCGCGCCCGCTGCGCGCGCTGGTGGGCTGGGCCGGCGCGGCGATGATCGCCTGGTCGGCGGTGGAGTACACGGCCGACACGCCCTATCCGGGCTGTGCCGCGCTGCTGCCCACGCTCGGCGCCGCGGCGGTGATCCTGGCCGGCATACCGGGCCGGGGCGAGGCGCCGCACACCCGGCCCATCGGCCCTGGCCGACTGCTGGCGACGGCCGGCCCACGGGCCGTCGGGCGGCTCTCCTACAACCTCTACCTGTGGCACTGGCCGGTCCTGGTGCTGGTGGAGGCCCGGTTCGGCACCCTCGACTGGCCGGTCAAGGTGGCCCTCACGGCGGGCGCCGCGCTGCCCGCACTGGCCGCCATGCGCTGGGTCGAGCGGCCGCTGCGCCGCAACCCCGTGGTCAATGAACTCCCGCGCCGTGGGCTCTCGTTGGGCTTGAGCGCAATCATCATCCCAGTGGTGCTCGCGCTGGTGGTGGGCACCGGCACGCTGCGGGTGCTCGGCCCCGGCACGCCGGTGGACCTGGCGGGCCTGCCACCGGGTGCCGCGACCGGCAGCTCACTGCTGCTGCCGGCCGATGCCCGCAGTGGTCACGGCATCGTGCCGAGCCCCGCTCAGGCCCGTAAGGACTTCCCGCCGGACGGCGCCTGCGAGGTCGCCCCCGCGGCCACCAGCAGCCCGCCCTGCCTGTTCGGCAACACCGCGAGCAGCGACCGGATCGTGCTGCTCGGCGACTCGCACGCGGGCCAGTGGTTCTCCTCGGTGCTCGCGATCGCGGCCGAACGGCACTGGGCGCTGGAGGAGTTGGTCAAACAGGGCTGCCCGCTGCCACAACTGACGGTGACCAACCCGCAGTTGGGGCGCACCTACCGGGAGTGCGACAGCTGGCGGGCGGACAGCCTGGCCCGGCTGCGGCGTGAGCCCAAGCCGAAGCTGATCGTGGTCGGTTCGCTCAACCGCTACACCGATGACAGCGGGCTGCTCGCCCAGGCCTGGGAACAGACCCTCACCCCGCTGCGCGCGCTGGGCGTGCCGATCGTCTACCTGACGGACACCCCGATCCCGGGCCAGGACATCCCGGCCTGCGTCTCGGGCCACACCGCCGATCCGGGCGCCTGTGACTTCCCCCGGGCCAAGGCCAACTGGCCGGACCCGCTGGCCGATGCGATCGCCGCCGGGCGCGAGCCCGGGGTGCGGGCGGTCTCGGTCAACCAGGCGCTCTGCCCGGGCTCGGGGCCCACCTGCCCCGCGGTGCTGCAGCGGATCCTGCTCTACCGCGACGACGCGCATCTGACCAACGTCGCGGCGGTGGTGCTCACTCCGCGCCTGGAACGGCTGTTGACGGACGCCGGCCTGGTACCGGCCCAGGGCGCACCGTCCACCGGATCCACCGGGCCCGTGCCGCAGGCCGGCTGGACCCAGCTGCTGCGTGACGACTTCCAGGGGCCGGCCGGCGCCGAACCCTCGGATCAGCTCTGGCAGTACGACACCGGGACCTGCTACCCGGGCTGCCCGGCCGCCCAGTGGGGCACCGGCGAGCAGGAGACGATGACCGACTCCACCGCCAACGTCCACCTCGACGGCCAGGGCGTCCTGGAGATCACCCCCACCAGGCAGAACGGGCAGTGGAGTTCGGGACGTCTCACCTCCAAGCGCACCGACTTCACGCCACCGCCCGGCGGGGTGCTGCGGATCGAGGCCTCGATCCAGCTGCCCCAGGTCAGCGGCCCGGCGGCGGCCGGCTACTGGCCCGCCTTCTGGACCCTGGGCGCGGGCCTGCGCGACGGCTGGACCGGCTGGCCCGGGATCGGCGAGCTGGATGTGATGGAGTCGGTGAACGGGGCCGGCTCGGTCTTCGGCACCATGCACTGCGGCACCGCCCAGGGCGGGCCCTGCCAGGAGCCGCAGGGTCTGGGCTCGGGTGAACAGCCCTGCCCCGCCTGCCAGGGCGGCTTCCACACCTACGCGGTGGAGGTGGACTTCTCCACCAGCCCCGAGCAGGTGCGCTGGTACCTGGACGGCAAGGAGTACCACCGGGTGACGGCGGCCCAGATGGACCCGGCGACCTGGGACAAGGCCGTGCACCACGGGCTCTTCCTGATCCTGGACGTCGCGGTCGGCGGCGGACTGCCCGCGGCCTTCGGCGGCTCGGTGTCACCGGCCACCGAGCCGGGGCACCCGATGCGGGTGAAGTACGTGACGGTTGCCACCCGGCCCTGACGGCCCGCCGGGTCGGGACCGACCCGCATGGCACGGCCCGGCCGCTGACACCAGGTCAGCGGCCGGGCCGGTTCGCGCGTCAGAAGTTGATCATGTGCCCGGACAGGCCGTGGATGGCCTCCTTGACCGCCTCGCCCAGGGTCGGGTGGGCGTGCACGTTGCGGGCCACCTCGTGCACCGTCAGGTCCCACTGCTGCGCCAGCGTCAGCTCGGGCAGCAGCTCGGTGACCTCGGGGCCGATCAGGTGGGCGCCCAGCAGCTCACCGTACTTGGCGTCGCTGATCACCTTGACGAAGCCGATCGGGTGGCCCAGGCCGTGCGCCTTGCCGTTCGCGGTGAACGGGAACTTGGCGACCTTGACGTCGTAGCCCAGGTCGCGGGCCTGCGCCTCGGTGTAGCCGAAGCTGGCCACCTGCGGCTGGCAGTAGGTGGCCCGCGGGATCATCGCGAAGTCCACCTCCATGGTCTCCACGCCGCCGATGGTCTCGGCCGCGATGACGGCCATCGCCTCGGCCGCGTGCGCCAGCATCAGCTTGGCCGTCACGTCGCCGATGGCGAAGATGTGCGGCACGTTGGTGCGGCCGCGACCGTCCACCGCGATCGCGCCGCGCTCGGTCAGCGCCACGCCGGTGGCCTCCAGGCCGTAGCCCTGGACCCGGGGCGCGAAGCCGATCGCCTGGAGCACCTTGTCGGCCTCCAGCACCTCCTGCTGCCCGTTGCGGGTGACGGTCACCTTGACCTTGGCGTTCGGGTCGCTGTCGTCGATCGAGTCCACCCGGGTCGAGGTGAGGACCTGGATGCCGAGCTTCTTGTACTGCTTGGCCAGCTCGGCGGAGACGTCGGCGTCCTCCAGCGGGACCATCCGGTCCAGGAACTCCACGATCGTGACCTGCACGCCGTAGCTGTTCAGCACGTAGGCGAACTCGACGCCGATCGCGCCGGCGCCGGCGATGATGATGCTCTGCGGCAGCGTGTCGGTGAGGATCTGCTCCTCGTAGGTCACCACCCGGTCGCTGAGCGAGGTGCCCGGCAGCAGGCGGGTGGTGGCACCCGTGGCGATGATCACGTGGTCGAAGGTGACGGTGGCGAAGCCGCCCGCGCTCAGCGCCACCTGCAGGGTGCGGTCGTCGATGAAGGTGCCGCGACCGTCGTACTCGTCGATCGCGTTCTTCTTCATCAGGTAGTGGATGCCGGCCACCCGGCCGTCGGCCACCTTGCGGCTGCGCAGGTAGGCCTCGCGGTAGTCGAAGGTGACCTGGCCCTCGACCTTGATGCCGTAGGTCTTCGCCTCGCGGGTGAAGATGGTGGCCAGCTCGGCGTTGCGCAGCAGTGCCTTGGAGGGGATGCAGCCGACGTTGAGGCAGACCCCGCCCCAGTACTTCTCCTCGATCACGGCCGCCTTCAGGCCGAGCTGGGCGGAACGGACGGCAGCGGTGTACCCGCCCGGGCCCGCTCCCAGGACGACGACGTCGTAATGCGTGGTGCTCATGATCCTCGTTCCGGCATGGTCGGATAAGACGCTGACGCACCCGACTGTATTCCCACCCCTTGGGACCGGCCACGCCCGCCTGCCGCGCGAGCGCGCGGCCGGTCCCCGGGGGCTTGTGCGGGCCTCGGGGCCTTGTGCGGGCCTCGGGCCGGTGCGGCTAGGCGTCGAGGTGGGCGAGGAAGTCCAGCAGCTCGCGGTTGACCTCCGCCGGCCGCTCCTGCTGGGTCCAGTGACCGCAGCCCGGCAGCGTGACGCTGCGGAACAGTCGGGGAACGACGGTCGGCAGCGCCGCGATCACCGTGTCCACCCCGCGCAGCACGCCGACCATGTCGCGATCGCCCATGACGAAGAGCGCGGGAACGGTGATGCCAAGGCCCCGGAAGGCCGCCATCAGCTCCTGGTTGCGGTCGATGTTGCGGTACCAGTTCAGCGGTCCCGTGAAGGCGTGCTCGCCGTGCCCGGCGTAATCGGCGGCGAAGGCCTCGATGTCCTCCTCGGTGAGCCAGCCGGGCAGTTCCTTCGGGTCGGGCAGGGTGTCGAGCAGCGTGCGGCCCTCGGGGATGATCCACGGGCTCGGCTGCTCGGGGTTGTCGCCCGAGACGCCGAACAGCGTGGCGCGGAAGGTCGCCCGCAGGTCCCGCGCCAGCTCGGCGTCGGCGACGCCCGGCCGCTGGAAGTAGTTCTGATAGAAGCCGTCGCCGTAGACGTGCCGGGAGGCCGCCAGCGGGCCGATCCCGGCCGGCAGTCGCGGCGGCACGCTCAGGCCCGCGACCGCGCGCACCAGATCGGGCCGCAGCATCGCACTGGCCCAGGCCACCGGCGCGCCCCAGTCGTGCCCCACCACCACGGCCTGGTCGGCCCCGAGCGCCTCGATCAACCCGACCACGTCGCCGACCAGATGCGGCAGGGTGTAGGAGCCGACGTCCAGCGGCCGCTCACTGCGGGCGTACCCGCGCTGGTCGGGCGCCACCACCCGGTACCCGGCCGCAGCCAGCGGCGCGAACTGGTGGCGCCAGGAGTACCAGCTCTCCGGGAAGCCGTGCAGCAACAGGACCAGTGGCCCCTCGCCCTGCTCGGCGACATGCAGGCGGATGCCGTTGACCTCGACCTGGCTGTGCTTGACCGCATGGACCACGATGACTCCTCGGTAGGCGGGTTCGGCCTCAGCCTAGCCAGCCAACTCGACGGCCAGCAGGGCCGCTTCGGCCATCACCACCGGCTCTGGCCGAGAGTCGTCGCCAAGATCGCCACGGGAGGCACCGGAGGCACGGGCGGCACGGGCGGCACGGGCGGCATGGGCGGCATGGGCGGCACGGGCGGCATGGGCGGCATGGGCGGCACCGGGAGCCCTACGGCCAGAGCACTCCTCGGGTCCACTCCCCCGTGCCGGCCGGCCTGCGGTACGCCAGGCGCACATGGCGCCGGTCGTCCGCGCCCTGCCAGAACTCGACCTCCTCGGCCCGCACCGCGTACTGCGTGTAGCCCGCCGCGACGATCCCCTGATCGGCCGCCAGCTCGCGCTCCGCCGCCGCCCAGGCCGCCCGGAACTGCGCCACCTCCTCCAGCGGTTCGCTCTGCCGGCCCACCAGCGATGCCGCCCGCGACTTGGGGCTCAGCAGCCGGAAGGTCTCACCCGCCGCCGCCACGCTCCCGGCCCGCACGGCTCCGCGCACTCGGACCTGACGTCCGAGCGCCGGCCAGTACCAGGTGAGCGCCGCCCGCGGGTCGGCCGCGAGCTGGCGCCCCTTGGCACTGTGCAGCTCTCCCCAGAACCACCACTCGCCGTTCGCCGGGTCCACGTCGCGCAGGGTCACGATCCGCGCGTCCGGGGTGCCGTCGAGCCCGGCCGTGCCGAGCGTGAGCACCTGCGCGTCCGGGACACCGCCGCGCATCGCCGCCAACAGCCAGTCCACGAACAGCTCCGCCGGGTCGGCCGGTGCCTGTGCGACCTCGAAGGCGGGCAGCTCGCGCGCCATCGGCGGCCGGTGGATCAGCAGCTCGCGCAGTGTCGTGAGGCGCTGTTCGGGTGTCGGTGCGCTCTGCTCGGTGGTCATGCCCCCGCCTCTGCCTGGTCCGTGTCCTGGTCCGTGCTCTGGTCCGTGTCCTGGTGCGTGCTCTGGTCCGCCCACGACTGTTCCGCCCACGGCTGCGCCGCCCAGGCCTGTTCCGCCCAGGCCGCCAGCACCCGCCGCGAGCGCAGCCGCACCGGCTGCCCGCTCAGCGGATCGGTGAACGCGAGCGTGGCCGCCAGCAGTTGCAGCGGCCGGCGAAAGTCGTCCGGCGCCGCCTCGGGCAGGACCTCCGGGTAGACCGGATCGCCGAGGATCGGCAGTCCGAGCCCGCTCATGTGCAGCCGCAGCTGGTGGGTCCGCCCGGTCAACGGGGTCAGCCGGTAGCGGGCCAGCCCGCCGCGGTGCTCGATCAGCTCGATCCGGCTCTCGGCGTTCACCGGCCCGTCCTCCTCACGGGCCGCGATCACCCCGCGCTCCTTGACGATCCGGTTGCGCACCGTGCGGGGCAGCGCCACCCGAGGGTCGTGGCGCGCGACGGCCTCGTACTCCTTGGTGACCAGGCGGTCCCGGAAGAGCGTCTGGTAGGCACCGCGGGCCTGCGGATCGGCGACGAACATGACCAGTCCGGCCGTCAGCCGGTCCAGCCGGTGCGCGGGGCTGAGCTCCGGCAGGTCGAGCTCGTGGCGCAGCCGGGAGAGCGCGGTCTGCACCACATGGCTGCCGCGCGGGGTGGTGGCCAGGAAGTGCGGTTTGTCGACCACCACCAGGTGCTCGTCCCGGTGGATCACCGCCAGCTCGAAGGGCACCGGCACCTCGGGCGGCAGGTCACGGTGGAACCAGACACTGGTGCCGGGCCGGAACCGGGTGTCGGGGCCGACCGGCCCGTCCGCCCCGATGATCTCGCCGGACCGCAGCATCTGCGCCAGCCGGTCCGCGACCTGGTCCGGCAGCCGGTGCGCCAGGTACTCGGCCACCGTCGCCCAGGGGCCCTCGGCCGGCAGTCGCACCCGCACCGGATCCACGCCGTGCCGCTGCGGCAGGGGGGCGGGCACCGGCTTCGTCCTGCGTCTCATTCCGGCAAGCCTACGGCCGCCGGGCCCCCGGGTGTTCCCCGCCGCGGCCCCCGGGTGTTCCCCGCCGACCGCCGGCCCGCGAAGATGGGTACCCCGCCACGACCAGCCCGGGAGCCTGAGCAGGATGACCGACTTCCTCGTCATCGGTGAGTGCGTCGCGGACATCGTCCGCGCTCCCGGCCACCACGACGTCCCGCACCCCGGTGGCAGCCCGGCCAACGTCGCCTACGGCCTGGGCCGGCTCGGGCACCCCACCGCGCTGCTCACCCAGCTGGGCGCGGACCGGCTCGGCGAGCTGATCACCACCCACCTGCGTTCGGCCGGTGTCGAGCTGCTGACGGACGGCCGGCCGCCGGCCGCCACCCCGAGCGCGATCGTCACCCTGGACGCCCAGGGGCGGGCCGACTACACGTTCGACATCCACTGGTCGCTCGCCCCCACGACCCCCGCCGTCACGGCCCCGCACGTGCACTTCGGCTCGCTCGCCGCGCTGCTCGCACCCGGCGCCGAGGCCACCGCGGACCTGGTGACGGGGCTGCGCGCGGGCGCGACGGTCAGCTACGACCCCAACATCCGCCCGGCCCTGCTCGGTTCGCCCGCCGCGGTGCGGGCCCGGGTGGAGCGCTGCGTGGCGCTCAGCGACCTGGTCAAGGCCAGCGACGAGGACCTCCACTGGCTCTACCCCGAGCTCTCCCCCGAGCGGGCCGCCGCGCGTTGGCTCGCCCTCGGCCCGGCGCTGGTGCTGGTGACCAGGGGCGGCGCGGGCGCCCTCGCCGTCACCCGCGGTGCGCGGGCCGAGGGACCGGCCACGGCGGCCGAGGTGGTGGACACGGTCGGCGCCGGCGACTCCTTCATGTCCGCGACCCTGGACGCGCTCGCCGCCCGCGACCTGCTCGGTGCCGGCGCCCGCGATGCGCTGGCGAGCCTCACCGAGGCGGCACTGGCCGCCCTGCTGCGGCACGCCGGCGCGGCGGCCGCCGTCACGGTCTCCCGTGCCGGGGCCAATCCGCCCGACCACGGCGAGCTGGCCGCGGCGCTGGCCGGCGCCGCGGGGCCGTCCGCCTCCTGAGGAGGGGTCAGGCCTTGCGCCCGACGCCCGCGTACATCCAGCGGGTGGTGGCCTCGGTGGCGGCGTCCGGGCGCCAGAGCGGCACGAACTCGACACCGGGCTCCAGCAGTTCCCAGCCGTCGAACAGCCCGGTCACCTCCTCGCGGCCGCGCAGCCGGATGCCCGAGGCGGTCTTGTCCCAGGTCTTGGCCACCTCGGCAGCCCGCTCGGGATTGCCCTCGTGGGTGCTGTGCGAGAGCAGCAGGTAGCTGCCCGGCGCGACCCGCTCGCGTACCTGCTCCACCGCGTGCCGCGCCTGCTCGTCGCTGACGAAGTGCAGCAGCGCCAGCAGCAGCACGGCCACCGGCTGCGAGAAGTCCACCAGTGCACGCAGCTCGGGGCGTTCGAAGAGCTCGTCCAGCTCCCGGACGTCCCCGGTCAGCACCGTGGTGCTGCGGTTGTCGGCCAGCAGCGCGCGCCCGTGGGTGAGCACGATCGGGTCGTTGTCGACGTACACCACCCGGGCATCGGGGGCGATGGTCTGCACCACCTCGTGCACATTGCCGGGCGAGGGCAGACCGGCACCGATGTCGATGAACTGCCGGATACCGGACTCCGCGGCCAGCCGCACCGCCCGCCGCAGGAAGGCGCGGTTCTCCCGGGCCGCCGCCGGTATGTCCGCCGAGGCGCTGATCGCGTGCTCGGCGGCCTGGCGGTCCGGCGGGAAGTTGTCCTTGCCGCCGAGCCAGTAGTCATAGATCCGCGCGGGGTGCGGGCGGTCCGTCTGAAGCCGCGTCATATCACTGTCGTTTCGGGACTGATGCACCCGTCTCCCCCTCTGTTCCAGCGGCCCGTGGTCGCGCGGCCGGGGGCAGCATAGCGGGAGGGGGGATCCGCGCTGGTCGGCGGGGCGGCGACGCGGTGCCGGCCGGGGTTGCGAGGTGTCGCATGCGTGAGCCCCTCTTAATGCCGAGCCACACGGCGCGGGCGCCGGTAGGGTCGAGCGGTTCGACCTTCTCCAGCCCTCCCAGCTGCGAATGTGAGATCAGATGACGTACCAGTCCGACGAGTTGCCGATCAACCAGGCGCGGGCCGACGAGCTGCCCATCCCTGCCCTGGCCGTCGGCGAGCTGCTGCCCGAGACCCGTCGGGCCCTGCTGCACCGCCTCGCCGTCGGACAGGCGCGGGGCCGGACGCCCTCGCTGGTCGGCGCGGTGGCCCGCGGCGGCCACCGGGTCTGGAGCGGTGGCCGGAGCATGATCGAGGGCCACGCGCCGGACGAGAACACGCAGTACCGGATCGGCTCGATCACCAAGTCCTTCGTGGCGGTGCTGGTGCTGCGCCTGCGCGACGAGGGCCTGCTCGACCTGTCCGATCCGCTGGAGCAGCACCTGCCGGGGACCTCCGCCGGGCGGGCCACGATCCGCGAACTGCTCAGCCACACGGCCGGGCTGGCCGCCGAGACGCCGGCCCCCTGGTGGGAGCGGACCGACGGCTCGCACCGCCCGGAGCTGGGCAACCTGCTGGAGGAGCAGCCGTTCCGCCACCCGGCCGGTGAGCGCTACCACTACTCCAACCCCGGCTACGCGCTGCTCGGCGCACTGGTGGCCAAGGTGCGCCGGCTGCCGTGGGGCGAGGTGCTGCGCCAGGAGGTGCTCGATCCGCTCGGCCTGAGCCGCACCACCGTGCTGCCGCAGGCTCCGCACGCGGGCGGGTTCGCCGTGCATCCGTGGGCGGATGTGATGCTCCCCGAGCCCCTCACCGACACCGGCCTGATGGCGCCGGCCGGCCAGCTCTGGTCCACGGCCGCCGACCTCGCCCGCTGGGCCTGCTTCCTGGCCGGCACCCTCCCGGGCGGCACGGAGAAGGTGCTGGCCCCCGCCAGCCTGGCCGAGATGCGCCGCCCGGCCGCCGGCCCGGACAGTGACGACTGGACCTCCTGCTACGGCCTGGGCCTGCAGCTGCTCCGGCAGGACGGACGGCTGCTGGCCGGTCACACCGGTTCGATGCCCGGCTTCCTGGCCTACCTGTGGTTCAGCACCGAGGACGACGTGGCGGCGATCACCCTCAGCAATGTCACCGCCGGCTCCGCGCTCGCGACGGTCGCTCCCGACCTGCTCCGGATCGTGGCCGAGCGCGAACCGCTGCTGCCCGCCGCCTGGCGCCCGTTCACCGACGCCGATCCCGCCCTGCTGGCGCTGACCGGCCCCTGGTACTGGGGCCCCACGGCGCTGGCCCTGCACCTGCGGGCGGACCGGTCCCTGGAGCTCACCGCGCTCAGCGGCCCCGCCCGCACCTCCCGCTTCGCGCCCGAGCCGGACGGCAGCTGGACCGGCCTGGACGGCTACTACGCGGGCGAGCCGCTGCGTGTGGTGCGCGCCGAGGACGGCGCGGTCAGCCACCTCGACCTGGCCGGCTTCGTGCTGACCCGCGGCCCCTACCACCCGGCCGCGGCGGTGCCCGGCGACGTCGACCCGCAGGGTTGGCACGCGGGCTGACGGGGGGCGGGCTGACGGAATTTCATATCACGGGGCGATAACGATGCGAATCGTTATCGCCCCTCCAGCTTCGGCATGAGACACCTCACATTGCCCTGTGACAGGTCCTTCTGGCTTGAGATAGGACCTTCGACCTGTCTACGGTGCATGCCGTTCGTCTCCACACGAACCCCGCTCCCCGGAACGCCGAATCCTGCCGCCGGATGGAACGGGCACTGTGCACCACAGCACCACGGCAGGGGCGGGGGACCCAAGGTAAGTCGCCCCACCTGGAGCACGACTCCGGGCGGGGCTAGGGGTGAAGCCGCGCATTGCGCGGCCGGGCAACTCCAGCCCGAATCCGACAGCTCACCTCGCAGGCGTGGGAGAGGAAAAGCTTTTCATGATGTCCGTCAACGGTCGTCCCAGCCTGCCCAGCCGCGCCACCATCAAGCGCGCGATCGCCACCGCCGTCATCGTGGCCGCCGGCGCCGGTCTGCCCATGATCACCGCCGGTGGCGCCAGCGCCGCTCCGCTCCACTCCGGTTCGCACGGCCACGCCGCGCAGCACCAGTCGGCGGCTGTCGCCCCGGCCGCGGCCCCCCAGGCCGCCACCCCCGCCGCGGCCCCGGCCGCCCAGGCTCCCGCCGGCTACACCGTGCAGGACGGCGACTGGCTGTCCAAGATCGCCACCAGCCACAACGTGCAGGGCGGCTGGCAGAAGCTCTACGACCTGAACAAGTCGGTGCTCGTCGGCGGCCCGGACATGATCTACCCCGGCCAGCACCTCGCGCTGGGCGACGGCCAGGCTCCGGCCCAGGCGCAGACCCCCGCCCCGGCCCAGGCTCCGGCTGCGACCCAGGCGCCGGCTCCGGCTCCGGCTCCGGCTCCGAAGAGCGCCCCGGCCGCCCCGGTCGCCACCGCTGCTCCGGCCCTGAGCGCCAACGCCAGCGTCGCCTCGCTGCAGGCGCTCGCCGCCTCGATCGTCCCGGCCGACCAGCTGGCGTCGTTCGACCAGATCATCACCCACGAGAGCGGCTGGAGCGTCACCGCCACCAACCCGAGCTCCGGCGCCTACGGCCTGCCGCAGGCCCTGCCCGGCAACAAGATGGCCTCGGTCGGCTCGGACTGGGCGACCAACCCCGCCACCCAGATCAAGTGGGCGCTGCAGTACATGAACCAGACCTACGGCAGCCCGAACCAGGCCTGGGTCTTCTGGCAGGCCCACCAGGCGTACTGATCACCCCGGTGATCAGCGGTCCCGGGTCGGGCTCCGCCGAGCGGTAGCGCCCGGCGGATCTCACCCGGCAGATCGCGCCCAACGAATCGCGCCCCACGAATCGCACTCAGCGGATCGCTTCAGCCGTCGGCCGGACCACGGGTTCCCCAACCCGTGGCCGGCCGACGGCTTTTGGCGCTGCCGCCTCCTCGTGCGTCGGGCGTCGGGCGCCGTGCGCCGTGCGCCGTGCGCCGTGCGTCGGGCGATCCGGTGTCAGTCCGCCGCGCCGTACCGCACCAGGTAGCCCGCCAGCCGCGCGATGTCCTCGTCGGTCCATTCCGTGAACCGCTCGGTGAACGACTCGCGGCGCATCTCGTACGCATGCCGGAGCAGTGCCAGGCCCTGCTCGCTCGGGCGCAGGATCTGCCCTCGGTGATCCTCCGGATCCACCTCGCGGCTGAGCAGTCCCAGCTTCTCCAGCGCGCCGACCTGCCGGCTCACGGTCGACTTGTCGAGCATGAAGTAGGCGGCCAGGTCCGCCGCCCGGCAGCCACCGCGTTCGTACATCAGGTCGAGGATGCTGTACGTCACCAGGGAGAGCCCCGGATGCAGCTGTGAGGCCTTGTGCCGGGCCCGCCGGGCGAAGGCGGTCAGCTCGCGCTGGATGATCTCGATCGACTCGTCTCGCCCCGACACGCGTGACCTCTTCCTCTCCCGTAGTGGTTGCGTATTACAACATATTTGCCACTGGCGCCGCCACTGGACCCGCACCGATCGAGACCACAGCATGCCAGACGGCTCGATCACAGCCGGTAATCTGTGGATGACAGATCCGAGAAGTCGCCAAGCGCGGCCTGGCTGGCGTCGCGGGGTGCGCATGGACCTGATTCCACCGGCGGACGGAGCCCCCCGGCCCCGCGACGAGCGCTTCGGCGCCGAGCTGCGCCGGCTGCGCACCGAGCGCGGCCTGTCGCTCAGCGCCCTCTCCCGCCTGCTGCACTACAGCAAGGGCTACCTCAGCAAGATCGAGAACGGCAGCAAGCCCGCCGGCCATGACCTGGCCCGCCGCTGCGACGAGCTGCTGCGCGCCGACGGTTCGCTGCTGCGGCTGACCGAAGCCGCCGAGCCCGGGCCGACCTGGCCCGCCTCCGACAGCGCCCCGCCACCGGAACTCGACCTCCCCTGCCCCTACCTCGGGCTGGCCGCCTTCGGCCCGCAGGACGCCCGCTGGTTCGCGGGCCGCGACAACGCGCTCGCCGCACTGCTCGACCGGCTGGCCGAGCGGGCGGGGCAGGGGCCGCTCGCGCTGGTCGCCCCCTCGGGCGCGGGCAAGTCCTCCCTGCTGCGGGCCGGTCTGCTGCCCGCCCTCCAGCGCGGCGACCTGCCGTCCGCGCACCCTGGGGGCCGCCGCGTGCTGGTCTGCACACCGACCGCGCGGCCGCTCTCGGTCCTGCGTCGACTCCTCGACACCGTGTCGGCCTCCTCCACCGAGCCCGCCCCCGGGCCCGTCCCGCTCCCGTCCCCCAGCACCGAGGCCTCGCCGACACCAACGGCCGAGCCAAGAGTCTCACCCTCTACCTCACCTTCACTTGTGAGCGCGACCGCCGCGGGCCCGGCCCCTGCTCCGGTGCCGGGGGCGGGGTCGGTGCCGGTCGTCGGACCGGCCCTGATCGTGGACCAGTTCGAGGAGGTCTTCACCCTCTGTCCCGATCCCGCCGAGCGGCACGCCTTCATCCAGGCCCTCTGCGAACTCGCCACCGTCCCGGACGGCAGACCCGCCGCCGAGGCCACCCTCGTCGTGCTGGGTGTGCGCGCCGACTTCTGCGGGCGCTGCCTCGATCATCCGGAGCTGGTCCCCGTCTTCACCCGCGGCCTGCTCGCACTGGGTCCGATGACCGGCGCGGAACTCCACGAGGCGATCACCCGCCCGGCCGCGGAGGCCGGCCTGCTGCTGGAGCCTGGGCTGGTCGAAGTCCTGCTGCGCGACCTCGGACCGGTGGAGCTGCCGCCCTCCGGTCCGCCCGACCGGCGTGCCGCGACCGCCGTGCTCCCCCTCCAACCGGGCGTAGCCGGCGTGCTCCCGCTGCTCTCGCACGCGCTGCTCGCCACCTGGCAGTACCGCGAGGGGCGGGCCCTGACCGTGGCGGGCTATCTGCGCACCGGCGGGGTGCACGGTGCGATCGCGGCCACCGCCGAAAGCCTCTTCGCCGGTCTGTCCGCCGACGGTCGGCAGACGGCCCGGCAACTGCTGCTCCGCCTGATCCACCTGAGCGAGGAGAACGAGGCGACCCGCCACCCGGTGGCCCACCAGCAGTTGCTGACCTGGCTGTCCGCTCCCGAACCACCACCGGGTCAGGGCGGGCCGGCCGATCTGCCCGAGGGACGCCCCGCCCGGCCGCTCCCGCGATCACGGCCGCACCCGCGTCAACCGGCGCTGCGACGGCTGCTGCCGCGCACCGCCGCCATGCCCGTACCACTGCCGCGCACTCCGCAGGCCAACCCCGGTCACCGGGCCACGGCGGTGCTCGACGCCTTCGTCCATGCCCGGCTGATCACCGTCGACAGCCAGACGGTGCTGATCACCCATGAGGCGCTGATCCGGGCCTGGCCGCGGCTGCGTGGGTGGATCCACGCCGACCGGGCCGGCCTGCTGGTGCGCCAGCAGCTCGCCGAGGCCGCCGCCGAGTGGGAGCGCGAAGGGCGCGATCCGACGGCGCTCTACCGTGGCACCCGGCTCGCGGTCGCCTCCGAGCACCTACGCGATCCGCGGCGCCGGGCGGAACTGACGCCCGCCGAGACCGACTTCCTGCGGGCCGGTCAGGCCGAGGAGGCGGAGCGGCAGCAGGCGCTGCGGCGGCAGCTGCGCCGACGCCGGCAACTGCTGGTCACCCTCGTGGGGTTGCTGCTGCTCGCGATCACGGCCGGGGGTGTCGCCTACCGGCAGCGGGCCGAGGCGCTCACGGAGCGTCGCACCGCGCTGTCCAAGGCGCTGGCCGCCGAGTCGGCCGCCCTCGCGGCCGGCCGCCCCGAGGAGTCGATGCTGCTGGCCGACGAGGCCTTTCGGACCGCGCCGACCACCGAGGCCCGCGGCGCGCTGCTGAGCACCCAGTCCCAGGCCTTCGCCGGCCGGCTCTTCGGCCATGCCGGGCCGGTCAACGCGGTCGCCTTCAGCCCGGATTCCAGCCGTCTGGCGACGGCGAGCTCGGACGGGACGGTGAAGATCTGGAGCGCCGCCGACCGCCGCCTCGACACCACCCTGACCGGGCACGGCGGGCCGGTGCGCGCCGTCGCCTTCGCCCCGGACGGCCGGACCATCGCCTCCGGCAGCTCGGACGGCACGGTGCGGCTGTGGGACCTGCCGGGCCGTCTGCTCCCTGTCACGCTCTTCGGCAACGGCGGCGCGGTACGGGCCGTGGCATTCAGCCCCGACGGGCGCACCCTCGCCTCCGCCGGGGCCGACCGCACCGTGCGGCTCTGGGACATCACCAGCCACACCCTGATCGCCGCCATGAGCGGCCACACCGACGAGGTGGTCGGCGTGGCGTTCAGCCCCGACGGCCGGCTGCTGGCCTCGGCCGGCGAGGATCGCACGGTGCGGCTCTGGGAGACCGTCACGCATGCGCCGGCCGGAACCCTCACCGGCCACGGCGACGAGGTGCTCGGCGTGGCGTTCAGCCCCGACGGACGCACCATCGCCTCGGGCGGCGCCGATCGCACCGTCCGGCTCTGGGACACCACCAGCCACACCCTGCTCACCACGCTCACCGGCCACAGCGACGACGTGAACGGCGTGGCCTTCACCGACGGCGGCACGACCCTGGTGAGCGCGAGCGGCGACGGCACCGTGCGGCTCTGGGACCTGGCCGCCCGCCGGGTCATCGCCACGCTCTGTGGCCACACCGACTACGTCCAGGGCGTGGCCGTCAGCGCGGACGGCAAGCTGATCGCCACCGCCGGCTTCGACCAGACCGCGGCGCTCTGGGAGGTCGGCGCGGCCGCGCTGACCGTGCACCCGTTCACGGAGATCTGGCAGAGCGCGTTCAGCCCCGACGGGCACACCCTGGCAGCGGCGGACGCCGCCCACACCGTGCGGCTGTGGGATGTCGCCCGCCATGCCATGACCGGGGTGCTCGAAGGACACACCGGCTCGGTCTTCGGGGTCGCCTTCAGCCCCGACGGCCGCCTGCTGGCCTCGGCCGGGGCCGACCAGACCATCCGGCTCTGGGACCTGGCGACCCGCGCCCAGGTCGCGGTGCTCACCGGCCATCAGGGATCGGTCTTCGCCGTGGCGTTCAGCCCGGACGGGCGCCTGCTGGCCTCGGCCGGCGAGGATCGCACGGTGCGGCTCTGGGACGTCCGGTCCCAGCAGGCGCTCGGCGTGCTGAGTGGGCACACCGACTTCGTCAACGCGGTCGCGTTCAGTCCGGACGGGCGCCTGATCGCCTCGGGCAGCGACGACCTGACGGTCCGGCTCTGGGAGACCGGGACCGAGCGGCCGCTGGCCACGCTCAACGGTCACCGGGGTTCGGTGCGCGCGGTCGCGTTCGCGCCTGACGGGCGCACCCTGGCCAGCGCCGGCAACGACGGCACCGTACGCACCTGGGACACCCGGGACCACAGCCTCACCGCCACCCTGACCGGCCACACCGGATCGGTGCGCGGCATCGCGTTCGCGCCTGACGGGCGCACGCTGGCCAGCGCCGGCAACGACGGCACCGTACGCACCTGGGACACCCGGGACCACACCCTCACCGCCACCCTGACCGGCCACACCGACGCCGTCTGGTCGGTCGCCTTCAGTCCGGACGGCCGCACGCTGGCCAGCAGCGGCAGCGACGGCACGATCCGGCTGTGGGACTCCAGCACGCAGGACCGCACAGCCGGGATCTGCCGGGTGGTGGGCATCGTCAGCCCCGAGCACTGGGCGCGGCTGCTCCCCGATCAGCCCTACAGGCCCGGCTGCTGACTTCGACGAAGTAGCAGGTCAGCAGGGGTTTCCCGAAGTGTTTCCCGTTTCCCGGCGATTGGGCGACGGCGATCGTCTGGACACGGTGGGAGGCCGGCGATCACTCTCGATGCATCGGCGGTCACCCGCTGAGCCGGCCATCGCTCTGACGGCCCGCCATCCTGCTGCCTCGTCAGCTGCTCTCCCCTGCCCTGGAGCCGCACCATGTCCAGCCCTCGCAAGTCCAGCCCGATCAAGTCCGCCCTGAGCAGGTCCAGCCCGAGCAAGTCCGCCCTGAGCAGGTCCAGCCCGAGCAAGCTGAAGGTCGCCTCAGCCGCTGCCCTCGTCGGCCTCCTGCTCCTGACCGGTCCGGCATCCGATGCCTGGGCCCAGGCATCGCACGACAGAGCCGGGCCCGCCACCGACTGTGCAGTGCTCGCCCCGGGCGCGTCCGCCACGGCCGAGAGCGCGGTGCGCGCCGCCTGCGGCCAGCTCGGGGTCTGGTACAGCTGGGGCGGCGGTCACGGCCCCACCCCCGGAGCGACCTACGGCCATCCCGACGGGGTCGACCCGGCCAGCAACGACGACGGCCAGCGCCTGGGCTTCGACTGTTCCGGCCTGGTCCGGTACGCCTACGCCCAGGCCACCGGCCAGGACCTGCTGAACGGCGACGCCGGCCAGCAGTTCTACACCCTGCACGCGGCCCAGCGCTTCACCGCCGACCAGGGCACCGCCCCCCTGCTCCCCGGCGACCTGCTCGCCTACGGCAGCTCCGACAACCTCCACCACATCGCGATCTACCTCGGTGCCGGCCAGATGGTCGAGGCCCGCCAGTCGGGCACCCACATCATGGTCAGCCCGGTGCGACTGGGCGGCGACTACTTCGGCGCCGTACGGATCGACCCGGGCCCGGTGACCGGGCCCACCGCCCAGACCTGGGGCACCGGTGTCTGGACCCACGCCCAGGCCGCCACCGACAGCCCGCGCGTCTACGCCTTCGCTGACTCCACCACCGTGCGGGTCACCTGCCAGAAGCACGCCCAGAGCGTCACGGCCGAAGGCGTGACCAACGACGCCTGGGCCTTCCTGCCCGACTACCAGGCCTGGATCAGCAACATCTACCTCCAGGGCCCGGCCTGGCTCGACTCCGTCCCCACCTGCTGAGGAGCACTCCCATGACCAACACCTCCTGCCCGGTCAGCACCACCGGCACCTCCTGGCTGCGCACGGCCGCCGCCGGGGCCGCCATCGCCCTGGGCGCCGCCCTCCTGATCGCCGCCCCGGCCGGTCCGGCCGCCGCCTCGGCCGGCGACTGCGCCGGTGGCGCCAACGGCTTCGTCGACGTCTCCGACAACGCCTCCGGTACCGTCCAGCGCTCCGCCTCCCACGATGGCGACACCATCAGCCTGCAGTCCGCCGGTGGTCGTGGCTTCGCCAAGATCGAGGGTACGACCCGCTCCGGCGAGAGCGTCTGGATGGACTGGACCCGCGACGGCGGGCACACCTGGCTGCAGTGCGGCCCGTTCAACGTCGACCGCGGCGACAACTCCTCCAAGACCTCCCCGTCCCAGGCCACCAGCGCCGACCCCAACTACCGCTTCCGCGCCTGTGGCCTGACCCTCGACCAGGTCATCACCTGCACCGACTGGTGGTAGTCCGGCCTGGTGGAGGCGTGGGCCCCGCTGAGGTGCCGACGCCTCAGAGCGCCTTCAGCTGGTCGTACGCCGCCTGCGGGAAGCGTCCGTTCAGCCTCGGCCCGCTGTTGGCCAACGCCGCGAACCCGGTTCCCGTCGAGGGGCAGAAGCCGACGAACGGGGTGAAGCCCCGGGTGCCACCGGTGTGGAACAGCAACTCGCGCCCGCCGACCCGGCGCAGGTTCCAGACCAGACACAGCTCGTCATGGTTCGCACTGCCGGGCCGCACCAGGAGCGGACGTTGGACCTCCCGCAGCGCCCGGGCAAGCGGGAGGCCCAGCGGTTGCCGGTCCGCAAG
Organism: Kitasatospora sp. NPDC008050; assembly: GCF_042957465.1. Taxonomy (NCBI): domain Bacteria; kingdom Bacillati; phylum Actinomycetota; class Actinomycetes; order Kitasatosporales; family Streptomycetaceae; genus Kitasatospora; species Kitasatospora sp. NPDC008050. The sequence goes on from NZ_JBIBIJ010000012.1 coordinate 193,158, forward strand.
GCCCGAACTGCCGGTGGCGGCCGCCAGATGGGCCCGCAGATACCGGGCCAGGTCCCGGGCTGTGGAGCGCACGGCACCCGCCCCGGGCAGCGCCGGAATCCGCCACGGTGCCAGCGGCCGGCCATGCCAGTGGCCGACTGCCGGTGCTACCAGGTCGGGTTCACACCCCGTCCGCGTCATCCCGAGAGGGCGCAGCACCCGTTCCGCGAGCAGGTCCGCGTAGCGGGTGCCAACCTCCCAGGGGGCATGGTCCGTTCCTGGCGCATTCGCTCCTGCCGCGCCCACTCCTGGGAGGCCTGTTGCTGACCCGCCCGTTTCGGAGACGAGGCGGCCGAGCAGACCGACGCCGTAGTTGGAGTAGTGCACCCGGCTTCCCGGCCTGCTCCGCACCCGCGTGCCGGCCAGAGCCCGGAGCAACCGCGCCTCGGCGAAGTCCTGGTACGGGCTGGTGAATCGCCCCAGCGACAAGCGCAGCAGACCGGGTGGCAGCCGGGGCAACCCTGAGGTGTGGGTCGCCAGGTGCAACAGGGTGATCGGATCACCGCGCAGCAGCGTGGGGCGGGCCCGGGGCGCGAGCAGCGCGTCGATCGGGAGGTCGTAGGCGAGTTCCCCGCGCGCCACCCGCTCGGCCAGCAGCAGCGCGGTGAAGGTCTTGCTCACCGAACCGACCTCGAACGCCGTGTCGGGGGTCACCCGCTCACCTGCGGCCGGCTCGGTGCGACCGTGTGTGACCAGTTCCTCGGTCGCCCCGCGCACCCCCGCCAGCGCGACCGCACTGCCGGGGCGCAGCGCGGCGACCAGCGGCGCGAGGTGGTCCTGACCGGAGCCGGCGGCCTGCGCCCGGGCAGCCGCACCAGGGGTGGCCGCCAGCCGCTCAGCCACGCCCGCCGCCCGGTACCTCGGTCGACCGCTCGCCGCTGCCCAGCGCCCGCGCCACCGTGAGCGTCCCGGCCGCGATGGCGACCACAGCGGTGTGCTCGTGGTCCTTGAACGCCCGGTCCGGGTCCTCGGCCACCGGGTCACTGTCGCGCGGCAGCAGACCGTCCGCCCGCTGGGCCGCGGCCAACCGCTGCCAGGCCTGGCCGTCGCAGACCGGCTCGGCCAGGCAGGCGTCCACGGCGAGCAGTTCGCCGGCCAGGTCCCACTGGCCGGACTCCAGCCAGATCTCCACCCGCCCAGTCCGTCTGCCGGCCGGCCGGCCGGGCCCACGGTCCAGGCCGACGACTCGATCGATGCCCTCGGCACCGCTGAGGGCGCCGAGGGCACGATCTGCCACCCACTGGGCCGCTGCGGCGATCTCATCCTGCAGCGGAGCATCCGTGAATGGCATGGATGATCCTTCGGTCAGGGCCGACACGGACCGTGCGCCCAGCATGCTTCCGGCCCGCACCGCCCGGCCCCAGGGCCGGAACCAGGCGACGGGCAGGGGCAGTTCGACGAGGCAGGCCCGCGCTCAGCCGACTGCGGCCGGCCAGGCACCCTCGCGGGCCAGCAGGTACTCCTTGCACTCCAGCCCACCCGCGTACCCGGTGAGCGAGCCGTTGGCGCCGATCACCCGGTGGCAGGGGCGCAGGATGAGCAGCGGGTTGGCCCCGATCGCGGTGCCGACGGCGCGGACCGCCGGGCGTGCCAGGCCGAGTTGCTCGGCCAGTCGACCGTAGCTGGTGGTGGCGCCGTAGGGGATGGTGTCGATCGCCTGCCAGACCCGCTCCTGGAAGTCGGTTCCCTGGGTGCGGAACTCCACCGCGAAGTCCTTCAGGTCCCCGGCGAAGTACCGGCGCAGCTGCTCGGCGATGTGCGTGAAGGCGGCCGGGTCGGCCCGCCAGTCCGGCTGGACGGTGGGCGCGCGGCGCTGCCCCGTCATCGACAGCGAGCACAGTGCCGTCCCGCCCGGTGCGGTCGCCGACGCCTCGCCGACCAGCAGCAGCTCGCCGAGCGGGCTCTCGATGGTGGTGTAAACGGTGCTGGTCACGGCAGCCGACCTCTCTCGCTGGATGCGCTGTACCCCTCCACTGTGCCGCCTGCGAGCGGGCTGGACCGGCGGGTTTCGGACATGGCATTTTCCCCACCTTTTGTTCAACCTTCAAGCACGAGGTACGGTCGAGTTTAGTTCAAATTCGAACCACCATCCCCTCAGCAGCCGACGAACAGGACGCCGACCATGGCCTCGCAGCCCCGCCGCTCCCCCACCGACCGGGCGGACCGGTCCACCCGGCCCGCCCGGCAGCCCGCCGACCGCCGCACGAAGGCCGCGGCGGCCCAGGCGGAGGCCCGGCGTGCGGAGCGCCGCCGCCGGCTGCTGATCCGCTCGGCGGCCGGGGTGCTCGGGCTCGCCGTGCTCGGCGGCCTGACCGCCGTCGTGATGGGCGACCGCGGCGGCGGCACCGCCGCGGCCGACACGGCCGGCATGCCGGCCCAGCCGCGCACCACCGCCGAGGGCCGCACCAGCGCGCCGCCATGGAGCGCGCCCGCCGACCCGTCGGCGGCGGTCGCGGCGGCGGGCCTGCCGATGCTGGGCAGCGAGGGCACCGTCGAACACGTCCACGCCCACCTGGACGTCTACCTGGACGGCCGGGCGGTCACCGTCCCCGCGCTGGTCGGCATCGACGAGGGGGCCCAGCGGATCAGCCCGCTGCACACCCACGACACCAGCGGGGTGATCCACATCGAGTCCCCGGTCCGGGCGGACTTCACCCTCGGCCAGTTCATGACCGAGTGGCAGGTCTCACTGGCCGCCGACCACCTGGGCGGCGCCCGGACCGACGCCGCCCACACCCTGACCGCGTACGTCAACGGCAAGCCGGTGACCGGGGATCCGGCCGCCATCAGGCTCGGCGCGCACGATGAGATCGCCCTCGTCTACGGCACGAGCGACGGGAACGCCCAGGTCTCCGTGCCCGGCGGCTACACCTGGCCGAGCGGCCTGTGACCCGCGCCGGCCGCGCCCGGGTGCCCGTGAACCGGGCCGGCCGCGCCCGGGCCCCGGGGGCGCCGGCGCGCCCGGGCCCGGGTCAGTAGCCGGTCGTGCCGTCCAGCCGCTCACGCAGCAGGTCGGCGTGACCGTTGTGCCGGGCGTACTCCGCGACCATGCCGACCAGAATGCGGCGCAGCGAGATCGGCTCGCCGCCCATCGGTGCGACGGCGAGCGCGTCCAGCGAGGGCACGGCGGCCACGATCGCGCGGGACCGCTCGCACTCCGCCCGCCAGACGGCGAAGTCGTGTGCCGCGTCCGCTCCGGTGAACTCGAAGTCCTGGTCGGGGTCGTCATCCGCGTAGTAGAGCTGCGGGAGGTCCTGGCCGGCGAACTGACGGCCGAACCACCAGCGTTCGACCCCGGCCAGGTGCCGCACGATGCCGTGCAGGCTCAGCCCGGAGGGCGCCACGCTCTTCTCCGCCAGCTGCGCGACCCCCAGCTCGGCGCACTTCAGTTCGAAGGTGGCCCGGTGCCAGTCGAGGAAGGCGGTGAGCATCTCCCGCTCATCGGCGACCCGGGGCAACGGCGTGCGAGTGTCGAGGCCCGAGGGCCAGCTCGGCGAGAGGTTCTGCGGTGGGATCTCGTTCATGCGCGCGAGCGTGCCAGGGCACACCGACAATCGAGCGGAGGGCAGCAAGAGCAAGCGCACCTCCGATGATCGGATCGTGGGAGCTGGTGACCTGCCGACCCTGGGCGGCGGCTGGGGGATCCGTGAGCACCGGAAGCACGTGCGCGCACTGCTCGGTGATCATCACGGCGAACATCCCAGGCACCACTGACCATCATCTGGACCGATCGGTCACCCCACCGCCGGGCGGGCTCCAGCAGGACTCCAGCGATTGTCAGTTGATTGTCAGTGACTCCCTCTAACCTGACCGCCGTGATCACCGCGCCGACCGAACTCCTCTCGCTGCCCGCCGATCTGATCGCCCTTCAGCAGGCTGTGCTCAGCGCCGACCGGGCCGTCGGCGACCATGCGCTCGCCGTCCGCGACCGGCGGCGCGCGGCGTACCCCGAGGCCTGGCAGGCCGTGCAGCGGTGCACCTGGGAGGCCGGCGAGCAGACCGAGTTCGACCGCCGTTGGAAGGCCTACGTGCGGGCCGGGGCCGCGGTGCGGGCCCACCCGGTACTGGTCCGGGCCCGCGTGCTGGGTGTCGAGTCGACGGTGCTGCGGGCCCTGCGGGAGGCCGCCGCCGGACCGCTCGGCCAGAGGCCGTCCGGCCGGTCGTGAGACGTCGACTCCAGGGTCGGGTCAGGAGGCAGCCGAGTCAGGAGGCAGCCGGATCAGGACACAGTCAGGTCAGGACGTGGCCGGGCTCGGCCTGGTGCCGCGACCGAGCACCCGGGTCACCTTGATCTCGATCACCACCCGCTCCGGGTTGGGGCGCGGAGTGCGGTAGCGCTGTGCATAACGCGCCTCGGCATCGGCGACCGACTCGGCGTCCTGGCGCACCACGGCCCGGCCTTCCAGAGTCGCCCACCGGGCGCCGTCCACCTGGCAGAGCGCGACCCGGGCGCCCGCCTCCCCGGCCGCCAGCACATTGCGCGCCTTGCGGCTGCCGCTGCTGGTGATCACCCGGGCGATGCCGGTGACCGGGTCGTAGGTGGCACCGACCGGGACGACGTGCGGCGTGCCGTTGGGCCGCAAGGTGGTGAGGGTGCAGATGTGGTACTCCTCCCAGAAGGCGAGGAGCTCCGGGCTGAGCACGGGCACGGCAGCGGCATCGGTGGTGGCTGTGGTGACGGCAGGAGCGTCAGGGGCGATCATGCGCTCAGCCTACGGTCCCGCCGTCACGGGCTGCCGTCACGGGCTGCTGAGCACCGTGAAGTGGGCCACCTCGGGCGGCTGCTCCAGGTAGGTCTGTTGCTCGTCCGACCAGACCGGCCGCTTCGCCCACGCCGGACCGGCGTAACCGCGCAGCGCCTCCTCGTCCCGCCACCTGGTCACCACCAGCACCCGGTGCGGACCGCCGGGGAGCGAGCGCAGCAGTTCGCCGCCGAGACAGCCGTCGAGGCCGGCCAGCTGCGGCAGCATCTCCGACTGGATCACCGCGCAGAACTCGGTCACCAGCTTCGGCGCGACCCGCGCCTCCCAGATCCGGACGATCATCGTTACCTCCTCCACCGGCCCGGCCGGCGGGGGCCGGCGGCCCCTGGAACGTCGGCCGCCAGAGGCCTACGGAGAGTCCACCTCCATTATCGGTGCTCACCCGGACCCGCCACCGGGCGCCGTCCTCCCGAGGCGTGCCCCCTCCCGCACGCACGGCGCCGCACCGTCGGGGCAGCGGTAGGCTGGCCGCCAATCGAGCGTCGTGAACCAACCGGCCCCCCGGCCGGGCCGGACGCGACGCGGTCGGACCACATGACGACCGGGTGATCCCGCGTGACGGTCTTCCTGTTGGCGATCGGCGCGGGCTGCTGCCTGGGCCTGGGCTTCGTGCTCCAGCAGCACGCGGCGCAGCGGGCCCCGCGCGCCGACCTGCTGCACTGGCGCCTGCTGCTCGACCTGCTCAAGATGCCCGAGTGGCTGGCGGGCCTCGCGGCCATGGTGACCGGGCTGGTGCTCAGCGCCTGGGCCCTCTCGCTGGGCGAGGTCTCGCTGGTGGAGCCGCTGCTCACCACCAATCTGGCCTTCGCCATGGCCCTGGCCAGTGTGCTGAGCAGGCAGCGGCTGGGGCGCTCCGGCTGGGGCGGAGTGCTGCTGCTGGGGCTCGGGGTGACGGCGTTCATCCTGGCCGGCGATCCCAGGGGCGGCGGGCCGCGGGCGGGCGAGCTGCGGCACTGGCTGGTCTTCGGGGTGGTGGCTGGCCTGGCCCTGCTGCTGGTCTCCTTCGGCCGACGCCTGCCGCGCTTCGAGGAGGCGACCGTCCTCGCACTGGCGGCCGGGCTGCTCTACGGCCTGCAGGACGCGCTCACCCGCGCCACCGCCAGCCGCGTCGACACCGGCGGGGTGGAGGCAGTGCTGCGCCACTGGGAGCCGTACGCGGTGGTGGGCCTCGGGGCCTTCGGGCTGCTGCTGGTGCAGAGTGCCTTCGAGGTGGCACCGCTGCGCATGTCGCTGCCGGCGCTGACCGCCGCGCAACCGCTGGCCGGGATCGTCTGCGCGGTGGGCTTCCTCGGCGACCGGCTGCGGGTCACACCGGGGGCGCTGGCCTGGGAGGTGGTCGGCCTGCTGGCGATGGTGGCGGGCGTGGTGGTGCTCGGGCGCCATCCCGCGCTGCCGAACGCCTGTGGGAACGGATCGGCCGAGGTGGCGAAGGCTTCCCCGTGAGCCGGGGACCCAGGGCCTGTCCTGGCCCACCGACTCGCACCCGGCGCCGCGCCGGGGCGTCCACTGGCGGGATGTCACCCGGGTGGGACCGGGAGCCGGGGAGACCTGACAGGTTGTCGGGGTTCGGTCCGCTCCTGGCTGGGGAGTCTGCAAGGACACCCGTCGCAGGCTCCCGTCGCAGCCGTCCCCCGGCTCCCGTTCGGTCACTCGATCGCCGACTGTCACCCGAACGTAGGAGTGACACGGGGACGTCCGGATCGTTGGCACGTCATCGACCCGTCCCGGCGGCTCCGGCCCCGACAGCTCCAGGTCCTATCAGCTCTCACTGATTCAGGAGCGGTTCCCATGTCGCAGTCCCAGATCGTCCGCGCCGCCCTCGTCCAGACCCGCTGGACCGGCGAGCAGTCCTCGATGCTGGACCTCCATGAGCGGTACGCCCGGGAGGCGGCCGCCCAGGGGGCGCGGATCATCGGGTTCCAGGAAGTCTTCAACGCCCCCTACTTCTGCCAGGTCCAGGAACCGGAGCACTACCGGTGGGCCGAGCCCGTGCCGGACGGGCCCACCGTGACCCGGATGCGCGCGCTGGCCGCCGAGCTGGGTCTGGTCATGGTCGTGCCCGTCTACGAGGTGGAGCAGAGCGGGGTGTACTACAACACCGCCGCCGTGATCGACGCCGACGGCAGCTTCCTGGGCAAGTACCGCAAGCACCACATTCCGCAGGTCAAGGGCTTCTGGGAGAAGTACTACTTCAAGCCCGGCAACCTCGGCTGGCCGGTCTTCGACACCGCCGTCGGCAAGGTCGGCGTCTACATCTGCTACGACCGGCACTTCCCCGAGGGCTGGCGGGCGCTCGGGCTGGCCGGGGCGCAGATCGTCTACAACCCGTCCGCGACCAGCCGCGGCCTGTCCGGCTACCTGTGGCAGCTGGAACAGCCGGCCGCGGCGGTGGCCAACGAGTACTTCGTGGCGGCGATCAACCGGGTCGGTGTGGAGGAGTACGGCGACAACGACTTCTACGGAAGCTCGTACTTCGTGGATCCGCGCGGCCAGTTCGTCGGCGAGGTGGCCTCCGACAAGGAGGAGGAGCTGCTGGTCCGGGACCTGGACCTGGGGCTGATCGAAGTGGTCCGCCAGCAGTGGGCGTTCTACCGCGACCGCAGGCCCGACGCGTACGGGCCGCTCACGCAGGCCTGAGCGGCCGCCCCGCAGCCGCTTCGGCCGCACAGTCGCTTCGGCCCCCGTCACTTCGACCCCGCGGACCCAGGAGGGCTCCATCCGATGACCACGACCGACCTCCCGGCCACCGGCCTGCGGGCCCGCCACCGGGCGGTGCTGCCCGCCTGGCTGGCCACCTACTACCGTGAGCCGATCGAGCTGACGCACGGCGAGGGCCGGTACGTCTGGGACGCCGAGGGCAACCGCTACCTGGACTTCTTCGGCGGCATCCTGACCACGATGACCGCCCATGCGCTGCCCGAGGTGACCAAGGCGGTGGCCGAGCAGGCCGGCCGGATCCTGCACACCTCCACGCTCTACCTCTCCTCGGCGATGGTCGAACTGGCCGAGCAGATCGCCGCGTTGTCCGGCATCCCGGATGCCAAGGTGTTCTTCACCACCTCCGGCACCGAGGCCAACGACGCCGCTCTGCTGCTGGCCACCACCTACCGGCGCTCCAACCAGATCCTCGCGCTGCGCAACAGCTACCACGGCCGGTCCTTCTCCACCGTGGGCATCACCGGCAACACCACCTGGTCCCCCACCAGCCTCTCGCCGCTGCAGACGCTCTACGTGCACGGCGGGGTCCGCGACAGCGGGCCCTACGCGCGGCTGACCGACGCCGAGTTCATCGCGGCCTGCGTGACGGACCTCAAGGAGATGCTGGGCCAGGCCGAGGGGACGGTGGCCGCGCTGATCGCCGAGCCGATCCAGGGCGTCGGCGGCTTCACCCACGGGCCGGACGGGCTGCTGGCCGCCTTCAAGGAGGTACTGGACCAACAGGGCATCCTGTGGATCAGCGACGAGGTGCAGACCGGCTGGGGCCGCACCGGTGACCACTTCTGGGGCTGGCAGGCGCACGGCCGGGCGGGCCCACCGGACGTCCTCACCTTCGCCAAGGGCATCGCCAACGGGATGTCGATGGGCGGGGTGGTGGCCCGCGCGCAGGTGATGGACTGCCTGGGCGCCAACTCCATCTCCACCTTCGGCGGCAGCCCGATCACCTGCGCGGCCGCCCTGGCCAACCTGCACTACCTGCTGGAGCACGACCTGCAGGCCAACGCCCGCCGCACCGGGACGCTGCTGCGGGCCCAACTGGAGGCCGCCCGGCTGGAGTCGCCGATCGTGCGCGAGATCCGCGGCCGCGGCCTGATGCTCGGCGTCGCACTGACGGACGCCGCCGCGGCCACCGCCGTCCTCGAACACGCGCGGTCCCTCGGGCTGCTGATCGGCAAGGGCGGCCGGGCCGGGGACGCGCTGCGGATCACCCCACCACTGTCCCTCACCGAGGACGAGGCCCGCGAAGGCGCGGACCTGCTCATCGAAGCGCTGCGGCGGGCCGCCGCCGGAACGGAGGTAGCAGCATGACGCGCACCCTGATCAGCGGCGGACTGGTGATCACCGCCGCCGAGGAACTCACGGCGGACGTGCTGATCGAGGACCAGCGGATCGTGGCACTCGCCAGCACGGGCAGCGAGGTGGCGGCCGGCTGGCAGGCGGACCGGGTGATCGACGCCCGGGGGCGGTACGTCATCCCCGGCGGGGTGGACGCCCACACCCACATGGAGCTGCCGTTCGGCGGGACCAAGGCCTCCGACAGCTTCGAGACCGGCACCCGGGCGGCCGCCTGGGGCGGCACCACGACCATCGTGGACTTCGCCGTTCAGCAGGTGGGCAGCTCGCTGCGGGCGGGCCTGGACAGCTGGCACGCCAAGGCCGAGGGCAACTGCGCGATCGACTACGCCTTCCACACCATCGTCTCGGACGTCACGGACGACGTGCTGAAGGAGCTGGACCTGCTCACCGAGAGCGGTGAATCGACCTCCTTCAAGCTCTTCATGGCCTACCCCGGGGTCTTCTACAGCGACGACGGCAGGATCCTGCGGGCGATGCAGCGCTGCGCCGGAAACGGCGGGCTGATCATGATGCACGCCGAGAACGGCATCGCGATCGACGTCCTGGTCGCGCAGGCGCTGGCGGCCGGACACACCGACCCGCGCTATCACGGCGAGGTGCGGCGGGAGCTGCTGGAGGCGGAGGCGACGCACCGGGCGATCAAGCTCGCCCAGGTGGCCGGCTCGCCGCTCTACGTGGTGCACGTCTCGGCCGCCTCCGCGCTGGCCGAGCTGACCGCCGCCCGGGACCAGGGCCTGCCGGTCTTCGGCGAGACCTGCCCGCAGTACCTCTTCCTCTCCACCGACAATCTCGCCGAGCCCGACTTCGAGGGCGCCAAGTACGTCTGCTCCACCCCGCTGCGGCCGCGTGAGCACCAGGCGGAGCTGTGGAAGGGCCTGCGCACGGACGACCTCCAGGTCGTCTCCACCGACCACTGCCCGTTCTGCTTCGTCGGGCAGAAGGAGCTGGGGCGCGGGGACTTCTCGAAGATCCCCAACGGCCTGCCCGGCGTGGAGAACCGGATGGACCTGCTGCACCAGGCGGTGGTGGAGGGGCGGATCTCCCGGCGGCGCTGGATCGAGATCGCCTGCGCCGCGCCCGCCCGGATGTTCGGCCTCTACCCGCGCAAGGGCACCATCGCACCCGGCGCCGACGCCGACGTGGTCATCTACGACCCCGCCGCGACCCAGACCATCTCGGCCACCACCCACCACATGAACGTCGACTACTCCGCCTACGAGGGACGCCAGGTCACCGGCCAGGTGCAGACCGTCCTGTCGCGCGGCACCGTGATCCTCCAGGACGGCCGCTGGCTCGGCCGCGCCGGGCACGGGGGGTTCCTGCGGCGCGGCACCTGCCAGTACCTGGACTGACCCCGGCCTCCCCGCGCACCGCACCCGAGTGCCCGCTCCGAACCCGAGTGCCCGCTCCGAACCTGAGTGCCCGCTCCGGATTCCGCCACCCCTTCGACGAACGGACCCCGTGCATGGACATCGGACTCGTGCTGCAGACCGACCCACCCGCCCGACTGCTGGTGGAGCGGATGCGACGCGCCGAGGCGGCCGGCTTCAGCCACGGCTGGACCTTCGACTCCTGCGTGCTCTGGCAGGAGCCCTTCGTGATCTACAGTCAGATCCTCGCGCAGACCGAGCGGCTGACGGTGGGACCGATGGTCACCAACCCCTCCACCCGGACCTGGGAGGTGACCGCCTCGCTCTTCGCGACCCTCAACGACATGTTCGGCAACCGGACCATCTGCGGCATCGGGCGCGGGGACTCCGCGATGCGGGTGGCCGGGCGGCGCCCCGCCACGCTGGCCCGGCTCAGCGAGGCCATGCACGCGATCAAGGAACTGGCCGAGGGACGCTCGGCGGTGGTCGACGGCACCGAGCTGCGCCTGCCCTGGGTCAGGGACGGCCGGCTGCCCATCTGGATGGGCGCCTACGGGCCCAGGGCCCTGGAGCTGACCGGCCGTCAGGCGGACGGCTTCATCCTGCAGCTGGCCGATCCCTACCTGACCGAATACATGATCAAGGCGGTGCGCTCGGCCGCCGCGGCCGCCGGCCGCGACCCGGCCTCGGTGCGCATCTGCGTCGCGGCCCCGGCCTATGTCACGGCGGACGACTCACCGGCCGCGCTGGCCCATGCCCGCGAGCAGTGCCGCTGGTTCGGGGGCATGGTGGGCAACCACGTGGCCGACCTGGTCACCCACTACGGCGAGCACTCGGACCTGGTGCCGGAGGCACTCACCGCCTACATCAAGGACCGCCAAGGCTACGACTACAGCCACCACGGACGCGCGGACAACCCCGACACCCAGTTCGTGCCGGACGAGATCGTGGACCGCTTCTGCCTGATCGGCCCGCCGGCCGCCCACCTCGCCCGCCTGACGCAGCTGCGCTCGCTCGGAGTCGACCAGTTCGCCGTCTACGCGATGCACGACGCGATCGAGACGACCATCGACCTGTACGGCAGTGCGGTGATCCCGCAGTTGTGAGCGCGCGGGGCCGGCAACCAGGTCGCCGCCTACCTCGACGGGGAGTTGGTGGTCGACGCCTTGGGCATCACGGCAGGGTGAGGTCACCGAAGCGGGCCAGGTAGTGCCAGACCCGCTTCAGTGCCTGCTCGTCGTAACAGCCGGTGCGGGCGGCCGCTCCGATCAGGCCGGGGTGGAGCATCCCGTCCTCGGCGAGTTCGACTCCGAGGTCGACGAACTCCTGCCCCCGGAACTCCGGGTGGCGCCGGAGTTCGTCGACACCGAGCCGGTAGCCGCCGTGCCATTCGACCCGGCAGGGCAGCAGGCGGGCGGCGGCCTCGATCTCGGTACCCCGGTAGCACGGGTCCAGGACCAGCGCCTCCACATGCCGATCGAACCGGACGTGGCCGTGCACCTGGGCCTCGATGTAGTCGTCCAGGGCATCCCTGGTGTCGGCGGCGGCCAGCGCCACCAGCGACATCGCCGTCGCGACGCCGAAGTCCCGGGGCTCGGCGGCACTGTCCGGGTAGCAGAAGGTGGCCCGGGTGAGTGACTCCGCCCCCAGACGGAAGTGCGCCGACCCGAACCGCGGCGCCGCACCCACCGCCCGCTGCCGGAAGTTCAGCGCCCCGTAGACCGGGCGCTCGTGGGCGGGCGCATCGTCATAGACGCCGCCGAAGATCCGCTGCTCCCACCGCCAGCGGTCGCCGCCCTGATGGGCGGTCAGCCCACCGTTGCTGGTCCCGGTGACGAACTGGGACCGGTACACCCCGTCGGCCGCCATCGCGCGCAGGATCGGCCGACCACCCACCAGGCGATCGGGGTGGAAGTTCAGTGTCAGCCGCAGTTCCGGGTCGACCGGTGCCCCGGTGGACCGGGCGGTGACATGACGGATGGCCCGCAGCCGCGTGGGCTCGTCGGTGTCGGTACGCACGAGGGAAGTCTGCCCCAGGCCGGTCCAGGAGCGGGGGCCGGGGGCCGGGGGCCGGTGGCTCGGGCGGAGAGGCCGGCTAGGACGCTTCGTGCCGGTCCGCGACGGGGGACGGTGGGCGGCGGATCACCACGCGTCCGGAGCCGAGGTCGATCCGGCGGTCGAGCAGTGCGCCCGACTCCGCGTCCTCACGCAACACCAGTCGGCGCTCCTTCTCCTCGGCCACGTGCCGCTGGCTCGGGGAGAGCAGGGTCTGGATCTCGTTGATCACGCTGAACATCGACCCGGCGCCGACTTCGGCCTCGCGTTTGCGCCAGTAGATCCAGCCGCGCCGCTCCATCCACAGCAAGGCCTGATCGGTGAGGAACAGCGCGGGCACCGCCGCTGCCACCCCGAAGAGTATGTTCATCGCCCATCCCTCAACACCTGTGCCGGTCCGCCGGGTTGCTCCCCTGCCTCCGGGGGCGGCGCTCATCTCACCCTGACAACGCGACGGCTGGTGCCAACGTGCCCGTTCGATGGGATCCACTGCGGAGTTCTGAAGGAGCGGGAGGATGCCCGGTCGGGGAGCCGGCGGATGACGTCCGGGGACGGGAGTTGACGGCCGGTCTCCTGTCGGCCGACCGCTCGTTGAACCGGTATGGACCATGACCTCGCCGATCTCCCCCGCCCGACCACGGATGACCGACGCACGCCCCGGCCGATCCGCCGCGCGCTGCTGCGGGCCGTCGTCGCCGGACTCGGCTGCGCGGTCGCGCTGGCCGTGGCGGGCTGCGAGGAGCAGGTGCCCGCTCGGCTCGACGACCCCGCGACGCCGGTGTCGTCCCCCGGCGGGTCCCCCGAGCCGAGCGGAACGGCCACGGCCGGCGCGCCGCCGCCCGTGCGGCCGTCCGCGGCGGCGAGCAACAGCTGGGGGCTGCGCGAGGAACAGGGCGTGGTCAGCGCACCGGCGCAGGCCGGCGCCGGGACCGGACTGCCGTTGGCAGCCGGCAGCCCCGGCTCCTCGCCGGCCCCGCCGGGTGGTTCGGCCGAGCCGAACAAGGCTGCGGCTCCGGACGGTACGTCGACGGCCGAGGACGACCGGTCGCCCGGACCGACCGGGCCTCCGCCGCTGCGGCCTTCGCCCCCCGCTGGGTCCGGCTCGGGGGCGGCCCGGGGGCCGGGCGGGAGCGCGAGCCGCCCCGGGCGCGGCGGCCGGCCGACCGCGACTCGCCCGGCGCCCTCACCGGCGCCGCCGCCCAGGCCGTCCGAGAGTGGGCCGGCCCCAGCGGGTGGAGCGGCGCCCGGCTCGACGGCGGGCAGCCCCACGGTCGGCGGCGGGAACGGCAGCACCGGCGGCACCGGGGTCTGCGGTCTGGCGCAGACCTACGGGCAGTGGCCGGCCGACTCCGAGCAGGCCCGGATCTGCCGTGGTGTCTACGGTGGCTGACAGCCCGTCGACGGTCGCCGGGGGCCTGCCACGCGTGTGACAGCATGCTCGCGACCGGCTCGCACTCCTCGTTATCGAGGAATGAGGAATGAGGAATGAGGAATCATGATCGCAGCCTTCAGCGTCACCCCGCTCGGCATCGGTGAGGACGTGGCCGAGGCCGTGGCCGCCGCCGTCCGCGTCGTCCGTGCCAGTGGGCTGCCGAATCGGACCGACGCGATGTTCACCTCGATCGAGGGCGACTGGGACGAGGTGATGGGCGTGATCAAGGAGGCTGTGGAGGCGGTGAAGCCGTTCGCCAGCCGGGTGAGCACAGTGATCAAGATCGACGACCGGGCCGGGGTCACCGACGGGCTGACCCGGAAGGTGGCCTCGCTGGAACGGCACCTGGCGGGCTGAGGCAGGCCGGGCCGTAGGCAAAACGCCGGGCGGGCCGTCGGGGCCGGGGATGGCGCGGCCCGGCGGACCGCGAGCTCATCTCCCGAAGAGCCGGGCGGCGTTCTGGTAGCAGACCGCGCGGAGCCAGTCGTCGCCGAGGTCGAGCCCGGCCAGCGAGTCCAGCGCGTGCAGGTAGGGGTACGGGATGTTCGGGTAGTCGGTGCCGAGCAGGATCCGGTCCCCCAACTCCAGCAGGCGCGGCCGCAGGTCGGGCGGGAACGGCGAGTGCCGCTCGGTGAAATCGGTGAACGCCATCGTGGTGTCCAGGTGGACCGCCGGGTACTCGGCCGCCAGATCGAGGAACTCGGCGTACTCGGGCAGTCCGAGATGGGCCACGATCAGCGGGAGCGCCGGATGACGGGCCATCACCTCGCCCATCGGGCCCGGCCCGGTGTGCTTGCCCGCCGCCGGGCCGGAGCCGCAGTGGGTGACCACCGGGATCCCGCGCTCGGCGAGCAGGCCCCAGACCCCGTCCAACAGCGGATCGGTCGGGTCGTAGCCGCCCACCTGGAGGTGGGCCTTGAAGACCCGGGCACCGCCGTCGATCGCCTCGGCCACATAGCGCTCGGCGCCCGGCTCCGGGAAGAAGGTCGCGGTGTGCAGGCAGTCCGGGGTCCGCGCGGCGAACTCGGCCGCCCAGCCGTTGAGCCACTCGGCCATCCCCGCCTTGTGCGGGTAGAGCATCGCGGTGAAGGCGCGCACGCCGAAGCCCCGCAGAACGGCCAGGCGTTCGGCCTCGTCCTCGCGGTAGGTGATGCCCCACTCCCGCCCGATCAGTGGACCGGCCGCGTCGAAGTAGGCCCAGACCTTGGCCAGCACGTTCTCGGGCATGAAGTGGGTGTGCACGTCGATCAGGCCGGGCAGGCCCAGGCGCTGCCAGAAGGCCGTGATCCGGGCGGCTTCGGCCGGCGAACCGGGTGTACCGGGCGAGCCGGGTACACCGCTGGCCGGAGCCGCGTCCCGGCTCACTGCTCGCTGCTGGTTCTCCGTCATGCGACGCCACCTTCCACGGTCTCGACCTCGATCACGCCTGGGTGCCCAGGACGCCGGGCTGCTGACGGTCAGCGCCAGCGACGCGTGCGCGGCGGCGGGCCGTCCATGATCTCGGGGTTCGCCATGAAGAGCAGCAGGTGCCCACAGCCGCGGCAGGCCAGTGCCTCCACGGAACTCTTGCGCGCGAAGACCCGGCCGGGCACGAACGCCTTCACCAGGAGCCGACCCGATCTGTCCGTGTGCGCGTCGACCTCGACCTGCCGCAGCTCACCCGCGCAGAGCGGACAGGCCGTCGGCGCCTGGTAGGTCGAGCCGTCGCTGGGCCACTCGTCCACGGTGCCCGTGTTCGCATCCTGCACTCACACCACCCCCTGTTTGAACATCCGCCAACCCGGCACTGCGGTTGGCCCTGATCGTGCAGATTAGCCCCGGACCGTCGACGGGGCACCGGGCGGGTCCGGTCATTGTTCGTCTGCGCCCCCATCGGCCGACCCGCCAGGGGCCGGTTCGGCGGCAGTCGGCCCGCCAGGTCAGGCGGCAGTCGGCTCGTCAGGTCCGGCAGCAGTCGGCTCGTCAGGGGTCAGCTCGTCGGCGAGCAGGTCCATCAGTAGTCCGTCATGCCAACTGCCGTCCGCGCCAAGCTCGTAGCGGCGCATCACGCCGACCGGCCGGAAGCCGACCTTGGTGTAGCAGCGGATGGCGGGTTCGTTGTCCGCGGCCGGGTCGATCACCAGCCGATGGTGCCCCCGATCGGCGATCAGGTGACGGGCCAGCGTGCGCACGGCGTCCGTGCCGAGCCCGCGACCGTGCAGGGTCGGGTCGAGGTAGATGTCGATGCTCGCATGGCGGTACTCCGCCTCGGTCTCCTCCGACCACTGGATCGCCCCGGCCACCCGGTCGCGGTAGAGGATCGTGAGCGGGTGGCTGCCCGGCTCGGCGAGGTCCTCGGCCACCGCCGCCGCCAGGTCCTCGCCGCCGCGCCAGCGCTGGTACACCTCCGGGGTGCGGCGGATCGCGGCCAGCGCCGGGACATCCCCGGGGGTGGCCGGGCGCAGCACCACCCGGGCACCCCGCAGCACGCCGGCGGCCAAGGAAGACGGGACGGACGGCTCGGTACTGGACTGCTCGGTGTTCGACGGCTCGGCGTTCGACGGCTCGGACATGCCGGTCAGCCTACGGACCGGGCGCGCTCGCGCAGCGGCAACGCTCCCGGGTGACGGGTGACGGGTGACCGCCACACCGGATCACCGCCCTTGCGGGTAGCCGCGGTGTTGCTCCCACTCGGGAGCCAGGATCGCCATCACCAGATCGTCCGCCCACTCGTCCCCGAACCGGTGCGCCTGTCGGCGCACGCCCTCCAGGACGAAGCCGGCCTTCTCGTAGCAGCGTCGCGCACGCGGGTTGAAGGAGAAGACCCCGAGCGAGATCCGGTGCAGCCCCAGGCGCTCGAAGCCATGGCCGACGATCAGGCGCAGCGCCTCGGTGCCGAAGCCCCGATCGCGACCGGCCTCGACCAGGATGATCCGGAAGTTGCAGCTGCGGTTGGCGGGTTCCCACTCGTTGAGCACCACCTCGCCGACGCAGCGGCCGGTCGCGCGGTCGACGACCGCGAGGTCGAGCCGATCGGGCTGGTCGGCCCGGCTGCCGTACCACGCCCGCATCCGGCGCTCGGCGTCCTCGTCCCAGGGCGGTGGCGGGGTGGTGCCGGGGTCGCCGTTGGCGAAGCGGTCGACCTGGGGATCGGCGAGCATCCCGCGCAGGACGTCGAGGTCCTCCGCCAGGTGGAAAGGGCGCAGCAGCACCCGTTCGCCGAGCAGGGTGGGCTTCTCGCTGAAGTCGCTTCTCGCCTCGGCCTGTTGATCGCTCATGCCCGGATTGTCGGCGCCGTCGTGCGGGGCGGCAAACGAATTACGCCGGTGACGGCCGGTGGCGGCCGGTGACGGCTGGTGGCTGGTTGCACTGGTAGCGGCCGGTGTTCAGGCGACGCCGCGGATGCGGTGGACCAGCGGGGCGGCGAGCAGGGTGACCACGGCGGTGAGGGCGTAGAGACCGCCGTAGCCGCCCAGGTGGGCCACCACGGGAGCGGCCAGGGCCGGAGCAAGCACCTGGGGGCCGGAGTTGGCGATGTTGATGATGCCGAGATCCTTGGCGTGGTCGGCCGCCACCGGCAGCACCTGGGTGACCAGGGCCTGGTCGACGGCCAGGTAGATGCCGTACCCCGCGCCGAGCACGAACGCCGCCGCGATGGTCACCGGCCAGGTGTGGAACAGCGCCAGGAGCAGCGCGGCGGCGGCCATCACCACGCAGGAGACGACGACCAGGGCGCGGCGGCGGCCGGTGCGGTCCGAGATCGCGCCGGCGGGGATCGCGGTGAGCAGCGCGGCCAGGGTGTAGACGGCGGTGAGGACGAGGACGCCGCTGTCGGGCGACGGGTAGTGCACGGCGTCGGTCAGGTAGTAGAGCAGGTAGAGGGTCCCGATGGCGTTGCCCAGATTGATCAGCAGACGGGTGAGGAAGGCCCAGCCGAAGTCGGGGTACCGGCTGGGGCTGACCCAGTAGCCGGCGGCCAGCCTCCGGAGGCTGAAGGGAGCACGCGCGGCGGGCGGGAGCACCGGATCGGAGCAGAGGAGGACGAAGGGCAGCCCGAGTGCGAGGACCGCGGCCGCGGTCCCGGCGTAGCCGGCGAGGATGCCGCCGCCGAGCACCGTCACCAGCCCCGCGCCCACCACCAGCCCCAGCGACTGGCTGATCCCGGTCCAGCCGGAGACCACCGCCCGCTGCCCGACCGGGACCTGGTCGACGACCGGCGTGGTGACCCCCGCCAGCATGATGTTCAGCCCTGCCTGGGCGAGGGCCCAGCCGACGATGATGCCGAGCAGGGAGTGCCGGCCCGCCGTGAACAGCAGCCCGCCCGCGCCGAGCAGGGCGCCCAGCAGCATCCACGGTCGGCGACGCCCGAAGCGCGAGGTGGTGCGGTCCGAGACCGCGCCGGCCAGCGGGTTGACCAGCATCGCGACGAATGCGCCGACCCCGGTCACCCAGGACAGCAGGTCGGCCTTGTGCGCGGCGTCGAGCCGTTCGAGCTGCAACGGCAGCAGGATCTGGATCGGGGTGAAGAACCCCAGGAAGACGGCCAGGTTGGCCAGGCTGAGCGCACCGGTCCAGCCGGCGCCGACCCGGGCCAGGGGCTCGGCCGTCGCCGACGGCGCTGCTGCTGTTCTCGGCCCGGCGGGACCCTCACCGATCATGAGCAGTACTCACTTCCGGCAGCATCGGTGGTCGATCACGGCCTCCGTGGACCTGCCGCCCACCCCCGCTGCCGCGCCCGGTGGGTGGCGATCAGGTCGCGGTACCAGGCGTACGACGCCTTCGGGGTGCGCCGCTGCGTGTCGAAGTCGACGTGGACGAGGCCGAAGCGCTGACTCGTGCCTTCTGCCCACTCGACGTTGTCGATCAAGGACCAGGTGTAGTAGCCGCGCACATCGATGCCCTGGGCGTGGGCCTGGGCGAGGGCGTCCAGGTGGGTGGCGAGGTAGTCGATCCGGAAGCCGTCGTCGAGGGTGGCGTCGGTGGAGCAGCCGTTCTCGGTGATGGTGATCGGGGGCAGGGCGTTGCCGTAGCGGGTACGGAGACCGAGGAGCAGTTCGCGCAGGCCGTCGGGGACGACGGGCCAGCCGAAGGCCGTGCGGGGGACGCCGTCGATCTCGGCCTCGGCGAAGGGGAGGCCGCCGGGCTCGGTCGGGGCCGCGATCCGGGTCGGGTTGTAGTAGTTGACGCCGAGCCCGTCCAAGCCCGCGGCGGCGATCAGTTCCAGGTCGCCGGGCCGGACGCTGCCGCCGAGGTCCGGGGTAACGCCGTACGCGCTCAGGTCCGGGTAGCGCCCGCGCAGCAGCGGGTCGGTGAACAGCCGGTTGTGCAGGGCGTCGTAGGCCTCGGCAGCCGCCACGTCCGCCGGCGCCTCGCTCGCGGGCCGCACCGGGGTGAAGTTGTTGGCGATCAGCACCTGATGGCCGCGCTCACGCAGCAGGCCGGCCGCCAACCCGTGCCCGAGCAGCTGGTGGTGTGCCGCCGGCAGCGCATCCAGCATCAGGGCCCGCCCCGGGGCGTGGATGCCGAGTGCATAGCCGAACACCATGTGCACGAAAGGCTCGTTGAGCGTGATCCAGGCCGGCACCCGGTCCCCCAGCCGGTCCAGCGCCAGCTCCGCGTACTCGGCGAACCGGTACGCCGTGTCCCGGGCCAGCCAGCCACCACCGTCCTCCAGGGCCTGCGGCAGGTCCCAGTGGAAGAGCGTCGGCAGCGGGGTGATCCCGGCGGCGAGCAGCGCGTCCACCAGCCGGTCGTAGAACGCCAGCCCGGCCGGGTTCGCCGGTCCGCTGCCGGTGGGCTGGATGCGCGGCCAGGCGATCGAGAACCGGTATCCGTCCACCCCCAGCCCGCGCATCAACTCCACGTCCTCGCCGTACCGGTGGTAGTGGTCGCAGGCAATCCGGCCGCTCTCCCCGCCCTTCACCGCCCCCGGCCGCTCGCAGAACACGTCCCACACCGACGGCCCGCGCCCGTCCTCCGCCACCGCCCCCTCGATCTGGTACGCGGCCGTGGAAACGCCCCACCGGAACCCCGCCGGAAGATCGCCTCGGTTCGGCACAGTCAAGCCCCTCTCCACTAACATGACATTCACTCATGTTAGAGATCCTGCCTCCGAACTACCAGAGCAGAACGGCGATTTCGGCTCATGGTCATGGGACTGGCGCGTCTTCACCAGGGTCCGCAGGAGCGCACGGCCTCCCTCCTCGAAGCTCTCCTCCATGCATGCTCGGTTCACCGACCGGGGCCCCTGGAGCCCGTACGCCGCAGTTCACCACCTACGGTCACCAGCCGGCTGGACACCACGGTGAACGGACGACGGTCGAAGAGGCGAGTTCACCAGTAGTTCGTCGCTACGGGACGGTGATGACGACCTTGCCCCGGATGTGCTTGCTTGCGAAGTCGGACACCGCCTGCGGAGCGTCGGCGAACGGGTAGGTGGCGCCGATCTCCACCCGCAGCCGCCCGTCGGCCGCGCGGGCGGCCAGGCCCTCCAGGTCGCCGGGCTCGGCGGTGAAGCTGCCGATGTAGACGCCGGTGACTCCCCGGGCCAGGTCCTGCGGCCCGAAGAGGGGGGAGACCAGCCGGCCCCCGTCGCGGACCGCACCGGCCGTGCCGGAGAGCGCGTCACCGCGATTGACCAGGTCGACCACCACGTCCACCCCGCCCGGGACCTGGCGCAGCGTCTGCTCCGCAACGTCGCCCGCCTTGTAGTCGACGGTGCCCTGCGCGCCGAGCCCGCGCACGTAGTCCGCGTCCTCGGAGGTCGCGGTGGCGATCACCTTGGCGCCGAGCGAGGCGGCGAGCTGTACCGCGTACAGGCCGACACCTCCCGTCGCACCGACCACCAGCACGCTCTCCCCCGCTGCGAGGCCGACCGCGCGCAGCAGGCACGTGGCCGTCATCCCGGACTCGGGGACAGCCGCGGCATGCGGTGCGGCGAGGCCGGCGGGCCGCTTGGCGAGGTGCGGGCCCACCGCGACCACGGTGTACTCCGCGACGGCTCCGGCTGGACCGGCGAAGGCGAGCACCGGGTCACCCGGTGCGTAGGCGGTCACCCCCTGACCGACTTCGACGACGGTGCCCGCGGCGTCCATCCCCACGACGAGGGGGTGCTCGACGGGGAAGAGGTCCTTCGCCGCACCCGTGATCAGCGCGAGGTCCAGCGGGTTGAGGGCTGCGGCTTCCACCTTGAGCAGCACCTCACCGGGACCTGCGACGGGCTTCGGGAGGTCGGTGACGATGACCCCGTCGAGCGTCGTGTACTCGCGGGCTACGAGAGCCTTCATCCGGGAACTCCAGTCGGGGTGTCGGGGTGTCGAGGCGTCGGGGCGCCAGCGCGGAACAGGCCGTGTTCACTTCTACACCCTGGCACCCTGAACCCAGGTGAACGGCGGCGGCGACGCGGCGCATCCCAGCCCCAGGCCCCGCGCGCCCCGGCGGAAGTCCGCCGGCAGGTCACGTCGGTCCGGCGCCGGACCGGACCGTGGTGGTGCGCGGCGCCGGACACCGCACGCGCACCACCACGGGCATCACCGCTGGAGGACGACGACCTCGTACGCCAGCGCGTCCGACTCGGCCGCCCGGAACTCGACCGCGAGCACCCGCCCGGCCGCCTGGACGTCGGGCAGCGCCTCGCGCAGCGCCTCCCACAGTGCGGGCGGCCCGCTCACGATCAGGCTCGTGACCTCCGCGCGCATGGACAGCTGGGCGGTGCTCTTGGCCTTGCGGATCGCGGCCATGGCCTCCGCCGCGAGGGTCAGCAGCCGAGCGTCGCCTTGCGGTGCCAGCCGTTGGAGCTCCTGCGCGGCGGGCCAGGCCGCGCGGTGGATCGAACCGGTCTGCCACCAGCTCCAGGCCTCCTCCGTGGTGAACGGCAGGAACGGCGCCAGAGCGCGCAGCAGGACCGACAGCGCCGTGGTCAGCGTCGCGCGGGCCGACTCGGCATCGGCCTCGGTCATCGTGCCGTAGGCGCGATCCTTCACCAGCTCCACGTAGTGGTCGCAGAAGGTCCAGAAGCAGCGCTCGATCGTCTCCAGCGCCCGCGCGTAGTCGTAGCCCTCCAGGTGCTCCGTGGCCTGCGCGACGACCTCGGCGATCCGGGCCAGCATGGCCCGGTCGAGCGGTCGGGCGACCTCGGCATCCGCCCGGCCCGTTCCGAACCCGAGGACGAACTTCGACGCGTTGAGGATCTTGACGGCCAGGCGGCGTCCGATCTTCATCTGGCCGACCTCGAACGCCGTGTCGGTGCCGGGGCGCGCGGAGACCGCCCAGTACCGGACCGCGTCCGAGCCGTGCTGGTCCAACAGGTCGACCGGGGTGACCACGTTCCCCTTGGACTTCGACATCTTCTTGCGGTCCGGGTCGAGGATCCAGCCGCTGATCGCGGCATGGCGCCAGGGCAGCACGCCGTGCTCCAACTCGGCGCGGACCACGGTGGAGAACAGCCAGGTACGGATGATCTCGTGGGCCTGGGGGCGCAGGTCCATGGGGAAGACCCGGGCGAACAGGTCCTCGTCGTGCCCCCAGCCGCCCGCGATCTGGGGAGTGAGCGAGGAGGTCGCCCAGGTGTCCATCACGTCGGGATCACCGGTGAACCCGCCTGGGACATCGCGCTGTTCGGCGGTGAATCCGGGCGGGGCCTGGCTGCTCGGGTCGATCGGAAGGGAGTCCTCGGCCGGCAGGATCATCTCGTCGGTCGGGTTGCCCGAGGCATCGAGGCGGTACCAGACCGGGATCGGCACCCCGAAGAACCGCTGACGGCTGATCAGCCAGTCGCCGTTGAGGCCCTCGACCCACGACCGGTACCGGTGGCGCATCGACTCCGGATGCCAGGTCAGTTCCTGCCCGCGGCGGATCATCCGGTCGCGCAGGGCGGCATCACGGCCCCCGTTGCCCAGATACCACTGCCGGCTGGTGACGATCTCAAGAGGCTTGTCGCCCTTCTCGTAGAACTTCACCAGGTGGCTGAAGTGCCGCGGCTCACCCACCAACGCCCCTGCGGAGCCGAGCAGTTCGAGGACCCGCTCGCGCGCGGTGTGCGGGGTCGCACCGGCCAGCCGCGCGTAGGCCTCCCGGGCCCGGGGCGAGTCGAGGCCGGCGGGGGCCTGCGCGCCGAACCTGCCGTCCCGCCCGATCACGGCCCTGGTGGGCAGGTCGAGCTCGCGCCACCACACCACGTCGGTGGTGTCACCGAACGTGCAGACCATCACCAGCCCGGTGCCCTTCTCGGGGTCGGCCAGGCGGTGCGGCAGAACCGGCACCTCGACCTCGAAGACCGGGGTGCGCACGGTGGTGCCGAAGAGCTCCTGGAACCGCTCGTCGTCCGGGTGCGCGACCAGAGCCACACATGCGGGCAGCAGCTCGGGCCGGGTCGTCGCGACCTCCAGAGCCCGGCCCCCGGCCCCCTGGAACACGAGGTGGTGGTAGGCGCTCGGCCGCTCGCGGTCCTCCAACTCGGCCTGGGCCACGGCCGTCTGGAACGTGACGTCCCACAGCGTCGGCGCCTCGGCCCGGTACGCCTGCGCCCGGGCGAGGTTCCTCAGGAAGGCCCGCTGGGAGACCGCGCGCGCCCGGCTGTCGATCGTCTGGTACGTCTGCCGCCAGTCCACCGACAGCCCCAGGCGTCGCCAGAGGCTCTCGAAGACCTTCTCGTCCTCCAGCGTCAGCCGCTCGCACAGTTCGATGAAATTGCGCCGTGAGACCGGGATCTGCTGCTTACCGGGAGCAGCCGGCGGGGTGAAGTCCGGATCGTGGGGCAGAGACGGGTCGCATCGAACGCCGAAGTAGTTCTGGACGCGACGCTCGGTGGGCAGTCCGTTGTCGTCCCAACCCATCGGGTAGAAGATCTGCTTGCCGCGCATCCGCTGAAAGCGGGCGATCGTGTCGGTCTGGGTGTAGGAGAAGACGTGACCGACATGCAGGCTGCCGCTCACCGTGGGCGGCGGCGTATCGATCGAGTACACCTGGTCCCGCGTCGCACGGCGATCGAACGCGTATACCCCCTGCTCGTCCCAGCTCTCGCTCCACTTGGCCTCCAGGCCGTCCAGCGTGGGCTTATCGGGAGTCGTGGGATGAGAGGATGCGGTCGTCATGCCCCGGGATCATACGGACCGTTCCCCCCTGTCGCTGGACAATTTCCGCCCGGGCACCGTGCGCAAGGAGCTGATCATGACTGAAGAAGTGCGATTCAAGAGCATCGTCGGCCCCGAGCTGGCCGGGTCGATCGACCTGCCGGAAGGCGAGATCCGGGGCTGGGGCATTTTCGTCCACGGATTCACACTCGGCAAGAACTCGCCGGCCGCCTCGCGCGTCAGCAAGCAGCTGGCACGCGAGGGGATCGGAATGCTGCGCTACGACAACCTCGGGATCGGAGACTCCGACGGCGACTGGGGGGACGGCTCTTTCACCATCAAGGTCCAGGACACCGTCCGGGCAGCAGCTCTGATGGCGGAGCGAGGGACTCCGGCGGACCTGCTGGTGGGGCACTCGTGGGGAGGTGCCGCCGCCATCGCCGCGGCGACCGAGGCGACCGGCGTCCGCGCCGTCGCCACGATCGGGGCACCTGCCGACCCCAGCCACGTCGAGCGACAGTACGACGCGGTCATGGATCGCGTCCTCAGTGAAGGGTCGCACGAGTGGTTCGTCGGCGGGAGGACCCTGGTCCTCAAGCGTGCCTTCGTCGACGACGTCCGCCAGGCCCTCCTGCGGGATCGGATACGCGAGTTGCACCTGCCGCTGCTCGTCATGCATTCGCCCACCGACACCACCGTCGACATCGACAACGCCGGGGAGATCTTCCGCGAAGCCCGACACCCGCGAAGCTTCATCTCGCTCGAAGGAGCGGACCACTTCCTGACCGCACGAGGGCAAGCGCAGCGAGCCGCCCACATCATCAGCGCCTGGGCCGACCAGTACATCACCCCGAGGACCTGACCACTCTCGGAGGTGAGCGGCGCGGGCGGTGGTCCGGCGACCGGTTCGGCAGCGGCCCGACCGCCGGACGGCGGCGGACGCATCGCGGATGCATCGCGAACGCATCGCGAACGCATCGCGGATGCGTCGGGATGCGTCGACGCACGGACGACCGGCCCGCTGGTGCGGGCCGCACCAGGCGGCTGCCCGCTTCATCCGCTGTTCTGCGAGGTCAGGCGACGGATGCGAGGACGTCCGCCTTGGCGTAGAGGACGCGGCGTCCGTTCGTCCGGCGGCGCCAGCTCTTCTCCGATGCGAGACGGTAGACGTTGCTCATCGACGTCTGGCAGAGCTCGGCGACCTCTCGCGGCGTGAGCCAGGGGGCTCCGATCTCGTGCCGCTGGCTCACCCGACGGTCCAGTTCCCGCCACTGGTACGCCGACCAGACGTGCTCGGGGGTGGCGTCGCAGCGGACCTCGCCGGGCAGGAGGTCCGCGCCGGCCCGGACCGCGGCGACGAGCTCACCCTCGCAGTCGCCCATGACGCAAGGGCCCACACGGAATTTCCGCACCCGGCTCGGATTGATGACCCGTCGCGCGGCGGCTGCCGTCTCCGCCATCTCGGCGACCGCGTCGACGGCCGCGTCATGGCTGCACAGCCAGTCCGCATGCCGCCGGAGGAAGGACGCCATCGCCGAGACGGACGGACTCGACGGCGCACATCCGTGCTCCGTCTTCACGAACTCGCTCCACGAGCGCAGACGGGCCCGGACCAGGTCCCGGGCATCGACGGCCGCCGTGTTGAGTTTGATTCCGAAGGAGCGTGTACCCGAGACCCGTTCGGCCTCCGGAGCCGCGGCGGCCAGTACGGCCTCGCACCTCTGGTAGAGCTCGGGGATGCACCGCAGGTCACTTCGGAAGTCCTCGAAGCAACTCGCGCAGACAGCCAGACCGTTGGCCGCCTGACGCGCTTCGGAGTGACACCGCGGACACGCTTCGCCGTGACAGTCGTCCATGAAAGTACCCCCGTTATGATTTGGGCATGACAAGCCCGCCCATGGCCTTCCGGGCACACACCCGTACCGCGCCGGGCCGAAACTCGCTGCGGCGCGCAGCCACGGCCCGCGCCACGAACGCACTCTCCTCTGCTGAGAACGAATCCTCGGGGTGACGCTTCCCATCGATCCGCAGACGTACACAAGGTGTCGACAACGGGGCTCCCCCGCGGAGATTCAGCGGATCACCCGGCCTGGTCCACAGCCCGACGAGACAGCAACGTAATCACCTAGGACCCTTGCAGCCGCCTTCCCGTTCGTCAACTGACTGGACTCAATTGGCACGAGTTTTCCCGGATTTCCGATTTGGGTGATCCCGGTGTTGTCGCCACACAACAGATGCACCCTGCGGCGAACCTTCCCGAAGGGACGACCGGACTGCGATGGCCGGGCTCACCCGCACCGATGCTGCTCGCGAGGCGGCCATTGACAAGGCCCCGGTGCGCTAAGAACATGGGTTCCACGTTGGCGCATTGCGACTTCACGCCATATGGCCCCCTTCGGCCGTATGGCATTTTCTTACGCACGGCGCATGGAGTGCGCAGCCAAATCACTCGCCGGCGCCCCTCGATCCCATGCAAGGACGGCCGAGATGTTCCACGGACCAGACCTGCCCGAAGGCACGCGCCGGGTCCCTTACGAGTCCCCGGGCCTGCCGGATCATCGGAGCCCGCTGCGGTTCCTGTGGTGGCTGACGACCAGTCAGTACAGGCGGGTACTGTTCGGCACCCTGTGGGGCAGTACGTGGATGTGTGCGCTTATGCTTCCGCCGTACCTGCTGTCGAAGACGATCGACGAGGGGCTCAAGGGGCGGGACACCGGGAAGCTGCTCCTCTGGATCGGGGCCGTGGTCGTCACCGGCACCGTGATCGCGATCCTGGGCATCCTGCGGCACCGCACCATGACGCGCATCCGGGTGGACGCGGCCTACCGCACGGTCCAGGTCGTCACGCGCCACGTCACGCAGCTGGGGTCGACGCTGCCCCGGCAGGTGTCCGCGGGTGAGCTCACGCACCTGCAAGCCGGTGACATCGGCAGGATCGCCCAGACACTGACCATCACCGGACCCGGCGTGGGTGCGGTCATCGCGTATGCCGCGACCGCCGTCCTGCTGATCCAGATCTCGGCCGTCATCGCCGTGGTGGTCCTGCTCGGCATCCCGGCCCTGGCCCTGACCGTCGGCCCGCTGCTGGGAAAGCTGCACGGCGCCGAGAGCCACTACCGGGAGGACCAGGGTGCGCTGACCGCTCTCGCCGGTGACATGGCGGCCGGCCTGAGCGTCCTCAACGGAATCGGCGGCAAGCCCCTGTTCGCCGGGCGGTACCGGGAACGCTCGCAGGCTCTGGTGCCCCTCGGATACCGCGTCGCCGCCTTCACCAGCTGGGTCCAGGCGCTCACCACCTGCCTGCCCATGATCTTCCTTGCCGCGGTGACCTGGATCAGCGCACGGATGGCGGCCAGTGGTGCCATCACCGTGGGTCAGCTGGTGGCGGTCTACGGATACGTCGCCGCTCTGCTGGTACCCGTCTCGTCCTTCATCGAAGGGGCGGATGATCTGCCGCGCGGGCTGGTCTCCGCACGGAGGGTGATCGACATCCTGGCGCTCGCCCCGGCTCCCGAGGAGCACCGGACCCGGCTCGATCCCCCCGCTGCCCCCGCTCCGCTGCACGACCCCGTCTCGGGCCTGGTGGTGGCCCCGGGGAAGGTGACGGCCCTGGTCGGTGCCCGTCCCGATGAGCCACGCGCCGTGGTGGACCGGTTGGCCGGCTACACGGACTCCGAGGCCTCCTGGGGTGACCTCAAGCTGTCCGACTGGGACCGCACGGCCCTGCGGCACCACATCCTGGTCGCCGACAACGATGCCTACATGTTCGCGGGCCCGCTGGGTTCCGTCGTCTCCGGCAGTACCCCTCGCTCCGACGAGGAGATCCGGCGGGCCCTGCACGCCGCCGCCGCGGAGGACATCGTCGACGCGCTCCCCGACGGGCTCGACACCCGCCTGGAGAACCAGGCCCGCAACGTCTCGGGGGGCCAGCGCCAGCGGCTGCAGCTGTCCCGGGCGCTGCTCGCGGATCCGGCGGTGCTCCTGCTCGTGGAGCCGACCTCCGCACTGGACGCGCACACGGAGGCGACCGTTGCCGCCCGGGTGGCAGCCCACCGGCACGGGCGGACCACCCTCGTCGTCAGCACGTCGCCGCTGGTGCTCGGCCAGGCCGACGAAGTCGCCTACCTCGTGAACGGGAAGGTGCAGGCCACCGGCACGCACGGCGAGCTCCTCGCCGACCAGCCGGGATACGCGGCCCTGGTGTTCCGCGGCAGCACCGAGAACCCTGACGAAGCCGCCGTGGCGCAGCCCGTGGAAGGACAGTCCCGATGAGCCGGTCCGACGAGACGCCCCGCCTGCCGATCGCCGATGCCAGGACGGTTCGCCGGGCCGGCCGGCAGCTGTTGCAGGACGACCCGGTCGCCATCTGCTGGATCATGCTGCTGACGTGCCTCGCCGCGCTTGCCGGCGCGGCCGGCCCCTGGCTGCTCGGCCGCATCGTGACCAGGGTCGAGAACCATGACCTGTCCGTCTCCGGAGTCGACCAGCTGGCCGCGGCGGTGCTGGGCTTCGCGGCGGCCCAGCTGGTCCTGACGCGCTTCGCGCGAGGTCTCTCGCACCGCTTCGGCGAGCGCGCGCTCGCCCGGCTCCGCGAGGAGGTCGTCGACCGCACCCTCGCACTGCCGGGGCGCATCGCGGACGAGGTGAGCACCGGTGACCTGGTCACCCGCGCCACCCTGGACGTCGCGAACGTGGCGGCCACGCTGCGCAACGCGGCTCCGGACCTGTTCATCGCCGGCGTCCAGGTCGTGTTCATCTTCGGCGCGATCTTCCTCCTCGACCCTCTGCTCGGGCTCTGCTCGGTGGTGGGACTGCCGCTCGTCTGGGGCGTGAGCCGCTGGTACCTCGCGCGCTCCCGCGACGCCTACCTCGCCGAGGGAGCGGCCGCCGGAGAGGTCTCCGAGATCCTCAACTCCACCGCGCACGGCGCCCGTACCATCGAGGCCTACGGGCTGCGCGCACGGCAGAACAGCGCCCTCGACGAGGCCATCGACACCACCTACCGCGCCGGCATGCGCACCCTCTCCCTGCGGACGGTGCTGTACCCGCTCACCGAGTTCGCGCACACCCTGCCCCTGGGGCTCATCCTGCTCGTGGGCGGGCTCGGCTACCTCGACGGGTCGATCCCCCTGGGCGCCGTGGTGGCGGGCGGCCTGTACATGTGGCAGCTGGTCGACCCGCTCAACCAGATGCTCATCTGGGTCGAACAACTGCAGCGCAGCGGCGCCTCGTTCGCCCGCATCAAGGGCATCGAGCTGGTGTCTCACGCGGCCGGCGCCCCGGTGCCGGTCCCGGTGGACGACCTCATCGAGGTCAAGGGCGTGGGGTATTCCTACGTCCCCGGGCACGAGGTCCTCAAGGATGTGGAGCTGCAGGTCCGGCCCGGTGAACGACTGGCGGTGGTCGGCCGGTCAGGGGCGGGCAAGTCCACCCTCGGCAAGTTGTTGTCCGGCGTGGACGCCCCGGACACCGGCCGCATCCTGGTCGGCGGCGTTCCCGTCGCCGACCTGGCCGCGGCGGGCGAACTGGGCAACCGCATCGTCCTCATCACGCAGCAGCACCACGTGTTCGTGGGCACCCTGCGCGACAACATGACCATGGCCGCGCCCGAAGCCGACGACGAGGCCGTCCTCGCGGCCCTGAGGGCGGTGGAAGCGGACTGGGTGGCCGAACTGCCACAGGGCCTGGACACCCCGCTGGGCTCGGGCGGGGTCGAACTGGAGGCCGCCCAGGCGCAGCAGCTCACCCTGGCCAGGGTGCATCTGGCGGCCCCGCACACCCTGATCCTGGACGAGGCCACGTCCCTGCTCGACCCGACGACGGCCCGGCAGGCGGAGCGGGCGGTGGCCGCCGTCCGGTCGGACCGCACGGTCATCGCCATCGCCCACCGGCTGCAGACCGCACACGACGCCGACCGGGTCGCCGTCATGGAGTCCGGCCGCATCGTCGAGCTGGGCACCCACGACGAGCTGGTCGGCGCGGGCGGACCGTACGCGGACCTGTGGCGGTCGTGGAACGGCGAAAGCTGAGTCTTCGGCACGTCGTACGCCCCCGGGGAGTCCGCTCCCCGGGGGCGTACTCGTTCACTCTCGGCCTCGTCGGTGCCTGTCCCGGTCCGACGGCCGGTCCGATGGCCGGTCCGACAACGATGGGAAGTGACGTCATGAGCGACACGTCGGCTCACGACATGGCGGCAGAGACCCTGCCCGATCTGTTCGCGGCCCAGGTGGCCCGCACCCCCGACGCCATCGCGCTGGTCTGCGCCGGCGTATCTCTGACCTACGCCGAACTGGACGCCGGGGCGGACCGGATGGCACGGTCGCTCGCGGCCAAGGGGGTGGGACCCGAGACCATCGTGGCGGTCTCGGTGCCGCGATCCGTGGAACTGGTGGTCGCCCTCCACGCCGTGCACAGGGCCGGAGCCGCGTATCTGCCCCTCGACCCGCTGCTGCCGGCGGAGCGGGTACGGACGATGGCCGAGGACGCACGGCCGTTGCTGACGCTCGACATCGAGGACGTCCGGCGGATGTCGGGACAGGGCAGACCCGCGGCCGAGAGGTACGAGCGGCCCCCGCTCCACCCGTCCAACACCGCCTACGTCATCTACACCTCGGGATCCACCGGCCGGCCCAAGGGAGTGGCCGTCTCCCACGCGGCCATCGTCAACCGCCTGCGCTGGATGCAGGCGGAGTATCCGCTGGGCCATGACGACCGCGTCCTGCAGAAGACGCCCGCCGGATTCGACGTATCCGTGTGGGAGTTCTTCTGGCCGCTGTGCGTCGGCGCGCGCCTCGTCCTGGCCGGGCCGGACGAGCACCGTGACCCCACCCGGATCGCCGAGCTGATCCACTCGCAGCGGATCACCACCGTGCACTTCGTCCCGTCCATGCTGCGGCTCTTCCTCGAAGAGCCGGCCGCGGCCCGGTGCGATTCGCTGCGCCGGGTGTTCGCGAGCGGCGAGGCGCTCTCGGGCGAGCTGCGGTCACGGTTCTTCGGCGTCCTGGACGCCGAACTGCACAATCTCTACGGGCCCACCGAGGCCGCGGTGGACGTGTCCTACCGGCGCTGCGGCCCCGGCGACCCGCCAGGGCCGGTACCGATCGGCGCGCCGGTGTGGAACACCCGACTGCACGTCCTGGACCCGCGGTTGCGCAAGGTCGCGCCCGGAGTCACCGGTGAGCTCTACATCTCGGGTGTCCAGTTGGCCCGGGGCTATCTCGACCGGCCGGGACTGACGGCGGAGCGCTTCGTCCCCGATCCGTACGGCCCTGGCGGCAGCCGGATGTACCGCACCGGGGATCTCGCCCGGTGGGACACGGACGGGGTCCTGCACTACGCGGGCCGCAACGACCACCAGGTCAAGGTGGGCGGCGTACGCGTCGAACTCGGCGAGACAGAGGCGACGTTGGCCCGGCACGCCGCGGTCGCCGACGCGGTGGTGACCGCGGTGCCCGACGAGGCCGGCCAGACGCGTCTGACCGCCTTCCTCGTACCGGATCCCATCCGGGCCAGCGCGCTGCGGAACCTGTGCCGTCTCGAAGAGGCCGGGCTCCTCGACCGGGAGGACCTGCACACGCTGCCCAACCAGATGGCCGTCCTCGCACCCAACCGGGCGGAGGCGGACTTCCTGTACCGCGAGATCTTCGAGGAGGACGAGTATCTGCGGCACGGGGTCGTGCTGCCCGAGAGCGGGGCCCGCGTGTTCGATGTGGGTGCCCACGTCGGGTTCTTCTCCCTGTCGGTGGCCCGCTCCTGTCCCGACAGCGTGGTCTATTCGTTCGAGCCGATACCGCAGCTGTTCCGCATGCTCGAACTCAACACCCGGCTGCACGGAGCCGACGTCAGACTGTTCCCGTGCGGGCTCGCCGAGGCAGCGGGTACGGCCTCGTTCACGTACTACCCACAACTCTCGATCATGTCGGGGCGGTTCGGTGACACCGGCGAGGAGCGGGAGGTCCTGGAGGCCTTCGTCCGCCACGAGCAGCCGATGCGGGAATCCCTCCCGGAGGACGGTGCGGCGGATCTCGACCATCTGCTCACCGAGCGGCTGCGGCACATCGAGGTGACCTGCGAGCTGCGCACGCTGTCGGACGTCATCGACGAGACCGGCGTGGAACGCATCGACCTGCTCAAGATCGACGCGGAGAAGAGCGAACGTGAGGTGCTGCTGGGGCTCCGCGACGAGCACTGGGGCCTGGTCCGCCAGCTGGTGATCGAGGCGCACAGCGCGCCGGGCCGGCTCGACTGGATCCGGGGCCATCTGGAGGAGCGGGGGTACCGGGTCACCGTCGACGGGCCGGCGATGCTCTCGGAGACCGGTCTGGTCACCGTCTACGCCGTCCGCGACGGGCTGCCGGCGTCCGGCCACCGGGAGACCGTCGCACCGGTGTACCGCGGGGCGGGCTGGTCGGCCCCGGACCTGTACATCGAGGACGTGCGGCGGGAGGCGGAACTCCACCTCCCGCCCCAGATGGTGCCGGACCACTTCGTGATCGTCGACGCGCTCCCTCTGACGGCCAACGGCAAGCTCGACCGGAGAGCTCTGCCGGCGCCCCGGCGCCGGCCTGCCGGGGTGCCGGTCGCTCCGCGCGACGCGACCGAGGAACTGCTCTGCTCGTTCTTTGCCGACGTCCTCGGCGTGCCCGGCGTGCCCGGCGGACCCGGCGGACCCGGCGGACCCGGCGGACCCGGCGGACCCGGCATAGGAGTCCACGACGACTTCTTCCGGCTGGGCGGCAACTCGTTCGACGCGATCCGCCTGGTGGCCCGGATCCGTGAGGCGCTGGGGACCGGCCTGACCGTGCGGAGCCTGTTCGAGGCCCCGACCGTCGCCGCCTTCGCGGAACTGCTGGCCCGCGGCACCGACGGAGACCCGCTCTCGGGCATCCTGCCGCTGCGCTCCGGGGGCCGGCTGCCTCCGTTGTTCTGTCTCTATCCGGCGGCCGGGGTCGGCTGGGTCTACTCGGGACTGCTGCGGTTCACCGAGGACGACCGCCCGGTGTACGCCCTCCAGGACAGCGGGCTGACCGGAGCCGATCCCGCGGCGGATGTCGAGGAGTTGGCCGGAAACTGTGTCCGCCGGATCCGGGCCGTCCAGCCCACCGGTCCCTACCACCTGCTCGGCTGGTCGTTCGGCGGTCTCCTGGCGCAGGCGATCGCGACCCGCCTCCAGGCGGCCGGTGAGACGGTGGCCCTGCTGGCGCTGCTCGACGCGTACCCCCTGCACCAGGTCGACGCACCCGTCCTGGGCCCGGCCTCCGGTCTGCGTGAGCTGCTCGATTCGCTGGGCGGCTGCTCGGAGCCGGGAGCCGACGACAGCGTGCCGGCGGGTCTGGACAAGAAGCAGATCGACGCCATGGCGCGGGTGTTCAGGAGCAACGTGGGTCTGGCACACGCCTTCCGCCCGACGGTCTTCGACGGCGATGTCCTCCTGTGGACCGCCGCGAAGAGCGGCCACGGCAGGGCACTGGGGTCGGACGGCTGGGCTCCGTACGTCACGGGACGGATCCGGAGCGTTCCGGTGGACTGCACACACGGGGAGATGATGTCGCAGCGGGCACTGGAGCACATCGGACCGCGGATCACCGCGCTGCTCGCCACCGGCACCTGACGGAGCGAACACGAGCGAGAGCCGAAAAGGGAGGGGGGAGGCCCCAGGGGCCTCCCCCCTCCCTTTTCGACCGGGGGCGGGCGGTTGCGGACGGATTGCTCACGGCCGGGCGGCAACCGCCGCGGCAACGGTCGCCGCGGCCGCCGCGCCGGAGGAACCGGGGGTCATGTCATCCGGCGCAGCGCCTCGATCCGCGCGGCCAGCGTCGCGACGGTCGGCGTGTCGACCAGGGCACGCACCGGAATGTCCAGCTCGAATTCGGTCCGCAGTCGGCTGACGACCGCCAGCAGGGAGAACGAATCCCCGCCGCTCTCGAAGAAGTTGGCCCGCACGTCCACCACGTCCAGCTTGAGCACCTCCGCCCAGGCCGCCGCGACGGTGCGTTCCGTTTCGGTGGTCGGCGGCGCCACGGTCGGCTTGCTGACCGGGGCAGCCTCGGGCCGGGGAAGCCGCTGACGGTCGACCTTTCCGGTCGGCGAGAGCGGGATGGCGTCGAGCCACATGAAGACGGCCGGCTGCATGACGATGGGCAGCTTCGGGGCGAGGTGGGCGCGCAGCGCGGCCTCGTCGAGCTCGCTGCCCGGCGTCCGGACCGCATAGGCGACCAGCCGCTGGTCGGGCTCCAGGACGACCACGGCGTTCGTCACCTCCGGGTGCCCGCGCAGCACCGATTCGATCTCCTCCAGCTCGACCCGCACGCCACGGATCTTGACCTGGCTGTCGACCCGGCCCAGGAACTCCATCTCCCCGTTGGGCAGGCGGCGCACCAGATCACCGGTGCGGTAGAGGCGACGGCCGGGTCGGGCCGGGTCCGGGGCGAAACGGTCGGCGGTCAGGGCGGGCCGGTTGCGGTAGCCGCGGGCGACGCCGTCACCACCGATCCAGAGCTCGCCGGGGACACCGATCGGTTGCAGGTTCCCCCATCGGTCGACCACCGCGCACGAAGCGTTGGCGATCAGCTCTCCCAGGGGCATGGAGCTGCGCTCCACCGGCTCGTCGCCCATGCGGCCGACCAGCGCCGCGCCCGCGGTCTCCGTCGGCCCGTACTCGTTCCAGATCTCGCACTGCGCGGAGACGACCCCGCGGGTCCGCGCGACCAGGTCGGCGTCCAGGTTCTCGCCGCCCATGGACACGTGGCGCAGCGTCGGCATCCCGATGCCGGCGTCCGTGATGCCGCGCATCTGAGTCGGCGTCA
Source organism: Kitasatospora sp. NPDC008050 (assembly GCF_042957465.1). Taxonomy (NCBI): domain Bacteria; kingdom Bacillati; phylum Actinomycetota; class Actinomycetes; order Kitasatosporales; family Streptomycetaceae; genus Kitasatospora; species Kitasatospora sp. NPDC008050. The sequence continues at coordinate 227,745 of NZ_JBIBIJ010000012.1, forward strand.
GGTACAGCAGGTGGATCGATCGCTCGTTGATGAACCGGGCGGTGGCCCGGCCGTCGGCCCGGACCTCACGGGGCAGCATCACCAGGCAGGCGCCGGCGGTCAGCGCGTGGAACATCTGCTCGACGGACCAGTCGAAGTGGTACGAGAGGTTGTGCACGACCCGGGTGCCCGGCCCGATGGGGCGGGTGTCCTGGGCCCACTGGATCCACGGGGTGATCGCGGTGTGCGGCAGTCCGACGCCCTTGGGGTTGCCGGTGGTCCCGGACGTGTACATCAGGTACACCAGTTGCGACGGGTGCGATGCGGGCTCCCGGGCGCCGCCCTGCGCACCGTCCGGCTCCCGGTCCGGCTCCCGGTCGTCGTCACCGGTGGAGCCGTCCTTCCGGACGGCGCCGGAACCCGCGATGTCGCACGTCACGGCGTCCACGCTCGCAAGGACGGCCGCCGGCAGCTGGTCGCGCAGCTGCGGGGTGGTGACCAGGACCTTCATCGCGCTGTCCGCGACGACGTACGACATCCGGTCGACCGGTGAGAGCGGATCGATCGGCACGTAGGCGGCCCCGGCCTTGAGGATGCCGAGGATCCCGACCATGAGGTCCACCGACGGGTCCGCGCACAGGCCGACCAGATCGTCGGTGCCGATACCGCGCGCCGTCAGTTCCGCGGCCAACCGAGCCGCCCTGCGGTCGAGTTCGCGATAGCTGACCCGATCGTCACCGCTTTCGACCGCGTCCGCCTCCGGGGTCCTGAGCACCTGTTCCTCGAACAAGCGGTGCAGGAAGAGATCGGTGGGGTACGGACCGCAGGCCGCGGTGGACCACTGTTCGAGCTGCCGGCGCTCCCCGTCGGGAAGGATGGTGAGGTCGGAGAGGCGCTTGGCGGGAGCGGCCACCGCATCGGCCGCGAGCACACTCAGATGCTCCAGGATGCGCCACGCCTTCTCCTCGACGAACAGCTCGGTGTTGTAGTCGAGTGCGAGGCGGTAGGTGAACTCGGTCTCGACGACCCGGAACACCAGGTCGAACTTGACCGCCTTCAGGTTCAGGTCCAGATCGACGTCGGTGACGGTGAGCCCGGCCAGCTCCGGCGCCGGCACCTCGTGCTGGAACGCCAGCATGACCCGGAACGGCGCCTGCCGGGAGGAGCGGTCGGTCGAGATCGCGTTGACCACCCGCTCATAAGGAACGTCCTGGCGGACGAAGGCCTCCAGCATCCGGGCCCGTACCCGGCCGAGCAGCTCGGTCAGCGTCGGATCGCCGGACAGATCGCTGCGCAGGGCAAGGGTGTTGAGGAAGCACCCGAGCATGGACTCCAGCTCCGGCAGGTCCCGGTTGGCGCTGGGGATGCCGACCACGATGTCCGTCTGGCCGCTGTACCGGCTGAGCAGCACATTGAGCAGGGTGAACATGGTCATGAACGGAGTGGCGTTGTTCTCCTTGGACAGCTCGCGGATCCGCCGCGACACCGCCCGGGGGAGTTCGATGTCCACCGAGGCCCCACGGCTCGTGGTGCTCTCCCGGGGCGGCAGGTCGGTCGGAAGATCCAGCACGGGCAGCGGACCGCGCAGCTGGGCCTTCCAGTAGTCCAGTTGCCGGTCGAGCGCGGCTCCGCTGACCGTGCGCCGCTGCCAGGCGGCGTAGTCGGCGTACTGCACCGCGGGCTTCTCGATCACGGGGGGCGTGCCGCCGGCGGCTGCCGCGTACAGCTCCAGCAGCTCGGACATGGCGATCCCGAAGGAGTGCACATCGGTGATGATGTGGTGCAGGTTGATGAGCAGGACGTGCCACTGCTCGTCCAGTCGGTACAGCTCCACCCGGAGCAGTGGCCCCTGCTCCACGTCGAACGGCCGCTGGGCGGAGTCGAGGAGCAGGTCGGCCAGGACCTGCTCCTGCTGCTCCGGCGGCTCCTCGCGGAGGTCGACCACGGTCAGCGGCAGATCGAGGTGGGCCCGGATCACCTGCTCGGGGACTCCGTCGACGGCCTTGATGGTGGTACGGAAGACCTCGTGGCGGTCGGCCAGCGCCTGGACGGCCTGCCCCAGCGCCGTGACGTCGAGCGGTCCCACGAGCTCGCTCGCCACCGGGATGTTGTAGCGGGAGCTCGGCCCCTGAATGTGCTCGTCGACCCACAGGCGCTGCTGGGTGAACGACGTGGGGGCGTGGAAGACGTCGTCCGAACGCTCCCCGAGCGGCTCGATGGTCATGGCCGCCCCGGGCGCCGTCTCCCGCATCCCCTCGATGGCCGTGGCCAGCCGGGCGAGGGTCTGGGCCTCGAAGAGCACGCTGAGCGGGATCCGCAGGCCCAGCTCCTCGCGCAGCCGGCTGATCACCCTGGCGCCCTGCAGTGAATTGCCGCCCAGTGCGAAGAAGTTGGCATCCGGTCCCGGTATCCCGGTCCGAAGGACGGCCGTCCACACATCCGAGACAACGTCGACCACGGACCGCTGCGACATGTCGTTCCACCTGTTCCATCGATCGAGGGCACGGATTTCTCAAAGAGTTCGGGTCAGTGACTGTTCTGCCGGGACGTGGCACCGAGCCGGCCGGAGATTTCCGCGAGCACGGCCGGACCGGCGGAGTGCAGGAAGAAGTGGCCGCCGGGGAACATGCGCAGATCGAAGCCACCGGCCGTCAGCTCACCCCAACGCGGCAGCATCGCATGGCCCGCGGAGTCGTCCTCGGTCCCGCCGAATGCGGTGACCGGGCAGTTCAGGAGTGGCGCGCCGTTGAACCGGTAGGTCTCGACCACCGCGAGATCGGCGCGGATCGCCGGGAGCAGCAGGGTCATCAGTTCCGGATCCGCCAGCACCGCTTCCGGAGTGGCATTCCACGAACGCAGCTTCTCGATGAGCTCCTCGTCCGGATCTGCGTGGTGCTGCCGCGCGGCCGGGTCCCGGACCTGTGGCGGTGCGCATGCCGAGACGAACAGCCGGGTGGGTGAACCGGCCTCCATCCGCTGCAGGGAACAGGTGAGGTGCCAAGCCACCAGGCCGCCCATGCTGTGCCCGAAGAAGGCGAACGGACGGTCCAGGTGCGGGATGATCGCGGGCACCAACGCGTTGAGCACATCGCCCATCCGGTCGAGCGGTGGCGTACCCAACTGCTCCTCACGGCCAGGTAGTTGTATCGCCCACGGCTCGATGTCGCCGGGCAGGGCGGCGGCCCAGTCTCGGAACGTCGACACGCCGCCCCCGGCGTACGGGAAGCAGAACAGTCGCGTGCCCGCCTGCGGCCGGTCGGCGAGTTGCCTGACGAACGCCTTCATCTGGACTACTGCTCCTCGGAGTTGATCTTCGGTGACCTGACCGGGTACCGGCTCAGGCGTTCGGCGCCGTGGGCCGGGAGGCTCGCAGCGTCCCCAGCCGACGGCGGCTGCCGGGCGTGGTCCGGGTCGCCCGCCGTGCCTGCCGCAGGGGTTCCGACAGGGCTTCCAGCGAGATCGCCGCGTCGTCGGTGACCTGCCGCAGTACGGCCAGGAAGGCCGACTGGACCTCCTTGGCCTCGGACTCCGCGAGCCGCCGGGAGTTGTAGTTGAGCCGCAGGCTGAGCCGGTCCCCGGCCGGCTTGCCGAACAGGCAGAGGTCGAGCTGCGAGGTCTGCCTGGCGGGCGGCAGGAAGTCCGCGAACTGGAAGGAGGTCGAGAAGACCGGGTTCCGACCGGGCCTGGCCTCGACGTCGAGCTTCTCCAACAGCCGGGTGAACGGATAGCGGCTGTTCGCGTACGCGCCGATGCTCGCGGTCCGGGCCCGGCGCACGACCTCGTCGAAGGCATCGGAGTCCGACATCGTCATCCGGATGGAGAGCGGGTTGACGAAGCCGCCGACCATTCCGTCCAGTTCCTTGGTGTCGCGACCGGAGAACGGGACGCACACGATGATGTCGTCGTCGCAACTGATGTCCCGCAGTGCGACCGCGAACGCGCTGAGCAGCAGGATGTGCGGCGTGACGTGCAACTCCTTGGTCAGCGCTGCCAGCCCCTTGGCGAGGTCGGCCTCGACGCCGAACTCCAGCGTCTCGTTCACCACGTCCTCGGCGGGTGCGTCGTAGTCCCCGATCCGGAGCCTCGGCAGCGGGGCGGCCAGCTGGTCGAGCCAGTACGTCTCCATGGACTTGCTCTGCGCGGTCGACAGCCACTGCCGCCGGCCCTGGAGGAACGCTTGGAACGTCGTCGGGAGCGGGGCCAGCGCCGGTTGTTCGCCGGCCGCGAAGGCCCGGTAGCAGAGCAGCAGCTCGCGCATGAGGATGCCCATGCTGGTGCCGTCCGAGACGATGTGGTGCAGGTTCGCGTAGACGCAGTGGTGGTCGGACGCCAGTCGGTAGATCCTCACCCGCACCGGCGGTGTGCCGAGATCGTCGAAGGCGGTCGCGTTCTCGGCCCGGACGAGCCGGTCCAGTTCGGCCTCGGGGTCGGCCGCGCCGGCCAGGTCGACGAACGGCACTTCGAGGTCGTGCACGGGCAGCACGCGCTGGCGCGGGCCGCCCGGGGTGTCCCGGAAGCACAGCCGCAAGGCCTGGTGCCGGTCCACCAGGAGAGCCACCGCACGGCGCATGGCGGCGATGTCCACCGCCTCGTGCAGGTGCTCCCACACCGGCAGGTTGGCTTCCGCCCGGCCCTCGTCCAACTCGTGCTGGAGCCACAACCCCTGCTGGACGTTCCACAGTTCGAACCAGGCCTGGCCGTCCTGGGCGTCCTGGACTTCCGGGTCGTCCTGGACTTCCGGGTCGCCGGAGTGGATGCATTCCTGAAGATCTTCGGTGGCAGCACCGGGGTTTTCCACTTGGCCAACCAATCTTTGGATCGATGGTTCACGAAAGGCGCACCGAAACCACGAGTTCGGCAAGGGGAAATGGCGGGCCGTCGGGCCTCGGAAATGTGCGGGCGTTCAATGGGCCAGGGCCTGTTTTCAATGGGCCAGGGGGGCTGTGTTCAACGGGCCAGGGCCTGTGTTCAATGGGCCAGGGCCTGCGAGGAGTTGCCGACGCGGATACCACTCGATGAGCGAACGGTACAACTCATGCAGTGTGGGCTACATATTCTTATGGACCTCTTCCCCCTGTCAAGGATCCGCGATCACGGCCCGGTGCTGTCGATCTCCGCCATCACGGCTTCCACCGCCGCCAGGGTGGGCGCATGGTTGATCATCTCGAAGTGGTCGACAGGCACCGCGTACTGGCGGTAGTCCGGCAGGCCGAGATCCGGCCAGTCGACCACCGGTCCGGGCGTGGCGGCGATGTCGGCGGGGTCGTCACGGTCCTCGGTGGAGAAGAGCCGGACCGGGAAGTCGGCCGGCGGCGGGGCGTAGCCGGAGATCGCGGCACCGGCGGAGCCGAAGACGCGTACCCGGGCATCGAAGTCGGCGTAGTCCTCGCCGGTGGCAAGCTCCTGGAGGACGGCTTCGGCTCCGCGCTCGGCCACCTCGGCCGGCAGGCCCGCCTCGGCGACGAGCTGCCGCAGCTTCTCCCGCATGCCCTCCTCGACGGTGAGCGGCGGGCAGTAGAGGGAGGTGTTGAGCAGCAGCAGCGAGCTGATCTCCCAGCCCCGGCCCTGCAACGCCCGGGCCAGCTCGTACGCGAGGATGCCGCCGATGCAGTAGCCGGCGAGGTGCAGGCGGCGCGGCACGTCCGACGTCTCCAGCACCTCGACGAAGTCCGCCACCTTCTCGCCGAGATCGCTGCTCGGCGGGCCGTCCTGGAGGTTGAGACCGCGCGCCTGGAGGCCGTGCACGGGCCGGTCGACCGGGTCACCCCCGAATCGGTGCAGGCCGACCACGCCGCCGCTGGCCGCCGGTACGAGCAGCAGCGGTGTGCCGGCGCCGGTCGCGTTGAGGGTGACGAACCGCCCGTGGGCGGCACGGGTGTCGCCCCGGAGCCAGGAGCTGATGCCCTGGAGGGTCCGCAGCTCGTAGATCCGCTGCAGCGGGACCTTGACGCCGCAGGCGCCCCGCAGGGCGCTGGCCAGCCGGGCCGCCTTCAGGGACGTGCCGCCGGAGGCGAAGAAGTCGGTGTCCAGGGCGGCCGGGGGCTCGCCGAGGATGCGCGACCACTGGGCCGCGACCAGGGCATCGACCGCGTCCCGTTCTACGAATGCGGGCAGCACGGGGCTTCCCTTTCCACGGTGGTCAGGAGCTCGGTGAGCAGGGACTTCACCCGGGGTGCGCGGAACAGCTCGGCCGCCGTCACGTCGACCCGGTGCACCACCCCGGAGCCCGTCCACTCGACCTCCTCGCTCAGCACGACGTGCTCAGGGGCCGGCGGTGTCTCAAGGGGCACGGCCGACGCGAGGGTGAAGCTCAGCCAAGCCCGCTGCCCCTCGGTCAGTTCGACCAGGATCTCCTCGTCGAGCTCGGGCGAGCAGCCGACGACCACCGAGAGGAGGCAGGAGCTGGCCAGTGCGAGCGCGGTGCCGGGCGGCAGGCCGGTGATCGTGGGCACCTCGGCCGACTCGTCCATGGCCCGGACGAGTTCGGTCAGCAACTCCTGCGGGGTCAGGGGGCCCGGCGCCGCCGGGTCGAACAGGATGAGCGGGACGTTCGGTGCCGGCAGCGCCCCGACCAGCGCCGAGGCCAGGCCGACGGCCGAACAGTAGGCCAGCACCATGACGGGGGGCGGCCCGGCGGCGGTGATCCTCTCGGCCCAGTAGGCGGCCTGCTCGGCCGTGCCGGGGACGCTGTCGGCGAGGCCGGGGTAGTGCAATGGGTCGATTCTGAGGGTTCTCTGGTCCCACCCGTCCGGGAGGATGCCGTCGAAGGTCCTCGGGGGTATCTCGTTCCCGAACTCCATGACCACGACGGGTCGGTTCTGCATCACTTCGCGCTCCTGACGGCTTCGTCGACCTTGGCGGAGAAGTCCGCGAGGACGGGATGGCTGAAGATGGTCTGCAGCCCGATCTTGATGCCGAACTGCTCACGCGTCCGGGACACCGCCCGGGCGGCGATCAGTGAGTGCCCGCCGATCTCGAAGAAGCTGTCCTGGGAGCCGGGGAGGTTCCCGGTGAGCTCGGACCAGATCGCGGCGATCCGCTCCTCGGTGCTTCCGGGCGACGAGGGCTCGGACAGGGGCTCGGACGTCGGCTCGGACGGGGACTCTGACGGGGGCTCTGACGGGGGCTCGACCGGGGATTCGACCGGGGTGGCCAGCAGGGCCTTCCGGTCGATCTTGCCGTTGGGGGTCAGCGGCATCGCGGCGAGCCGGTGCAGACCGGCCGGGAGCATGTACGTCGGCAGCCGGGCGGTCAGTGCCGTGCGGATGGCCCGCGCCTGGGCCTCGCCGCAGAAGAAGGCCCGCAGCGATCCACCGTCCTCGTCCGGCAGGTGGACGACGGCCGCCTGGTCCACCCCCGCAACGGCGAGGATCTCCTGCTCGACCTCGGCCGGCTCCACCCGGTGGCCACGGATGCTGACCTGGGCGTCCCGCCGCTCCACGAACTCCAGCTCGCCGTCGGCCGTCCAGCGGCAGACGTCGCCGGAGGCGTACCAGCGGCCCCCGCCCTCACCGGGGACGAACCTGCGGCCGGTGAGCTCCGGGTCGTTGCGGTAGCCCAGGGCCAGGACGTCACCGCCGATCACCAGCTCCCCGGGGACACCCGGCTCGGTGACCTGGGCCCCCTCGGCATCCACCAGCCGCACCTGCGCACCGGTGATGGGGCGGCCGATCACCGGTGCGGCGTCGGTGGGGCTGCGGCGCAGGTCGTCGCTGGCGGTGGTCACCACGGTGGCCTCGGTCGGACCGTAGTGGTTGAACACGGCGGCGGGGAAGGACGTCGGCGGGTTCACCCGCAGGCGGTCGCCGCCGGTCAGCAGGACGGCCAGGCCGGCGGGCGGGCTCGGGAGGGCGAACAGCTGCTCGGCCAGCGGAGTGCTCAGGAAGCAGTGTGTGATGGCGCTGCGCTCGATGAACTCGGCGATCACCGCACTGTCGACGAGCACCCGCTCGGTCGGCAGCACCAGCGTCGCCCCGCCCGCGAGCGCCGCCCAGACCTCCCAGACCGTGGCGTCGAACCCCAGCCCGGCGAAGGCTCCGACCCTGACGCCGGGCCCAGTGCCGTAGGCCCTCCGATGCCAGGACACCAGGTTCTCCAGCCCCGCGTGGCCGACCTCGACACCCTTGGGCGTACCGGTCGACCCGGAGGTGTAGATGACGTAGGCCAGTTGGGCCGACCGCACCGTCGAGGGGAGTGCCGCGCCGGCGGAGCCGTCGAGCACCGGGATCCCCGCGGGCACGCGCCCGGCGAGCCCGTCCTGGGACAGCACGGCGATCGGCCGGGCATCGAGCAGGATCGACTCGATCCGGCCGTCGGGCAGCGCCGGATCGAGCGGCAGGTACGCGGCGCCCGCGAGCCAGCTGCCCAACTGCGCGACGACGCCCGCCACCCCCCGGTCGAAGAGCAGACCGACCAGGCAGCCGCTCCGGTAGCCCTCGGCCTGCTGGATCCGCCCCGCCAGCACGGCGGCCGAATCCCAGAACTGACGGTACGTCAGCTTCTGCTCACCGCACTCGACCGCGATCGCGTCCGGAGACGAGTCGACGACCGCCCTGAGCAGACGGACCACCGTCCGCTCGTTCAAGGTGTCCTGCATGAAAGATCACTCCTATCCCCGTCAAGCAGTTCCTGGTACACCCGGGCGACGCGCTCCACCACGTCCCGACCGACCCGGTGACCCTGGTGGGTGAGGTGCACCCGCAGGCCCCCATCGGGCAACGGCCACACCTCACAGACCAGTTCGTTCATGGCCGCCTCGGCCCCCGGCGAGTACGGCTGGACCGTGCACCCTGGCAGTTCGAGCCGTACGTCCTCGTTGCCCTGATAGGCGAACAGCGTCTGGTAGAGCGGATTCCGGCCGGTCCTCGGCGGCCGGAGCTCCCGGACCACGTCGGCGAACCGCACGTCCTGGTGGGCGAGGGCCGCCTCCACCACCGGCAGTGCGGCACCGAGCGCCTCCTGCGGCGTCCGGCACCCGTCCAGCGCCGGCAGGCGCAGGCAGAGGGTGTCCACCAGGCAGGAAACCGCCCGGACCGCTTCCTGGCCGAACCGCCGGGCCAGCGGCACTCCGATCCCGAAGTCCCGCCGGCCCAGGACCTCGGTCAGAGCGGCGCCGTAGCAGGCCACCAGCGGGGCGAAGAGCGTGGCGCCGACCCCCTGGGCCAGCTCCGAGAGAGCGGCGACGGCGTCCGCTCCGACGGTGAGGACAACGGGCGTCTCCTCCTCGTCCAGCGGCGGCGGGAAGTCGAGATCGGGCATCCCGGCCAGCGTCGAGGTCCAGTACCGCAGTTGGTCCGCGTGGTCGTCCGGGCTGCGCAGGGCCGCCTCCTCCTCGGCCAGGCGCCGCAGACCGGGGGACGCCTGCGCGAACCGCGGTGCCGTCCCCCTGGACCGGGCCTGGTACGCATGCGCCAGATCGGCGACCAGGAGCCCCTGGGACCAGCCGTCGAAGGACACGTGGTGCACGGCCAGCCCCAACAGCCCGGTCTCGGCGTACACGCAGCGCCAGACCTCGCCGTCCTCGATCCGCAACGGCCGGCGCAGCGCCTGGTCGAACCGGTCCGCGGTGACCCTCTCCACCCGGATGCCGTCCAGGGGACCGGGCAGCACGGCCACTGGGTCCTCATCGACCCGGTAGGCCGCCCGGAGACCCTCATGGCGCTGATGAAGATCGTTCAACGCGGCTTCCAGAAGCGGGAGTCGCAGCGCTCCCGAGACCCGCCACGCCACCTGGCAGATCGCTGACGGGTCGTCGGGCACCATCTCGTGCAGCAGGCAGAAGTTCGCCTGGACACCGCTCAGCAGAATCCGGCCGGTCTCCTCGGCAGGACGGCTCCCCGGCAGTGCGGCGGCCGATTCGACCAGAGCCAGCAGGCCGTTCAGGGTCGGGGTGCGCATGAAGGCGGAGACCGAGATCTGCCGGCCCGTCCGGCCCGCCGTTCGCGCGCACAGCCGCAGCGCATCCAGTGACGTCCCACCCAGGGTCGCGAACGCGAGCTCCGGCGCCGCCTCCCACCCGACGATCCGGGCATACTCCTCGCGTGCGATGCCCTGGTGGTCCCCGCAGGCCGGCGCCGCGTGGGCGGCTGCCGGGGAGGGACCCGCAGTCGCCCGGGAGAGGGTGGCGAGCAGTGCGCGGGTGTCGACCTTGCCGTTGGGGGTGAGTGGGACGGCCGCCAACTCCCTCAGTTCGGCGGGCATGCAGTGGGTGGGCAGGGCGGCGGCGAGCCAGGCGCGCACCGCCTCCTCGGCGACCGGCGCACCGTCGGCCCCCTGGACGTAGAACAGCGCCATCCGGGAGAGGGCGCCGTCCTCGTCGGGTACCGGCACCGCCACCGCGCGCTCCACCGAGGGCAGGCGGAGGCAGGCGTTCTCGATCTCCAGCGGTTCGATCCGGTAGCCGCGGATCTTCACCTGGCGGTCGGTCCGCCCCCGGTAGTGCAGGACCCCGTCGGGCGCCTCGAAGCCCAGGTCACCCGTCCGGTAGACGCGCGTGGGCGTACCGTCCAGCTCGACCGTGACGAAGCGCGCGGCGGTCTCCACCGGCTGGCCCAGGTACTCGTCGGCCAGACCTGCGCCGGCGACGCAGATCTCACCGGTCTCCCCCGGGCGGCAGCGCGCGTCACCGTCCAGCAGGTGGACCGCGGTCTGCGGGACGACCCGGCCGATCGGGATGCCGTCCGGGTGGTCGGTGTCCGCCAGGGTGACCGGGTGGGTGGTCGCGAAGACGCAGGCCTCGGCCGGGCCGTACCCGTTGATCAGCCGTACCGAGGGGTGCCGGGTGAGGAACTTGCGGATGTGGTGCTGCGACACCCGCTCCCCGCCGATCAGCAGTTGGCTCATCCCCTCGAAACAGGAGAGGTCCTCGTCCACGAACATGTTGAACAGGGAGGAGCTGAGCCAGGCGGTGTCGACGCCGTGGTTGCGCACCAGTGCGGCCAGGCCCTCGGGCAGCAGGTACTCCTCCTCCATCAGCGCGACCGTCCCACCGCTGACCAGCGGGCCCACCACCTCCAGGGTCAGGGCGTCCCAGTACAGGGAGTTGACCCCCGCCATGGTGTGGCCGGCACCGAGGTCGGCGAAGGAGTCGCGCTGGAAGAGCCGGACCGCCGCCCGGTGCGGGGAGACCACCCCCTTCGGCGTACCGGTGCTGCCGGAGGTGAAGAAGACGGCGGCCGCCGCGGCGGGCTCGCAGGGCACGCCAGGAGCCCGGCGCCCGCGCAGCACCGCCTCCCCGATCGAGGAGTGCACGCCGGACCAGTCCGGAACGCCCAGGTCCAGGTCCAGCGGGGTCTGGGCCGCCAGCACCGGCGGGTCCAGCTGCCCGATGATCGTGCGGAGCCGCTCCTGGGGCCAGGTCGGGTCCAGCACGGCGTAGGCGGCCCCGCACTTGAGGATGGCGAGGATGACCGCCACGAACCGGGGCGAGCGCGACATCAGCACCGGTACGCGCGCTCCGGGGCCGACACCCGCCGCGTGGAGATCGGCGGCGAGGTCGTCACTGGCCAGGTCCAGCTCCCGGTAGGTCACCCGGACGTCACCCTGCCGCAGCGCGATCCGCTCGGGGTGCCGCAGGGCGTGCCGGGTCACCGACTCGTGGATCAGCCGGCCGTCGGTGGACTCCGGGCTCTCGCGGGTAGCTCGCATCATCCCAACTCTCCTTCAGGGTTCGGCGGTCGGCTGTCAGGAGGCCGTGCCGCGCACGCTGAGGTGCTCCAGGACCGTGATGCCGAAGTGCTGCCTGGTCACCGGCTGCCCCTCGGGCACGATCCCCGCCCACCGGCTGCCGAGCCGCTCCAGCGCGACCTCGGCCTCCAGCCTCGCCAGCGCGGCCCCGAGGCAGTAGTGCGCGCCGAAACCGAAGGTGAGGTGCCGCCTGATCTCGCGGCCGTGGTCGAGCACGTCCGGGTCGGCGAAGACGACCGGGTCACGGTTGGCCACCCCCAGCATCAGCAGGACGAGATCCCCCTGCGCGATCCGGTGGCCGGCCACCTCCACCGGAGCGGTGGCGACCCGCGCCACCTGCTGGACGGAGGTGTCGAAGCGAAGCAGCTCATCGACCACGGCAGCCGGTTCACCGGTCCGGACGCCGGCCCAGGCACCGGCGTGCAGCGCGGCCCGCACGGCCTTGCCGATGAAGGTCGAGGTGGTCTCGAACCCGGCGTAGATCAGCAGGCTCGCGGTGGCCCGGATGTCGGCGGCCTCGATGACGCCCTCGCGGTGGGCGTTGCGCAGCAGCCAGAGCCCCGAGCCCGCCGGGACCTCCGAACGCAGGGCCTCGTCCACCACCTCCGCGATCTCCTGCAGCGCACGGTGGCCCCTGCTCCTGACCTCCGGCAGGTAGTCCGCGATCAGCAGCGCCGCGATGTCCGGCGCCCAGTCGTGCAGGCGGGGTGCGACCTCCTCGGGCAGGCCCAGGAGTTGGCAGATGACCCGGCTGGAGAGCGGGACGGCGAGGTCCGCCATCACGTCCAGCCCGCCCGTGTGCCCCGCCATGAGTTCGTCGACCAGCTTCTCCACGGCGGGACGCATCGCGGCGATCCGGTCGGCCGCGAAGAGCGGCGCGACGATCCGGCGCGCCGCGGCGTGCTCGGGGTCGTCGTTGAACATGAACCACCTGCGCACGACCTCCGAGGCGCGGCCCTCACCGTCGGCCGCCTGGTGCAGCGTGGTGGTGCCCCGCTGCGGCCAGGCGGCCGACAGGGCGGGGTGGCGCAGCAGAGCCGTCGTCTCGCGGAACCCGGAGACGATCCAGACCTCCAGGTCCTCGTCCCAGCGGACCGGCTCCGCGCCCCGCAGGGGGAGGTAGTCGGCGCAGGGGTCCGCCGCCGGGCGGTCGTCGTCGCGGTAGGGGCAGCGCGGTGCCTGACTCGCGGTCACTTGGTGTTCTCCGGAAACTGGTCGACCCTGCGCAGCGGGGCGTAGCCGATCTCGTCCAGGCTGCTCGGCGCCTCGTCCGCGAGGCTGACCAGGACGGCCTCGACGGTCGCCAGGTAGAGCCCGGTGCGTTCGGGGGTCAGATAGTCCCGGCTGGCGGTCAGCGAGAGGTGCAGGCCCGCCCCGGTCGCCGCGCGCAGGTTGAAGCTCGGGCTGGCCTGCCAGGCGTTCGACGCCCATTCGATGCCCGCAAGGCTCGGCGAGCCCGGCTCCGGGGTCTCGGCGATCTCGCCCAGGAAGTTGAAGTAGCAGCTGAACAGCACCGGGTCGGGGTTGGGGTGGCCGTTGGCGGTCAGCCGCTCACGCAACTCGTCCATGTGGTAGCTGCCGTGCAGGAGGCGTTCGAGACCGCCCCGGTAGAGCGCGCGCAGGACGGCGTCCGGGTGGGTCCCGCGGTCCGCCGCCACGGTGATCGGGGCGAGCTGGTTCATGCTGCTGACCAGGGTGCCCCACCGCAGGTCGTTCCGGTTCCCGGCCAACAGGCCGAGGGTGACCCGGTCACGGCCCTTCAACTGGAACAGGCTGAGCGCCGAGGCACCCAGGATGACGGACTGGACGGAGACGCCGAGTCGCTCGGAGAGCCGGACGGCGGCCGTCATGGCAACCTCCGAGTAGAGGCTCGCCTTCACCCGGAAGCTGGTGTCCCCGGCCTGCCGGTCCTCCTCCACGAAGCCTTCCCAGGCCTTGAGCCAGTACTCGATGGTCCGGCGTCGCTGCCTCTCCTGCGTGCGCTGGGCCAGGGCGAGCTGGATCGGCTGCGGCACCGGCTCCGATCCGAGCGAACCACCGGCCAGCAGGGTCCGGAGCTGCTCCTCCAGCAGCGCCCAGGCAGCGGCGTCGACCGCGAGGTGGTGCAGGACGCAGACCAGGTAGCGAGGAGCCCCGGCGTGGGTGGCGATGACCGCGCGCCAGGAGTGCTCGACCTCCACCCGGATCTCCCGCTCGGCCATCTCCTCGGCCAGTGCCTCGGCGGCCTGCGGACTCCCGTCCGGCAGCTCCACCAGGTCGAGCCGGAACGCCTCGAAGGGCTGGACGATCTGCAGCGGCTCGGCCGGAGTCCGGTCGTAGACCGTGCGCAGCGCCTCGTGTCGCTCGACCAGCGTCGACCAGGCAGCCGTGGCCTCGGCGGCCGTCGTACCGTGCGGCAGCGCGTGGACCGCGGTCAGGTTCCCGTCGCTCTGCTCGTCCGGCGCCGACAGCTCCAGGTCGCGGATGACCGACAGCTGACCGAAGGTCACCGGCGCGGTGGTCTGCGTCAACACGGTGCTCCGGCTCGACACGGCGTTCTCGCTCGACACGGCGTTCTCGCTCGACACGGCGTTCTCGCTCGACACGGTGGTCCGGCTCAACTCAACTCACCCTTCGTGCAGACCGCCTCGACAGCGGCCACGAGTTCACTTTCGGCCGCGTGCAGGAAGAAGTGGTCCCCGTGGATCTTCTCGACGCCGAAAGAACTGTCCGTGTAGTTCGCCCACTCCTCGACCGAGGCCAGGTCGGCCTCATCGTCCGCATCCCCGTAGAACGCCACCACCGGGCAGCCGACCGTGCCGGGGGTGCCCGTGCCGTACTCGCCGAGGATCCGGTAGTCGGCGCGGATGACGGGAAGGTAGATCTCCATCAACTCCTCGTTCTCCAGCAGCTCCTGCGGAGTTCCGCCCAACTCGGCCAGCCGCTTGGTGAGTTCGGCATCGGAGAGTCGATGGGTGTCCGCGTCGGCGCCCAGCAGCCGGGGGGCGCGGCTGGCCGAGACCAACAGTGCCGCCGGCTCGGGGTCACCCTTGGCGCGGAGCAGCTTGGCCAGCTCGAAGGCGAGCACCGCACCGTAACTGTGGCCGAACAGCACGTACGGCGAGGTCAGGTCGAGCTGCTGGGACAAGTCCGCCAGCAGCGGGGCCAGTTCGTCGATCGGCTCCACCACGCAGCGTGCGCCCCTGCCGGGGAGCTCCATCGGCAGGACGGTGACGCGCTCCGGAAGGTGCCGCTGCCAGGAGTCGTAGACGCGTGCCGAGCACCCGGCGTAGGGAATGCAGTAGAGGTTCAACTCGACACCTTCGTACGGAGGATGCTGTCGACCAGCCCAGCGATGGTCGGATTCCTGAAGATCTGCCGGATCGGCACCCGGACGCCGAGACCGTCGGAGAGCCGCTTCTGGAGGACGGCCAGCAGGAGCGAGTTCCCGCCGACGTCGAAGAAGTTGGCATCCTCGTCGATGCGGTCCGCGGCGAGCGTCTGCCGCCACGCCTCGGCCACGAGCGCGTGGACGTCGCCCCGGGACGGCGGCGCGGTGGGCGCCGGCGCCCGGTCGCCGGCGGCCAGGCCGGCGGCCAGGGCGACCCGGTCCACCTTCCCGCTGGTGGTGCGGGGCAGCGCGGGCAGGGCGATGATCCGGGCGGGGCGGTGACTCGACGGCAACCGGTCCTTCAGCCAGCTCTGGAGGTCCGCCTCGGCCCGCTGCACCACGAAGGCCACCAACGCCGCGAGTTCGGGCCGGTCGGCGTCCTGGAGCAGCACGACGGCCTGCGAGACGGCCGGGTGCTCCTCCAGGGTGGCCTCCACCTCGCCCAGCTCGATCCGGTGCCCGCGCAGCTTGATCTGGTTGTCCAGGCGGCCGAGGAACTCCAGCGAGCCGTCCGGCCGCAGCCGGGCCCGGTCGCCGGTGCGGTAGACGCGCCGGCGGCCCTGGGGGGTGTCGCCCTGCGGGAAGCGCTCGGCCGTCAGCTCCTCCCGGTCGAGGTAGCCGTGCGCCAGTCCCGATCCGTGGAGGAGGAGTTCACCGTTGTCGTCGATGCGGACGCCCACCCCGGCCAGCGGCTCGCCGAGCGAGATCCGCTCAGCGGAGTCGATCCGCGCCGCCGTCGCCCAGATGGTGGTCTCGGTCGGACCGTACAGGTTCCAGAGTTCCCTGCCCCGCGGCAGCAACTGCCGGGCGAGGCTGGGGGTGAGCTGCTCCCCGCCGCACCAGAGCCGCGTGCCGGACGCTCCCGTCCACTCGGAGGCCAGCAGCAGTCGCCAGAAGCTGGGGGTGGCCTGGATGACGTCCGGCGCGGCCGCGGCCGCCAGCTCCGCGAAGGCGAACGGGTCCGCCCGGGTCTCGGCCGGGACGGCCACGAAACAGGCGCCCACGGTCAGCGGGAGGAGCAGCTCCGCCAGCGAGATGTCGAAGGAGAGCGCGCTCAGCGCCAGCACGGTCTCCTCGGCCGCCAGCCCCGGCACCTCGGCCAGGCCCGCGAGCCGGTCGACCAGGGCGTCGTGAGGAACCATGACGCCCTTGGGCTGTCCGGTCGAGCCGGAGGTGTACAGGATGTACGCGACCTCGCCCAGGCTCGGCTGCCGCGGCGGCGAGGGGAGGCCGCTCTCCTCCAGCGCGAACTGTGCCTCGGCCAGCTCACGCAGCAGCAGGGCGGGGCGGGCGTCGTCGAGGACCCGAGCCCGCCTGGCCGCCGGGCTCTCCCGGTCGAGCGGCAGGACGGCGCAGCCGGCGGCGATCGCGGCGAGGATGCCGACAGCCCCGCTGACCCGGTTGGACGCGTCGAGCGCCACCAGGGAGCCCGGCCGGACCTTCGCCGCTATCCGCTCACCGAGGTCGGCGACCAGCGCGGCGAGACCACGGTAGGTGTAGGTCTGTGCAGCCCGCGCGGCCACCGCCTCGGGTGTTCGCTCCACCTGAGCCTGGACGACGTTCCATACTGTCACCACGCGAGCCCCTCGATCGTATTTCAGGTCAGGAAATACTGGTCAGTGACCGACCGCCGGGAGTGCCCGGGAGATGCTCCGGAGCACGTTCTCCCGCTCGGCGTTGAGGAAGAAGTGTCCGCCGGGGAAGACCTCCACCTCGGTCCGGCCGGTGGTCAGCTCCGCCCAGCCCTTGAGCTGCTCCTCGCTGACCCTGGGGTCCGCGCTGCCGCCGAAGGCCGAGACCGGGCAGCTGAGCAACTCGCCCGGGCGGTAGGTGTAACCGGCGAAGAGGGAGAGGTCCGCCCGGAAGGTCGGCAGGATGTAGGTGACGAAGTCCGGGTTCTGCAGCAGCTCCTCGGGCGTGCCGTTGAGGCGGCGGAGCTCGTCGAGCAACTCCTCGTCGGAGAGGTCCAGCTCGCCCGGCGGCCGTGACTCATGGAACGGCAGTGCCCGGCAGCCGGACACCACGACCCGGACCGGCTCCAGCCCCTGCTCACGCTGGAGCCTGCGGGCGAGCTCCCAGCTGACGATGGCCCCCATGCTGTGACCGAAGAAGGCGAACGGCCGGTCCAGGTACGGGAGCAGGGCCGGGACGAGAGCGTCCAGCAGCTCGTCCAGATCCGCGATCGGCTGGTCGAAGAAGCGGTCCTCCCGACCAGGCAGCTGCACGGCGAGAGCCTCGACCCCCTCCGGGAGGCCGGCGCCCCACTCCCGGAAGACCGAGGCGCCGGACCCGGCGTACGGGAAGCAGAAGAGCCGAAGGCCGCCGGGCGCGGTCCGGCCGGGAATCGGTCGGACCCAGCTCCGGGCCGTCTGCGGTGCTGCCGAGTGCATGAGGTTCCGTTCCTGCAGATCGAGAGGGGTGGGGTGCGCGGTCAGGCGCCGTGCCAGGACTTCCACAGCGCCGCGTAGCCGCCGTTGGCGGCCGACAGTTCGGTACGGCTGCCCAGTTCGGTCACCCGGCCGCCGTCCATGACCGCGACCCGGTCCGCTTCGTGCGCGGTGTGCAGGCGATGGGCGATGGCGATCACGGTGCGGCCCTTTCGGTGATCCGGCGCTCCCGGATCAGCGTACGAGTCCATCACGAGCGACACCCTAACCGCCTTTCCCGCACCTTGGTCAGAAATTTTCTTCCATTCCCCGACCGCCTATGGCTATAGTCACCACAGATAGGGAGGTGTTCATTATGAAGAAGCAGCTTCGCGGCATCTGCGCAGGCTTCTAGAACTGGCTCCACACAGCTGTGAGCAGCCAACTTGTGGGGGGAGAGAAATTTCCCCCCACAATCTGCGAACTCTCAGACAATCCGCCACGGATTGTCCAGCGACACCTCGCCCAGGGAACTCTCGGAGCCCTTGGAGATCGCGATCAGACCGGCTTCGATCGAGGCCGCGAGGACAGCCGGGAGATTCCCTTCGAGATAGTCGCAGCTCGCGCCCACGCCGATGAGGAGTCCCTTGCCGGTGGCCACCGCGAGATGGAAGTTCGGCCCGGACCGCTGGGTGGACGGGCGCCACTCGATCCCGGTGCGCAGGGCCGATCCGGCGTCGGGCTCGGCGTCCACGTCGCCGAGGAAGTTGAAGTGCTTGGCGAAGGCGGTCGGGTCCGTCTCCGGCCGGCCCGACTGCTGAAGGCTCGTCCTCAGCGCGTCGACGTCGTAGCAGCCGTGCATGTAGGCCGTCATGCACTGGAAGTAGCCGGCCCGCAGGTACTCCAGCGGGTTGGCCTCCTCATCGATGGTGATGGTCACCGGGGCGAACTGGTTGAGCGAACCGACCAGCGGCACCCACGGAGCGACGAGCCGGTTGGCGGCCATCAACGCGAAGGTCAGCCGTTCGGTCCGCTTGAGCCGGGCCAGCGCGAGCGCGCCGACGCCGAGCACCACGGACTGGACCGAGACCTTCAGCCGTTCGGAGAGCTCCTGCGCGGCGGCCAGCCCCTGCGGACTGTAGAGCGAGGCCCGGCGACGCTCACTGCCGTCACCCGGATCCCGGTCCGCCGGGACGAGTTGGCCCCAGACCTCGGTCCAGTGCCGGACGCTGCGCGCACCCGACTCCTCCTGCTGCTCCTGCGCCATCTCCAGCGGCTGGACCACCGGCCCGAGCGTCCCGCCGTCCAGGAGCCGGCCGAACTGCTCCTCCAGCACCCGCAACGCACCGTTGTCGGCCGCCACGTGGTGGATCACGGTGACCAGGTGGAGCGCATCGCCCTGGTAGGTCGTGACGAAGGCACGCCACGGCAGCTCGGCCTCGATGTCGATCGGCTCGGCTGCCGACTCGGCTGCCAGCCGCAGGGCCGCCGCGAAGCTGTCCTCGGCCAGCTCGACTGCCGCCACCCTGGAGGGGCGGTACGGGTGAACCGTCTGGGTCGGTGCGGGGCCGCCCAGGTCGTAGGTGGTCCGCAGCGACTCGTGTGCCGCCACCAACTGGAGCCAGGCGTCCATCACCTGGGCCGTCCCGACGCCGAACGGCACCTCCCAGACGCTGATCAGGTTGGCGACCGACCGGTGGTCGGGCCCGTGCGTCTCCAGCGAGCGCAGGACCGACAGTTGACCGTAGGTCACCGCTCCCGTCCGGGCCTCGCTCACAGCCGGGCCGCACGAACGGCGAACTGGCCCAGCATGGTCTGCTGGATCTGCGTGGTGCCCTCGATGATCTCCATCACCTTGGCGTCCCGGTGGTGCCGCTGGACGGACGCCTCCGCGCCGATGCCCTGGGCTCCGTGGATCTGCACCGCGTCGGCCGCCGCCTTGACGGCGATGGTCGAGGCCCGGTACTTCGCCAGCAGGGTGTGGTTGACGGCCTCCATCTCGCCCTGCTCCTTGCTCACCCCGGCGTGGTGGCAGAGCAGCCGGGCCGTGACGGTGTCGGTGAGCATGTCGGCCAGCAGTTGCTGGACCAGTTGGTGGTTGCGGATCTCGGTGCCGTACTGGGCGCGGCGGCCGGCGTACTCCGTCGAGGCCTCCAGGCAGGCCTGGGCCAGACCGACCGAGCCCCAGGCGGTGCTGTAACGGCCGAGGTCGAGCGCGCTGGAGGCGACGAAGGTGAGCCCGAGGCCAGGGCGGCCGACCAGGTTCGCGGCCGGGATCCGACAGTCGTCGAAGGTGATCCGACCGAGCATCGAGCCGCGCAGACCGAGCAGTCCCTCGATCGGCTCCACCGACAGGCCGGGAGTGTCCCGTTCCACCAGGAAGGCGGTGTGCTGCCCGTCGAGCTTGGCGAAGACCAGGAAGAGGTCCGCGATCTGGGCGAAGCTGATCCACTTCTTGGTGCCGCGCAGGACGGTCTCGGCGCCGTCAGCCGTCGCCGTGGTCTCGACGGCGCCGGCGTCGCTGCCGACCTCCGGTTCGGTCAGGGCGAAGGCGGCCAGCGTCCGGCCGGAGGTGATCCGGGGCAGCCACTGCTCCTTCTGCTCCTCGGTCCCCCACTTGTGGATCGAGTGGGCGACCATGTCGTCCACGGCCACGAAGTTGCGGATCGACTGGCAGCCCCGGCCGAACTCCTCGGTGAGCAGCCCGTACTCGATCCAGCCCATGCCGAGGCCGCCGAACTCCTTGGGAATGAGCGCGCCGAGGTAGCCCTGCCCGGCCAGGTCGGCGATGACCTCGCGGGAGATCGCCTGCTCACGGTCGAATCGGTCCGCCTGCGGCACCAGGGCACGCTCGGCGAAGGCACGGAACTCACCGTGCCGCTCGGCCTGTTGCGGGGAGAGGTGACTGAGTATCAACGGAAATCCTTGCGAAGGTGGGGCGGGCGCAGCACTCCGGTGGGAGCGGCGGCATCCGACTCGGGATGGGGCTCAGCTGACGGCGTCACCGGCAGGGGCCGGCCCGGCGCCGGCGACGGTGAACCGCTCACGGCCCGTCAGGTTGACCAGCACCACCTGGTCCGGGGTGATCCGCTGGGCCGCGGCCTCGTTGCGCAGCGCGGCGATGGTCGCGGCCGAGGAGTGGCAGACGTCCAGCGCCTCCAGCTCGCGGAGCATCGTACGGGCCTGGACCAGCTCGTCCTGGCTCACCGAGACGATGCCGCCGCCGCTCGCGGCGGCGATGTCCCGCATGTAGGGGTAGGTGGCCCGGCCGTCGCCGAGCAGGATGGCCCGGGCCAGACCGGTGGGGTGCTGGACGACGTCGTCCTCGGTCAGCTCGGCGCGACCCTCCCGCCAGGCTTCGGCCATCGGCGCGCAGGTGTCCTGCTGCACCATCAGGAAGCGGGGCGAGGAGGTGAGCCGGCCGCAGGCGAGGTACTCCGCAACGCCCTTGCGCACGGCCATCATCCCCATGCCGCTGCTGATGGCCTGGACGACGACGTCGGGCTCGGCGTCCATCGCGTCGAAGGCTTCCAGGTAGGTGAGCTTCAGACCCTCACGGCGGGCCCAGTTGAAGAAGCCACCCTCCCAGACCAGTCCGTGCTGGGCGGCGAACTCCTGGGCCACCTGGGTGGCCTGCGCGTAGCTGCCGTCCACGACGGTCAGGGACACCCGGTCGCTGGTCTCGATGTCGTGGTCGCCGGTGAAGTCACGGCCGCAGAAGAAGTGTGCCCGCATCGACCGGTCACGCTGCACGGCGCGGGCCAGGGCGGTGGAGCTGTTCCCGGTGCTGGAGGCGACGAACTCCTTGATCCCGAACTGCCGGAACACGGCCAGGACCACGGATGCCAGCCGGTCCTTGGTGGTGCCCGTCGGCTGCTGGGACTCGTCCTTCACCCAGAGACGGGGCAGACCGATGGCCGCTCCGAGGTGCGGGGCCGGACGACAGGGAGTCCGCACGCTGACGTCGGCGTCGAGGAAGTGCCGCGATTCGACCGGGAGGAAGTCCAGGTAGGTCAGTTCGGGCTGGTCACTGTCACGCTTGGCGGCGTTCTCCAGGTTCAGTCTGGGATCGAGTGCACCCGAACATCGGGGACATCGAAGCCTGAACTCCGGATCGGACTCCCAGCCGCAGCCGACGCAGGCCAGGCGGTACTTGGGCGGTGCTTTGATTTTGGCCTGATGGTTGGCGACCGGCATTCTGCGTTTCCCCCACAAACGTTCTCGGCGGATGAACCGACTGACCCGAATGTACGCCGGAGTCACAATTCCAGTGCATCAGCATGCGATCGAGCTGAATATAAGGACCCGCCGGCGACCCGTCAATGACCGGTCGATGGGTCCGGCCGGCGGTGGCGCTCAGGCCAGTGCTTCGAACGGGCCACCCATGAGGGCGCGCGAGACGAAGCCGTTGGGCCCGCAGGGCGGCTCGCCGACGACGGTGGTGCGGTGGACGATTCGCTCGTCCTTGAACAGGAGACCGTCCACCGGCCCGGCGTGGGCCACGGAGCGGTTGTCCCACATGACGAGGGTGTCCTGCTCCCAGCGGACCCGGGCATGAATCTCGTCGCGCCCGGCGAGTTCGTCGAGGAGGAAATCCAGCAGGGCGGTGCTTTCGCGGGGCTTGAGACCGCGAATCGCCTGCAGGAAAACGCTGCTGACGTACAGACTCCGCACCCCGGTCTCAGGATGGACGCTCACCAGAGGATGGAGAGCGACGAAGGGGCCTGCCGGCTTGCCGTCGAAGCGGGGCTCCGGCGAGGCATTGTGCCGGGAGTGTATGGCCTGCAGGGTATCGAGGTATCCCCGGAGAGAAGGTGAGAGACCTGTGTAGAGCGCTTCCAGATTTGCGAAGAGGGTGTCGCCGCCCGTCGGGGGAATCTCCACACCGCGCAGGATGGTGATGGCGGTGGGATTGGCCACGAATGTGCTGTCGATATGCCACTCGGTGCGCAGGCGCCTCGGTGCGGTCCCCTTCAGGGGATGGCCGAGGCCCTCTGCCTCGGCCAGCTTGGGTCGATCCTCCGACAGCGCGGTCCGCAACACGGCGGGGGCGTCGCGCAGGCCGTTCACGATGGGGTGGGCGGCGGTGGCGCCGCCGAAGGCGTTGGTGAGTGCAACTTGTTGCGCGTCGTTCATCGGTTGATCACGGAAAACGAGGACCTTGTAGCGGAGCAGGGCCTCACGCAGGGCGGCGACAACGGCCGGCTGCGGATCGACAGTGAGATCGACGCCTTCCACCTCCGCGCCGGTGATTGGCGTGAGAGGCCGAAAGCTGATTTCTGACACCACTACCCCCAGCTGTGTCTATACGATGGATCGCCGGGCAGCCTACCCCAGGTTTCGCGCGGAATACAGGCTTGTGAACTCGCGCAGGCAGTACGTAAGGTGTTGTCCGTTTCGCGATCGGGGCCGAGTGAGGGCGAAACGGACAACACCCCACGTACCACCCTTCATGCCTCCGACCTGCCCTCACGGCCCGTCCGGGGAGCCCAGCCGAGGTCTTGACGCTCCCCATCCGGCGCAATAGGCTCATTTGCCTGGATAGGCCTCGAACATAAGAAGGGATCTGAAGCTCAGAATGTCGAACGAACAGCCAGACGACTTGATGTCGGTGATTTCTGAGGTATTCGCTCCCCTTGAGGTCTCACTTGAGAGCACCTTTGACGAGCTCGGAGCCACCTCGGTATCACTGCTTCGTCTGATGGTATCGATTCAGAGCAAGTTTGATGTCGATCTGGATGTTGTCGACATGTTCACCGTGGATGACATCGGTGATCTCGTCCGGCTCGTCGAAGAGCGGATCGCGCAGATCTAGCGGGGATTGTGGAGCGGGCTGACCGGGACGGCAGGGCCCGGATGGTGGCGCGGCTGCGTTCAGGGGCAGCGGCGGATCCGGCCACCGGCCGCGGAACGCTGCGAGCGAGAACAACCGGGATGGCCTGCTGACATGCGCGCCATCCCGCCCGCATGAGCTCCGGCTTCCGCGTCCATCGCGACCGTCGACGTCGGCCACTCGGCCAGGACCGTCCGGAGCCGGCACCGACATCACGAACTCAAGTTCAGCAGCCACTGCCCGACCGCCAAGGGGGAAATCGTGACCGCGCGCCCAGATGCGAAGTACTTCCTGTCGAGCTACATCTCGCCGCCCGACAGTCTGTCCGTCATAGCACCACGCCATGATCAGAATATTGCGCTGTGGCGCAGTTGCGACTCGCGGGTCGAACTGGTCAGGGTATGGGAACTCGAGCGGATCAGCGGGCAGAAGCACCACTACTGGCCGCTCTTCACGGTGGACCGGTACAACCGGGTGCTGGCCGAGTTGCTCGCGACCGAGGGACTGTCCCTGGAGGATGTGAGTTCGTCCTGGGGTACGCCCGGCCTGCCGCACCACGCAGAAATCAAGGTGCCGGCCGGCAGCGAGGACTTTCCGATTCACAGCCTTTCCCACCTCTACAGCGGCCTGCTGCTCGACTCCGACGTATTTCGCAATCAGACGATCGTCGGATTGGCGGTGGACGGCCGGCCCGACTTCGGCCTCGACCGGACGGGCAAGAAGTACTGGTATGCGGGCTGCGTGTCCCACAAGGGCGACGTCGACTTCGCTGCCGTCGAGTCACCGGCTCCCATCTATGACGCCGCATCGGCCGAATTCGGCAAAGAGCCCGGCACCCTCATGGCACTGGCCTCGGCGTGCCCCACCGAAATCGCCTTCGACACCGATGCGGCCGTGCAGGCGCTGCAGCTGTTCGGCGGCCGGCGCATACCCTTGCTCGACACACTTCCGTTTGTTCAAGCCGTCATACGTGCGGCCGAATCCCAGCTGCCGTCGCTCGAACTGGACAGTCGCTTCACCGAGCAGGAACACCTTCAGTCCGCCGTCATGAAGGTCGTCCAGACGGCTTGCGAGCTCGTCATGGTGCGGAACATCGACCGGCTGCTCAGCTCGGGAGCGGTGGACCCGCGTGAGGCATACCTCTCACTGAGCGGGGGCTTCGCCCTCAACTGCCCGACCAACTCCTTCCTGCTGCGCCGCTACGGCTTCAAGGGCCTGCTCATTCCGCCGTGCGCCAACGACTCCGGTCAGGCTCTCGGGCTCGGCCTCCTCGGCTTCGTCGGTGAAGGCCTGCTCCCTGCCGGTGATTTCCAGCTCGGGACGCCCTATCACGGCTCCCCGCTGACCGACGTCGAGATCGCGTTGCGGCACTTCGACGATTTCATCGAGGACGTCCAGGACTTCACGGACGCCCAATTCGTCGAGGACATCAGCAGCGGACCGCTGGTGTGGGCGGACGGGGCAGCCGAGATCGGCCCGAGGGCACTGGGCCATCGAAGCATCCTCGCCGATCCCCGCTCCCCCCGGGCGAAGGACCTGCTGAACGAGTACAAGAGTCGGCAGTGGTGGCGCCCCGTTGCTCCGATCGTCCTGGAGGAGCACACCGGCGAGTGGTTCGAGGATCCCTGGCCTTCGCCCTACATGCTCGAGACGGCGTACGTCCGCGAGTCCAAGCGCCGGCTGGTCCCGGCAATTCTTCATCTCGACGATTCGGCCCGGCGGCAGACGCTGAATGCCGAGACCAACCCCCTGCTCCACCGCGCGATAGAGGCGTTCGGGCTGAGCACGGGGATTCCGATGGTGTGCAACACGTCCCTGAACGACAAGGGCGAGCCGGTGGTCGACACGGCGGCACAGGCCCTGAACTTCGCCATCCGCAAGGGCATCGCCGTCGCCTACATCGCCGGCCGCCGGGTTCGGCTGCGCACGGACGCCCGCAACCAGAGCCCGGTCCCCACGCGCCGGCACGATCGCCGGGAGGAGCTCTTCGCGGGCCAGGAGCAGGATCGTGACCTGATCTGGGACTCCTGGCTCGAGTCGGGCTACAGCACCACGGCCATGGTCCTCCTGTCCCGCTCCCCTGAGCTGCGCGACCAAGGGCTGGCGACGCCCGACATGGTCAACAAGCTGGCCGACGTCGCGAGTTCCCGCGACAAGAGCGGCACGCTGGACCTTGCCGCGGCGAAGCATTCCCGCATGTTCGGGCCGACCGCTTTCTTCGACACCGAATCCCAGGAGGGGGCGGCCTTCTGACTGCCCGCAGGCGTGCCGGCGGCGAAGCCACAGTCGGGTGGCCGCCGGGTCAGTGGCCCTGTCGCTGATGTTCGGAAGGATCTCGACAGCCGGGATGGCCTGGACAACGCAGGCCATCCCGCCCGCGCGATCGACGGCCATCTCGCCCGGCCCCAATCGCGAAACGGACATCAGCCCACGTACCACCCTCGTACGCTATTTGTCCTGTTCAGAAGGCTGCCGAGGGTAATAGGATTGCAGTTGAGGGCCTTCTCGCGCAGGATGGCCCAGGTTGGCGAAGCGGCTGCCGGCCACGGGGGTGCGCACACGCGCTATCGTCCCGTTCCCCATGCTCACCGGCTTCGGGAACGGTCGTCCGCACCACTCTCCGGCTGCCGAATTACTGAATCGCAGTCGAATGATCGCGCTTCAATACTGCCCGGCACGTGCCTCGCCCTCCGCTGCTCATCGGCTCGATCGATGATCGTGCCGCCGTGACCGGCTTTGCTTCAGCAGTATGGAGAATCAAGGCAGTGAACAGAGAATCGCTTTGGGTACGGACCTCCGACGTGGCTTACATGAGCGAGGACGGACGGGCCGAGCATCCTTCGCATGCGGTCGTGACCGAGCGGATTGCCGCACTCCACTCAGCGGCGCCGTTCGAGCTGCTCGACTGTGGCGTCCTCTCCGGGGTCACGTACCGCCATCTGCTGCAGGCTGGCCTGGAGGTCGACTACACCGGCATCGACATCGGCGAGGCCGCCATCGCCGACTGCCGCGAGCTCCACCCCCAGGCGCGCTGGCAGCAGATGAGCGTCACCGACCTCGCCTTCCCCGACGGCTCGTTCGACGTGGTGAACTGCCGCCACGTGCTGGAATGCCTGCCGTACTACGAGACCGCCGTCCGCGAGATGTTCCGGGTCGCTCGCCGCACGGTGGTGATCTGCCTGTTCCAGCTGCCTCGGGAGCCGGAGGTGCTGCTGCGCCGGGAGACGGCCAACGGCTACATCTGGTTCAACCGCTACGCCCCCGGTCCGTTCGAGGCGCTGCTGCACTCGCTGTCGGAGTCGGTCGAGATCGTCGACGTCACCGCCGACAACGGCCGAAACCGGGTCTACTTCTGCACCAAACGATCCGCGTAGCCGTGGCCCCATCCGGCAGGACAGGTGACGTTCGTCCTCGCCCCGACCTTCTCAAGGCAGCCTCATGACACTCCCACACTCCGCAACGCCTGTGACCGGTTCGGACAGTGGCGGGCAGCTCGCCGAGTTGCCCGGCGCGCCGGAACTCCCGCTGGACCGGGCGCATCCGGCCCAGCGGGATCTCCGCGCCGGCTCGGTGCCCTTCGTGGTGCCCGCCGCAGCAACGGCCGTGCTGCGGAAGCTGGGTGAGGCCTGTGGCGGGGGGCTCCCGGCGGCGGCCTTCGCCCTCTACCTGGTGCTGCTGCACCGGTACAGCGGGCAGTCCGAGCTCGCGGTCGGGGTGTCCAACGGCACCGAGGTGACCACCCCGGTCCGGGCCACGGTCGGCGGAAGCTTCCGGGAGCTGGTCCAGCTGGCGGGTGCCCGGCTGGCGGAGGCCGAGCAGGCCCGTACGGCCACGCCCGTGCACCTCTGGCCGGGCTTCTCCTGCCGATCGGCACCGCGAGTGGCCCCCGAGACCACGTCATGTGACCTGAATCTGCAGTTCTCCGACCTCGACGGCGAACTGACCGGCCGCCTGGTGTTCGCGACCGATGTCCTCGATCCTGCCACCGCCCGCCGCGCAGTGGAGCACCTGCTGCGACTGCTCGAAGGCGCGACGGCCGACCCGGACCGGCCGGTGGCCGAACTCCCCCTGCTCACCGCCGAGGAGGAGGGCACCGTCGCCGCGCTGAACAGCGTCGCGGGCCGGCCGGCGGACCAGGGCTTCCACCAGCTCTTCGAGGCGCAGGCCGCCCGCACCCCCGATGCGATCGCGGTACGCGCGGAGGGCGCCGCCCTCAGCTACCGCGAACTCAACTCCCGAGCCAACCAGTTGGCCCACCTGCTGCGCGAACTGGGGGTCGGCCCCGAGGTGACCGTGGGCCTGTGCGCCGATCGCGACGTGCGGCTGATGGTGGCCGTGCTCGGCATCCTCAAGGCCGGTGGTGCGTACGTACCGGTGGATCCGAGCGACCCGGTCGAGCGACGGGACGGCATCCTCGGCGACGCGGCCGTGCAGGTCGTGGTGGCGACGGCTCCGCTCGACACCGGGCACCAGGTGATCCAACTCGACGCCCACCTCGGCGTGTTGGCGGGCCTCCCGACGGAGAACCCGCCCATTGAGCGGTCGGCCCGCGCCGACGCCGCATACCTGCTCTACACCTCCGGCTCCACCGGAAAGCCCAAGGGCGTGGTGATCGAGCACCGGCAGCTGGTCGGCTACACCCACGCCGTCATCCAGCGGCTCGGCATCGACGGGCCGCTCAGCTTCGCGATGGTGCAGCCGCTGACGGTGGACTCCAGCGTCACGGCCTTCGCACCGCCGCTGTGCACGGGCGGCGAGGTACAGCTGATATCCCGCGAAAGCGCGCTGGACGCAGGGAAGTTGGCCGACTGGGTGCAGACCTGGGGGGTCGACTGCCTGAAGATCGCGCCCTCCCACCTCCGGGCCCTCCAGGCCTCCCCTCGCTTCGCCGAACTCCTGCCGCGCCGCCTGCTCGTCATCGGCGGCGAGGCCTCCGACTGGCGCTGGCTGCGCGCACTCCAACACCTCGCGCCGCACTGCCGGGTCGTCAACCACTACGGCCCGACCGAGACCACCGTCGGCGTGCTGACCCTCACCGTGGCCGACCACCCGGACGCCGAGTGGCAGACCGCGCCGATCGGCATTCCGCTGCCGGGCACCCAGGCCCACGTCGTCGACGCCGCAGGCCGGCCCACCCCGGTCGGCGTGGCCGGGGAGCTGCTGATCGGCGGTGTCAACCTCGCCCGTGGCTACCATCGCCGGGACGACCTCACCGCTGCGGCCTTCGTCCCCGACACCCTCGGCGGCCTGCCCGGCGCCCGCCTCTACCGCACCGGCGACATCGTCCGCCGCCTGGCCGACGGGACGATCGCCTTCCTCGGGCGGCGCGACGACCAGATCAAGGTACGCGGCTTCCGGGTCGCACTGGGCGAGATCGAGGCCGCCTTGAAGAGCCATCCCGAGGTGCGCCACGCCATCGCCGTCGTCCGCGAGGACACCCCCGGCGACCGGCGGGTGGTCGCCTACATCGAGCCGCACAGCACCGAGTTCAGCACGGCCGGGCTGGAACGCCACCTGCGGGCGCGGCTCTCCCCGCACATGGTCCCGCAGGCGATGGTGACACTCGACCGGCTGCCGCTCTCCGGACACGGCAAGGTCGACCGCAGCAAGCTGCCCCGACCCGCCGAGCCTGCCGACACCGCCACACCGCTGCCACCGAGGAACGAGCTGGAGCGGCTGGTGGCGAGGGTGTGGCAGGAGGTCTTCCACGCCGAGGCGGTCGGCACCGAGCAGAACTTCTTCGACCTCGGCGGGCACTCCCTGCTCCTGGTCGAACTGCACCACCGGCTCCGGGCCGCGACCGGCCAGGAGATCGAACTGCTCGACCTGTTCCAACACACCACCGTCCGGGCCCAGGCAGAGCTGCTCTCCCAGCAGAAGCAGGGGGCGGCACCCGCCACCACCCGCGGCAGGGGCGCGCAACAGAACGCCCTGTTGAAGCGCCGCCAACAGCAGCTGCAAGCGAAGCGAGGTCACCATGAGTGAGCACTCCCCCGAGGTCGACCCCTGCCTGGATGCTGAGCCGAACTCCGAACCGGCCGATGACTTCTCCGAGTTCGAGGACAGCCTGGACATCGCCATCATCGGCATGGCCGGCCGCTTCCCCGGCGCCCGCTCGGTCGAGGAGTACTGGAGCAACCTCAAGGCGGGTGTCTGCTCCGTGACCCGCTTCGAGGACGAGGAGCTCGCCGCCCGAGGCGTGGACGCCGCCACCCTCGCCGACCCGAACTTCGTCGGCGCGGGCTACGTACTGGCGGACAGTGAGAAGTTCGACGCCGCCTTCTTCGGTTACTCCCCGCGCGAGGCCGAACTCATGGACCCGCAGCACCGGGTACTGCTCGAATGCGCCTGGGCCGCCCTGGAGAGTTCCGGACACGACGCCGAACGCCACGACGGCATGGTCGGCGTCTACGCCGGTGCGGGCAACAACACCTACCTGCTCTTCAACATCGCCTCCCAGCCCGGCGCCGCGCAGATCCTCGGCGACAAGCAGACGGTGATCGGCAACCGGCCGGACTTCCTCGCCAGCCGGGTCTCCTACAAGCTCGGTCTGGAGGGCCCCGCCCTCAACATCCAGTCCGCCTGCTCCACTTCGCTGGTCGCCGTGGTCGAGGCGTGCCAGGCACTACTGGCCTACCAGTGCGACACCGCGCTGGCCGGTGGCGTCGCCGTCGACGGGACGCGGAGCAAGGGTTACGTCTACCGCCCGGACGGCATCTTCTCGCCGGACGGCTACTGCCGCACCTTCGACGCCCGCGCCCAGGGGACAGTGGGCGGCGACGGCGTCGGGATGGTCGTGCTCAAACGCCTCAAGGACGCGATCACCGACAACGACCACATCCACGCGGTCATCAAGGGCTCCGCGCTGAACAACGACGGCTCCCGCCGGGCCGGGTTCAGCGCGCCCAGCGCCGCCACCCAGGCCGGCGCCATCTCCACCGCGCTGGCGAACGCGGACGTGCCGGCGCAGAGCATCGGCTACGTCGAGCTGCACGGGACGGCCACCATCCTCGGCGACCCGATCGAGTTCTCCGCGCTCGCCTCGGCCTACTCCGGGGTGCGGGAACACAGTTGCGCTCTCGGATCCGCCAAGACCAACATCGGTCACCTCGACTCCGCCGCCGGGGTCGCCGGACTGATCAAGACCGTGCTGGCCGTGGAGCACGGGCAGCTGCCGCCCACCCTGCACTTCGAGCGGCCCAACCCCCGGATCGCCCTGGCCGGCAGCCCGTTCTACATCAACACCGAGCTGCTGCCGTGGCCCGAGGGCGAGGGCCCGCGCCGCGCCGGAGTCAGCTCCTTCGGACTCGGCGGCACCAACGCCCACGTCATCCTTGAGCAGGCCCCGGAACTGCCGCGCAGGGCCGAGCCGGCCAACGGCACCGAGCAGTTGCTGGTGCTCTCCGCCAAGAGCCCCGAGGCCTTGGAGGCGGCCACCGACCAGCTGCACGACCACCTCCGGGCGCACCCCGAACTGCCGCTGGCCGATGTCGCGTTCACCCTCCAGCAGGGCCGCCGGGCGTTCCCGTGCCGGCGGATGCTGGTCAGCGGAAGCACCGCGGAGGCGCTGGAGGCACTCGACGCCCGCGATGACGGCCGCCTGCTCACCGCGACCGCGCCCGAGGCCGCGCACCGGCCGGTGGCCTTCATGTTCACCGGTTTCGGCACCCAGTTCCCCGGCATGGCACGCGAACTCTACGCCCAGGAAGCCGTGTTCAGGGCTGCGCTGGATGAGTGCGCGGGGCTGCTGGAGCCGCTGCTCGGCACGGACATCCGCGAGCTCATCCTCACCGTCGACGAGTCCGCGGCCGCCGCTCCCGGGCAGCCCTTCGACTTCAGCCGACTGCTGCTCCAGCCGCAGCGCAGCGAGCACCCGCTCGACCAGCCGCGCCTCG
The DNA here is from genome assembly GCF_042957465.1 of Kitasatospora sp. NPDC008050. Taxonomy (NCBI): domain Bacteria; kingdom Bacillati; phylum Actinomycetota; class Actinomycetes; order Kitasatosporales; family Streptomycetaceae; genus Kitasatospora; species Kitasatospora sp. NPDC008050. Next base: position 258,873 of record NZ_JBIBIJ010000012.1, read on the forward strand.
GCTACCCCGCGGTGTTCGCCCTGGAGTACGCACTGGTCGAACTCTGGGCCGCCTGGGGAGTCGTGCCCGAGGTGATGATCGGCCACAGCCTCGGCGAGTACGTCGCGGCCTGCGTGGCCGGGGTCTTCTCACTGCCGGACGCCCTGCGCCTGGTCGCGGAGCGCGCACGGCTGATCGAGGAGCAGGGTGAGGGCGCGATGCTCGCCGTGCCACTGTCCGAGCAGGCCGTCGCCCGTTACACGGACGCGGACGTCTGCCTCGCCGCGATCAACGGCCCGCAGACCTGCGTGCTCTCCGGCACCGTCGAGGGCATCGACCGGGTGGCCCGCGAGCTGCTGGCCGACGACATCGCCACCCGCCGTCTGACCAGCCGCTTCGCCTTCCACTCCCCGATGATGGACCCGGTCGTCGAGCGCTACGCCGAACTGGTCCGTTCGGTCCGGCTGAACGCTCCGGCACTACCGTTCGTCTCCAACCTGACCGGCACCTGGATCACCGAGCACGAGGCCACCAGCCCCGAGTACTGGGCCCGGCACGTCCGGGAGAGCGTGCGGTTCGCGGACGGCCTGGGCACCCTGTGGTCCGTCCCGGACATCGCGATCATCGAGATCGGCCCCGCGCCGACCCTGACCCCCGGAGCCCTCCAGCACCCCGCCGCCGCCGGCACCGACCGGGTCGTCGTCCCGTCACTGCCCGGCGCCTTCCTCGGGCAGAGCGACCGCGGCGCACTCCTGCGGGCCGCCGGACGCCTCTGGCTCGCCGGACGGGCGCACCCCTTCCCGGTCCCGGCCGAGGTCAGGCGGGTGCCGCTGCCCGGTTACCCCTTCGAACGGCGCACCTACTGGCTCGAACCCGGCACCGCCCAGCCCGGCGGCGGCTCGGCCCAGCAGCGGCGCGGCACCCTGCCGCAGTGGTTCTACGCACCGTCCTGGCAGCGGCTCGCCGCCGCACCACAGCCCGCCGAGGCGGACCTGGCCGCTCAGCGCTGGCTCGTCTTCGCGGACGGGACCGGTGTCGGCCACCGGCTCGCCGACCGGCTCGAAGGTCTCGGCGCCACCGTGCGCACGGTCGTCCAGGGAGCCGAGTGGCAGCACAGGAGCGAGCGCGAGTACGTCCTCGACCCCGCCCAGCCGGACCACTTCCACCGACTCGCCCAAGCCCTGCGCGCGGAGGGGCCCCTGCCCGGCCGGGTGGTGCACTGCTGGAGCATCGGTGACGACGCCGAGCGGGCGACGGCACCCGAGGACGTGCGGGCCCTGCTGCACCGCTCCTTCGACAGCCTGGTCCACTGGGTCCAGGCCACCGAGGCCGAGCTGATGACGCAGCAGCAGCGCTGGGACGTGCTGTCCACCGAGGTCTACGCCGTCCTCGGCGGCGAGCCGCTCTGCCCGCCCAAGGCCACCGTCCAGGGCCTGTGCAAGGTGCTGCCGCAGGAGTACCCCTCGCTCAGCTGTGTCCAGTTCGACCTGCGCGTCGAAAGCCGGCAGGCCGTGCCCGGGCTGGTCGACCAGTTGCTGGCCGACCTCGCCGCCCCGCCCGGCGAACGCACGCTCGCGCTGCGTGGACGACACCGCTGGGCGCCCACCTATGTGACCGGCGCGCCGCCCTCGCGCGGTGAGTCGCCGGTCCGCACGGGCGGGGTGTACCTGATCACCGGTGGCCTGGGGAAGATCGGTCTGCTGATGGCCCGCGCCCTCGCCGACCGGGCGAAGGTGCGCCTGGTGCTGCTCGGGCGCACGGGTCTGCCACCCCGGGAGAGCTGGGCCGATCCGCAGCACCCGCAGGCCGTGCGGTCGACGATCCGTGCCGTCCAGGAGATCGAGGCGCTCGGCTCCGAGGTCCTGGTGACCGCGACCGACGTCAGTGACCTCGCGGCCGTGCTCGCGCTGAAGGAGCGCGTCCTGAGGGAGTTCGGCCCGGTCGACGGCCTGCTGCACTGCGCCGGCACGACCGGCACGGCGGCCCACCGGGAGGTCGCGGTGCTGGGACCGGAGGAGGCTTCCTGGCACTTCGCCCCCAAGCTCTACGGCACCCAGGTGCTGCACGAGGTGCTGGCCGACCAGCAGATGGACTTCGCCGTCATCTGCTCCTCGATCGCCTCGCTGCTCGGCGGCCTCGGCTTCGGTGCGTACGCCGCCGCGAACGCCGCGCTCGACGCCTTCGCCCAGCGGCACCACAGCGCCGCCCTGCCCTGGACCAGCGTCAACTGGGAGGCCTGGTACTTCTCGAACGAGGACCGAGCCAACTCGGAACTCGGCGCTGCGGTACGCGAGTTGGCGCTCACCCCGGCCGAGGGCCGGCTGGTGGTCGACGCTCTGCTCGACGCGGCGCCCCAGCCGCAGATCGTCATCTCCACCGGCGATCTGACACTCCGTCAGGAGCTGTGGTCCGACCCGGTTGCCGATGCGCCGGCCCCGGCCCAGCGGCACGAGCGACCCAACCTGCGCAACCCCTTCGTCGCACCGAACGGCGCGACCGAACACCAGGTCGCGGAGATCTGGCAGGAACTGCTCGGCGTGGAGAGCGTCGGCGTGCAGGACAACTTCTTCGAACTGGGCGGCAGTTCACTGCTCGGCCTGCAGGTCGTCCACCGACTGCGTCAGGAGCTGGCGGTGGCGGTACCGCTGACCATCGTCTACGAGGGGCCCACCGTGCGCACGCTCGGCGCACTCATCGACAACCTCCGGGCCGCGCAGTGATGGCAGCAGGCGGTGACGTCGCGATCGTCGGGATGGCGGGGCGTTTTCCCGGCGCCGGGGATCTGACCGAGTTCTGGTCGAACCTGCGCGACGGCGTCGAGTCGATCGTCGCCCTGACCGACGAGGAGCTGACGGCGGCCGGCGTGCCACCCGAGGTCTTCGACCGGCCCAACTACGTCAAGGCCACACCCAGGTTCACCGGGAGTGACCTGTTCGACGCGGAGTTCTTCGGGTACACCGCCCGCGAGGCCGAGGTGATGGACCCGCAGCACCGGCTCTTCCTGGAGACGGCCTGGGCGGCCCTGGAGCACTCCGGTTACGACGCCGCCCAGTACGACGGCAGCATCGGTGTCTTCGGCGGCGCGGGTGCCAACCGCTACGTCCAGCACGTCTACTCGCACCAGCAGGTCGTGGAAACCCTGGGCCAGACCCAGATCCTGGTGGCGAACGAACTCGGCTTCCTGGCCTCCCGGGTGTCGTACAAGCTCGACCTGAACGGCCCCGCGGTCTCGCTGCGCACCGCGTGCTCGACCGCGCTGGTCGCAGCACACACGGCTTGCCGGAGCCTGCTCGCCGGGGAGTGCGACCTCGCCCTGTCGGGTGGCGTCCATGTCGACCCGAACCCGGGCACCGGCTACCTCTACCAGGAGGGGTCCTTCGTCTCCCCGGACGGGCACGTCCGCCCGTTCGACGCGGATGCCCGGGGCACGGTCTTCGGGACCGGCGTCGGCGTGGTGGCACTGAAGCGGCTGGCGGACGCGCTGGCCGACGGCGACACCATCCACGCCGTGATCAAGGGATCGGCCGTCAACAACGACGGTGCGGTGAAGGTCGGCTTCACCGCCCCCAGCGTGACCGGCCAGGCCGCGGTCGTCGCTGCCGCGCTCACCAACGCGGGCCTCTCGCCCACGGACATCGACTACATCGAGGCGCACGGCACGGGCACCTCGCTGGGTGACCCGATCGAGGTGCAGGCGTTGTCGCGGGCGTTCGGCAACACCGGATCCTGCGCCATCGGCTCACTCAAGGGCAACGTCGGCCACCTCGACGCCGCCTCCGGCATCGCCGGCCTGCTCAAAACCACCCTCGCCCTCACCAACGAACTCCTGCCCCCCTCACTCAACTACACCCACAGCAACCCCGACATCGACTTCACCAACAGCCCCTTCCACGTCCAAACCCAACCAACCCCCTGGCCCCGCACCGAACACCACACCCGCCGCGCCGGAATCAGCGCCTTCGGCTTCGGCGGCACCAACGCACACCTCATCCTCGAAGAAGCCCCCCACCAAGAACCCACCCCCACCAGCCCCCACCCCACCGAAACACTCATCCTCTCCGCCCGCACACCCCAAGCCCTCGAACAAGCCACCGACCGACTCGCCACCCACCTACGCCACCACCAACCCAACCTCGCCGACGCCGCCCACACCCTCGCCACCGGCCGCCACACCTTCCCCCACCGCCGCACCATCACCGGCCACACCCCCGACACCATCGCCACCGCACTCGAAACCCGCGACCCCGCCCACCTCACCACCACACACACCACCGGCAACACCCCACCACTGATCTTCCTCTTCAGCGGCCAAGGCTCCCAACACACCGGCATGGCCCACGACCTCTACCAACACGAACCCACCT
>NZ_JBIBIJ010000013.1:0-17997 GCF_042957465.1 Kitasatospora sp. NPDC008050
GTAACAGTGGTCACAATCGCCCTTCCGGACAGTCAGTGGCGATCAGGTACCGGTCGAAGGCGGCCAACAGGACACGGCCGACGCCGGAGAGCTCGTGCGGACCGGCGAACAGTGCCCCTGAGCGGCGGTAACGGCCCCGGCGGTGCCGAACCCCGCCCCGGGCAGACACACCACCCCAGGCACGGGCAGGCCCGCCAGAACCACCTCCACGGGGCCGGCCTCGACCAGGTGAGCGCCGGGTCCCACCCAGCACAACCGTCCGGCCCGGATACGGCAGCGGCCGGGACCGGGACCGGCCAAGGCATCGCCGAGCACGACCCGCACGGAGCCACCGTGACAGAGTCACAGGTAGCACGGCCCAGGCACCGGGCCGGTAGCGGCGCGCACCATCGCGGAGTTGAACCCCTGCGAGCCGGGCAGCCAGACGACACGCCCACCGAGCAACGTGCTCAGAAGCACGACAGCAAAGACCGACAGCCCCCACAGCCGCTCATCGACCACCAAGACCCCGGCGGCACCCTGGTTACAGACGCTGATCCCGCCAAGGAACACACAGCCATCATCAGCGAGGATCACATCAAGCCCAAACAACCCACGCACGCCACAGCACCCGAAGGCCCCATGGGCGACGGAGATCCTGGTCCTGGCCTGGGTGCGCGCTACCGGGCTGACGCACAGGAAACGCACCGTCCCCGTCCGTTGGGCATACTGATCACTCAGGTCGCACCGCCGTTCCGTCAGGGGGGAACATCACCATGCGCTCCAACCGACTCATTCACACTGCCGTGCTCTGCGCACTGCTCGCCACCGGCACCACAGCGTGCGCAGGCTCCACGGGCTCATCCGACAAGGCTGCGCCGGCCGCCTCCGTGGCTGCTGCCGTCTCGGGCTCCGCGTCTTCGGCTACGGTCTCGTCGGGTGCGAGTGCCTCGCCGAGCACGGACATCAGCACGATGTCCGCTGCCGAGATCGGTAAGCAGGAACATGCCGCGATGGCCGCGCTCACCTCCATGCGGATGGCCGGCAGCATCACGACCGGTGGCCAGAAGGTCACCCTTGACCTCACCGTCGACAATGCGAAGAACTGCACGGGCACGATCGCTCCGGATGGGCAGGGCAGCGTCAAGGTGATCCACAACAGCGCCGGCACCTGGATCCAGCCGGACGCCGCCTACTGGACGACCATGGCGGCGACGCAGGGGGACACGAAGGACGGGTCGGCGGCGGCCGAGCTGTTCAAGGGCCGCTACCTGACCAACAGCCAGGGCGACCCGAGCCTCAAGGGCCTGAGCGATATGTGCGACATGATCAAGAGCATTACGGGAGGTGACCTTGGGGACTCCAGTGGGATGGCCAAGGCCGGCACTGCCACGGTCGACGGCGTCCCCACCCAGGTCATCACGACACCCGACGACAGCGGCACCATCACCGTCTACGTCGCGTCGCAGGGTCCGGCCTACCTCGTACGCATGCAGTCCAATGGCTCGGAGCCCGGCCAGTTCGACCTCAGTGACTTCAACAAGCCCCTCGACATCCAGTCCCCGCCCGACGACCAGGTGATCGACTTCAGCACGTTCCAGCAGAAGGTGAAGTCCGTCTGATCAGTGGCATCCGATGGCCGACACGATCTGGTGTCGGCCACCGGAGCCCAGAACCTCGGCGGAGGAAAGACGAGCTGACGATGAGTCAGGTCCGCCCACAGTGTGGCGCGGGCTTCCGTGGCCCTGGACCCGCCATCCAGCCCGTGGACGTCACGACACACCACATCGGACACCTCGCGGCGAGCAGCCACACACCCACCGCGCCGACCACGTGCTCGGAGCCGGCAGCCCGGCCGTCCGGCACCGGTTCGGACGGCCGAGCCCGGTCACCCGGTCACGCTTCACGGCCGGTCTCGCCACCTTGATCGTCCTCCACACGATCCAGCCCTCCCATGACCGGCCCTTCGACAGCCGCCTCCCGGGCATCGACAACACCTACCGTCGCCACAACCAGCCTGCGCTGTTCACCGAACTCACACAGCACGTCGGCGGACAGCACTGCGACGAGCACGCGACCGAAGCCCTGAACATGCTCACCCGCATCAGCACCGTCACCGGCAAGGACCTGCTCGCCTTCGACCCGGAGGAGCTCACCGACTACACCCGGGCCCATCGGGACAACGGCCGCACAGTGACGGCCCTGCCCCTCGCCTACGACATCCCGCACACCGCCGGCGGTCCCAAACACTCGCCACCGACCCTGCGCGAGGCCCAGACCCGCGGCCAGCTCACCCCCGCCAAGCCGATCGACCGCCACCCGATCACCAACCGCGCGGCCCGCGACGTGCTCGCCCACTACACCGCCGAGCGATCCGCCGTCCTGGACTACGGCTCCCCGATCAACCACGCCCAGATACTGACCGACCTGTTCCCGGGCGACCCGCAACGCCACCACCCCGCGATCTCCTCGCTCAATCTGCCCAACGAGGTGGCCCAGGCACAGAAGCAACACGTTCGGATCCTGCCCGACAGGCGCCCACGCCGCACCACCCACGCCGTGTTCCTCGCCGTCCACTCCTTCTACCCGGACCTCCCGCAGTGGCCGATGGAGGACCCAGCCCGCTGGGCAGCACGGGCCGCTCCCTGCCCGATCAGCGAGGCCGACATCCGCAGCTACATCAAGAAGACCCGACACCGGCAGACGCGCATGCAGCAGCGCACCCGCACCCTGGTCCCCGTCCTGCCGCAGCTCGTCCGCGCCGCCGAGGCCCGGCTGCAGCGCACCACGCTGTTGCTGCAGGCGGCCCACGCCGCGACACCAGGAGAGGAGTTCACCGTCGAGGGCCCGCGCTATCGACGCACCGGCCGCGACGACAGCAACCGGCGTCCCACCACGCTGTTCCTCGCCCCCGTCGACGAGCCCGGGCACCGCTTCGATGCCGACGAGGAGAACAACACGTTCTGGACCTGGGCGAGTATCGAGGTCCTGCGACACACCGGGGCCAGGATCGAGGAACTGCTGGAGCTCACCCACCTGAGCCTGCGTCAGTACCAGGCGCCGACCGGTGAAACGGTGCCGCTGCTGCAGACCAGCCCGTCCAAGACCGACCGCGAGCACGTCATTCCCACCGACCCGGACCTCGTCGCTGTCCTTGCCCGGATCATTCACCGCATCAAGGGCACCGACGAGCCGGTACCGCCACTGACCCGGCACGACGGCTACGAGCGGGTCCTCGGCCCACCGATGCCCCACCTGTTCCAGTGCCCCTCCCAACACCGGCTGCAAGCCATCTCCGCCAGCCGGATCCGCGAACTCCTCACCGAACACACACTGCGGCCCGGCATCGTCGACGTCGACAGGACACCGCCGAGACTCACGCCACACGACTTTCACAGACTCTTCTCCACCGAAACGGTCAACGGCGGCCCACCGATCCACACCGCTGCAAAGCTCCTTGGCCGTCTCGATCTCAACACCACTCAGCCTTACGCCGCGGTCTGTTCGGCCTGACGGAGTAGGGCGGGGCCGGTGCCGTCCAGCTCGATCGTCACGAAAGTGGTCACCTCGGGCAGCAGTGATGCGCACGGGCGCCTCCTCGGTGCCAAGCGGTCGGAGCCACCACAACGGCGGGTTCGACCCGGCTGTCAGTTTGCCTCGGTGAGGCGGTCTCGTACCGGCAGAGATCACTAAATGCCCGATAGGACAGTTCTACCCGTGCTGCCTGGTCCGGCAGACTCCGTCATGATCAACTTGTCCTGATCGGTGAAGGCGAAGAGGCCCGAGGGCTGCGGCTGACCTGAGTCCAGCCCCTCTCTGACGCCCCCATGGCCGCCGTGGCGGGGGCGGGACCCCGACGAACGCCAAGGAAGCGGAAGCGGAAATGAACAAGATCAAGGCTGCCATTATCGCCACCACCATCGCTATGGGCGGGCTCGCCGCTGCTGCCCCCGCTCAGGCGGCCTCCACCTGTCAGATCATGGGCGCGCCCTACGAGTGCGACTCCATTGCGTCTGTGCGCCTTCCGAACGGGTCGATCCAGTGGTTCGTCGTCGGCACCGACCACGCAGTGTGGACGAACTGGACCCAGGTCGAAGGTGGTCTCCACGGATGGCAGTCCCTGGGCGGCATTGTCCAGGGCCCGATCAGCATCTGGGGGAAGAGCGCAGACGGCTGGAGTTTCTTCATCGGGGCTACGGGCACTGACGGCAAGCCCTGGGATCGCCAGCGTGCCGACGACGGGACCTGGACCCCCTGGTCCCCCTGGTCCTCCTGATCCACCTGGGTCCACGCATGCGCTGGACCGGACGGACGCCAGTACTGATCCACTCGCCGACCTGCCGGTAGCCGCTGTGAGTGCGTCCGGCATTCGGCCCGACGCACTCAACCCGGCACCCGGTCACATACTTGTCAACGGCCACTCAGTTCTGGCTCTGCCGCGAATTCCGTGAAAGCCGCCCGTCCAGCGGCGAGGTCAGGACAGGTGGCGGAAGCCTCGCAAGTCTGGGGCGAAGAGGTCCAGCGACGGGCCGTCGAGGGCGATGGCGGTGAGGCCGGTGACAAGGATCCTGCAGCTGCTTGACCTCAAGTCTGCTTGAGGTTCTACGTTCATTCTCACCAGTCAAGATCCCCAGATGGTGAGGGCACAACGATGGAGTACTCGCACAACGACACCGAACTGGTCAAGCAGCCGATCGGTTACTGGAGCTGGGCCGCTCACAAAGCAGTCGTCACCAACATCCGTACCGGGCTGGCACAGTTCGATGTCACCCAGCCCCAGTGGTGGGTTCTGAACCAGGTGGCGACCAGCGAGAGCGGCCGGACCCGCGAGGAAGTGACGAACGTCCTGAAGGGCTACCTCGACGTGGGAGCCGCGCTCGCGGAAGAGATCGACGTCCTCCTCGGCCGGGACCTGCTCGCGCTCGACACTGAGAACCGCCTTCGGCTGACCTCTGAGGGAGACACGGTCTACCGCCAGTGCGCAGAGCGCCAGACGGCCATGCGAAAGCAAGCCCACGACGGCATCTCCGATGAGGAGTACCTGATCACCCTCAAGGTACTGCAGCGGATGATCCACAACGTCGGAGGCGAGGCATGGCACCACTAGAGACGGTCGCCGGCGGGCCGCAGCGCAGGTGAAACCTGCCCCGTCCGTAGGAGGGGCAGCGCAGGGGCGTTCAACGCGAACCAGAGTGCCGCTGGCCCTCGGGGCAGCCCCGGGCCGCACGGCGCCCGGCACCAGAGCCCGGCCCCGGGCCCCGCTTGCTCCCGGTCGTCCCGGGGTGCGACCGAGAGACACGCGCCAAAGGGGCAACGCGGTCCGGTCCTGCGCTTCAACCCGGCACCGGGTGAGGCCATCAACCACCGCGGCGGCGCCCGGACCATGAGAGACGTCCTCCCTCTGCGGACGAGCCACCGCTGACCCCGCCAAGGCCGGTGACCTGCGCTTCTTTTCGGCGAACAGCACCAGCGCGGTGCCGTTGCGGGCGTGGGTTGGTGAGGCCAGGTCAGAGGGACGTCGTGGGGGGATGACCTGTGGCAGCACCTGAAGACAGCCGTGGAGCGCCGCAGCAGCCGCGAGCAGCATGAGGCCGACCTCGCGCAGGCCCTCGACGACCTCCTGTTCAGGGTCCGCACCGGCCAGGCCAGTGCCCGTGAGCGGCACCTCGCCACCCGCCAAGCGCCCGCCGCCCTCCCCCACGACCTGGCGACCTGGCGACCTGGCGACCTACGTGAGGGACGAGCGGTACCGAAGCCCGTTCACCGGCACCACCAACGACCCCGACCACCAGATCGTCCGCCAGTGGAAGTACACCATTGACGCGCCGGGCGGGATCGACGTCAACGCCGGCATCCCCGACGAGGGTGACGGCCGACCGGGCGGTCGGCGCATCCACGGCTCAGGAGCTGAAGCCGGCCGCGCAGCGGAGGTGAACAACGGGCCGGTGCAGCGCCGCCACGGCGCAGTGCCGCACCGGCCACCGTGGTTACCGCTCGATGCAGCCACGTATGAGGGAGCCGGGCGTGCAGCCGGCCGGGGTCTCGGGCTGCTGCTCACCGCCCGACCACTGCTGGCCCCCGGAGCCGTTCCACTCCCAGATCTGGAGGCTCTGCCCGTCGCTGAAATTGCTGAGAGGGACGTCCAGCACCTGGTTGGAGTTCAGGTTGAGCAAGCCGCGGGTGGTGAATCCCCAGGTCTGGGCGCCGCTGCCGTTGCAGGTCCAGATCTGCACCGGCGTGCCCAGGCTGGTCCCGGAGTTGGAGACGTCCAGACACTTCTTGGACTGCCGGTTGTACAGCCTGTCGTAGCTGCCGTCGGGGCTGGTGAAGATTACCCAGCGCTGCGAGGCAGTGCCGTTGCAGGTGTAGAGCTGAACGGGAGTGCCGTCCGCGGTACCGCCGTTACGGACGTCCAGGCACTTGCCGGATCCCCCGTTCACGATCTGACTCCCGTCGACCGCTTCAGCGGTGCCGGCGGTCAACAGACCCGTCGCGCCGAGCGCCGTCGCGGTGAGGACGGTAACGAGCGTGCGGCGAAGGGCCGTGCTCTTGATCATGCGGAATTCCTTGCGTTGCGATGCCGATGAGACCTGAGACAGGAACCGGCACCAGTCGGGTGGGACAACACCGCCCGCCGTTCGAAGTCGTCGGCCGGGCAAGCGATCGACAGCCAACCGCCCGGAGATCAACAGCCGATCAACACGACGCTGAGGCGCACCCTGCCGGTGGATTGAAGACGGCGAGGATGCGGGGGTGGTCCGGGTGCTCGGGTGGGGCGGGCAGAGCCGGGAGGCGGTCGGCGAGGGCGTTGACGGTCCTGCGGGTGATCGCGGGGTGTTCGAGCTGGGTCTCGGCCTCCCGCAGTCGGCCCTGCAATTCCTCGATCTGCGCGCGGAGGTCGTCGGCCAGGGCCTGCGCGGCGTCCTCTTGCAGGTCGAGTGCATCGAGAAGGGGTTGGACGCTCACGCGCTCACTGCCTGCGGGCCGCGCCAGGTGGACGTGTTCGCGCAGGTGAGGCGACGGGCCATGACCTGGGTCATGGCCCAGTAGACACGGGAGGCCGAGGAGGAGGGGCGGTGCTCGTAGTCGCGGACCAGGCGCCGGTGCCGCACGCTGGAGGTACCTGCCCGGGAAAGCAGTGCTGCTGATGGTGTACACGCCGACGCCATTCCCAAAGGAGTCGACCTCGTTGAAGACCCACACCTGGGAACCCCCACCGGAGTCACCGGAGCAACAGGGTCCGCACCTGCTCACCCTCGCAGGCATCGAGACCGGTGCCGTCGGAGTAGTTCCGGACAACTTTTGCGGTCCTGGCGGCCATTGGGGAACCCCTATTCAACCCTCAACTACAGCAGGCGAATTCACAAGAGCGACTGCGTGCCCGAAGCCAAGGACGACATACAGTCGGCCGCGGGGCACTGCGTCGCGCACGGTGCGGCCCCACGTACCGTGAGAATTATCCCCTCCCCCGCGCTCCTCACCCGCCCCCAACAACACCACCACACCCCACCCGAAACGGCCCAGGCCGCGGCAGCCGCCATGAGGGACGCCAGGTCGAGACCATCGGAGGTGACGACGCCGGCGTTCACGCACACGATGGCGAGCGCGGCGGTGGCGACGCCGGCGGCCAGCCAAGGCGCAGTAGCGGGCAGACGGTGGGCGAGGGGGATTTCGCCGGCTGACAGGATGTCGGCTCCAGCAGGGAACGTCTGGTCCGGTGAACCATCCGCGCCGGGTCCGCGTCCTCCCCCTCGACCCCCGCCACACCCCCAGGAGAACAGACCATGGCCGACAAGGACGTTGAGCAGACCAACGAGCGAGGCCATGTCCCGGGGCCCTGGTGGGCGGAGCTCGGGACGTGGGGGGCCATCGCACTGATCGTCTTCGGAGGAGTCGCGGCAGCATGGGTCTCTTTCAGGCTGCCCGGCACCCCGCAGGAACTGACCTCCGGCTACTACCAGGCCGCCAGGGTCATCGCTATCGGCCTGGTGACCGTGGGATGCACCTTGCTGGGCCGCCGCCGCGCCCGAGCCGCAGCCATCGAGGAGACGAGCGAACAGGAACATGTCTGACCCCACCGGTCGGTGCGCAACGCCAACGGCCGGCAGCCAGAGCGCAGCAGCGGCAGCGCAGCGACGGTGAGCCAACGAGACCGGCGGCACCGACCCGGACGGCGGCCAGCAGGCCACCCTGGCGCTCGGCACAGGACCGAGGCGCCACCCGGCCACCTCGACCGGGACGGCGCCGGAGGCACCCCCCAGGAAGCGCCTCAGGCGGCGACGGTCACCAAGCCGCACCCACCCGAACCCGAACACCGAACCCACCACCACCACACAAAGTCGCCAACGCCGGCCCGATCACCACCCGATCCCACGCCCCGACCAACCCAACAACAGGTCCAGACAACACGGCACCCAGAGCCAAAACACGCCCCACATCACCAACAGGTCACACGTCACTCGTCTGGGTGGTGAGCATCCGCCCCGCGCGAACATGCCAGCACCCCCACACGAAAGACCGATGGGATGGGGTCACCGCTCCGACTGTCGGGGCCGGAACACCACCCAGGAACGGGAGACCACGTGATCGTTCGCATCATGGGCGAAGGCCAAGTGAAGCTGGCCGACTCGCACTTCACCGAGCTGAACAAGCTCGACGACGAACTGCTGGCAGAGATGGAGGCCGGCGACGAAGAGGGCTTCCGGCGGAGCCTGGGAGAGCTCCTGGATGCAGTCCGCCGCCTGGGTGAGCCCCTGCCCGAGGACTCCCTGGAACCCTCCGAACTGATCCTCCCCGCGCCGGACGCCTCCCTCGACGAGGTCCGCGAGATGCTCACCGACGACGGCCTCATCCCCGGCTGACCCACCATCACCCACCGGTCCCGGACACCAACGCGTCCGGGACCGGACCCGCAGCACACCCCGCCATCAGGTCACGCTGTCCGAGCCTTCGCCGGGTAGACCTTCGCATGCAGCACCCAGACCGGGTCAGTCCCGGGGCCGCTGCGGCCCCGGCCGTGGCTGTGCCCGGGTGACCCAGCCGTAGGCGAGGCGGACCGCGAAACCCATCAGCATCATGCCGACCGACGCGATCAGGGCGACCACGTCGAGCGTGTTGCGGACCAGCGAGTCCCACAGGCCGATGCTCGACTCGAGGGCGGCGGTGTCAGCGTGCCGGGGGTCGTACACCACCGTCACCGTGTCACGGACCTGGACGGTCCCGGTGACATAGGCCAGTCGGGTCTCCACGGACGTCCCGTCGGACGTTGCGAACCGCACCCGGCAGTCGCAGTTTCCCGCGGGATTGTCCTGCGGCCCGCCCACCGGGGTGCACTCGGTGACAACCGCCCGGGTATGGACGCCGCGACTGCGCAGGACCGCGGTCACACCCATGTCGTGCGGTACCAGGTAGACCACACTGAGGACGAACAGCATCACCCCCAGGACGATCATCACCAGCGACCCGCGACGCACCCTCAGGCCATGGTCCGGCAGACTCTCCATCGTTCCCCCTGGTATCGGCGCAGCACCCCACCCGCGCCTACGCTAGCCGCACCCACGGACACCGCCCAGAACACCGCCCAGGACACCGCCCGGGACACCTGCGCCGACCGCAGGAGCGCACCGGCAGGAACGGCCCGAGGAACCGGGCGCCACCCAGCCGCAGACCCCCGCAAACCGATCGGTCATACCGCGGGCGCAACCGACAATGGGCCTGGCACGGACAGGGCCCTCGACGCCCTCGACACCCGTGGTGCTCGGGCGGCTCTGCGCGTTCGGCCTCAAGGCCCGGGCCCAATGGCTGCGCCGGCTCTGCCGGCCCCGGGCGGTGTCCCTCCTTCAGGTCCTGCCCCGGGTACGCACATACACCCTCGACGCGCCCGGCACCGCCTTGGAACACTTCGGCATCGCCAGGCCCGCCCGCACCGACCACCCGTGGATGGCCCGCTGCCCCGGCCGCCTCCACCGGTGAGCCACCACCGCCCCGCCCCGCACTCACTGCACACAGCGACACCTACCCCGGTCACAGGGAATGCCCTGCCCGCGGCCCTGAGGCGACCGAGTCAGGCAGGCCCGAAGCACCAGATCACGAGGCGCCGCGAGCCCGACAGCCGCCGTCCTCCCCCCGTGCTGTCACCAGTCGCGCGCCGCAACGCCGCCGACAGCAAGAGGCGCGCGCGCTGCACCTGTATCCGCACCGCTGCCCTCATCCGCGGCGTCACCCGGGCGCCGCCCAGGTCCTCGCGCTTCAGCCCGCAGGCCGAGAGGTCCTCTTCCGGAAGATGGACGCGGCCGAGCGCATAGTCCTGCCGGATGTCGCGCACGATGTTGGTCAGCTGCATCGCTTCACTCATCGGCCTTTGCCATCGTCCGTGCGAACCACCAGCCCTGGCTGCGCTGATCACCGTCGACCCACTGGCGCGGATCGCGTACGGATGATGGACTGGCAGGCAGCGTCGGCCGATTGGCGGCTGGCGCCGCCAACTTGTCCACAGATGAGGAGCGTTCATGGCCCGCCCGTTCCGTTTCGGCGTCAATCTGATCACCCCGGCGGCAAGTGACCAGTGGCGCAAGAAGTGCCGCATGGCCGAGACGCTCGGCTACGACGTGATCCTGGTCCCCGACCACCTGGGCATGCCCGCGCCGTTCCCCGCCCTGGTCGCCGCGGCCGAGGCCACCGAGCGGCCCCGGCTCGGCACGCTGGTGCTCGACTCGGGCTTCTGGAACCCGACGCTGCTCGCCCGCGAGGTCGCCACCACGGACCAGCTCACCGGCGGCCGGCTCGAACTGGGGCTCGGCACCGGCTACATGAGGGCGGAGCACGATGCGGCGGGCCTGCCCTTCGGCACGCCGGGCGAGCGCGTGACCCATCTCCAGCGCACGATCACGGAGTTGGACCGCCTGTACGCCTCGGACGACTTCACGCCGCAGCCACTGCAGCGGCCTCGCCCGCCGCTCCTGGTCGGCGGCAACGGCGACCGCGTCCTGAAACTGACCGCCCAGCACGCCGAGATCGCCGCTTTCTCGGGGGGACGCTCGGACACGGACGGCCAGGCGACCATGCTCACCGCCGCGCAGCTGGCGGAACGCGTCGCCGCGTACCAGGGCTTCGCCGCCGACCGCGCCGAGCCGGCCGAACTGAACCTCCTGATCTACATGGTCATGGTCACCAACGACCGCCGGGCCGCCCTGCAGCCGTCCCTCGCCAAACTCCCGCACCTCACCGAGGAGGAGGCGCTCGACCTGCCGACCCTCCTCTTCGGCACGGTCCGGCAGATGGCCGACCAGCTGCGCGCGCAGCGGGAGCGGTACGGATTCACCTACATCTCCGTGCTGGAGCCCGCCATGGAGTCCTTCGCTCCGGTCATCGAGGAGCTGCGCGGCGAGTGAGCGCCGCCGCGCACCGCCCGGCCGCCCCGAGACCGGGGCGGCTCAGGTGGCGTGGTCAGGTCATGCGCCGCCGCTGCTCGCGCTCCTCGAACCAGCTCTCCAGGTCCGCGTGCCAGCGGGCGGCGTTGCTCCCGTCCAACTGCCCGGCGAAGGCGCGGTAGGCCGCCGCCGCCAGCGCCTCCCGATCGCCCGCCTCGGCCTCGGAGATCGCCCACAGTGCCTGGGAGGTGTCGTCGTCGAGCCCGGTACAGGTGCGAGGCCCCCGTCCGGCCAGCACCTCCTCCAGCTCATGATGGAAGATCGCCCGCAACTGCTGGTCGCTCGGATGCCCGAAGCGCATGCCGCCCCCTTGTCTGCCCACTCCCGTCAGCTCGAAGGACACCACGCACCCGTCCACCGGTTCCACCGAAGCTGCCCGGGACGGAGCCGACGCCGTCGCTCGCCCCCCGCCCCGGCGCCTCGGGACCCGGCCGCCCTCCCCCGCTCGCGGCCGGGCGGGTGACTGCCAGGGCCGTACGGGTGATGATCGCGCCGTCCGACGGGCCGTCAGGGGCCGGTGCTTTGCCATGCTGACGTCGCACGTCGGCAGGCAACAGCTCCAGCAGGTAACAGCTAAGGAACGCGGACATGGCGGATCTGGGCACGGCGGACGCTGCCGCACCCTTCGATGCACTGGGGCTGGACTACGAGAAGGCCTACGGTCATCTGCCCGAGCAGCTGGCGGCGTTGGAGTGGCTGGCCGGCCGGCTGCCCGTGGGCGCCCGGGTGCTGGACATCGGCTCGGGCACCGGACGACCGGTCGCGCAGCGGCTGGTCGACGCCGGGTTCGAGGTGACCGGGATCGACGTGTCGGCGACCATGGTCGATCTCGCCCGGCAACAGGTGCCGGGCGCGCGCTTCGAGTTGCAGGACGTGCGGTCCTTCGACGCGCCGCAGGGCGCCCTGGACGCGGTGTGTGCGTTCTTCCCCCTGCTGCAGATGCCCCGCGCCGACCTGGACGCCACGCTGGAGCGGATCTTCGGCTGGCTGGCCCCCGGCGGCTACTTCGTCATGTGCACCGTGCCGGGCGACCTGGTCGATCTGGAGATGGTGTGGCTGGGGCAGCCGATCCGCGTCACCAGCTACACCGCCGAGCAGTACCGCCGCCGCCTCGACACGTACGGCTTCGAGGTGCTCCACCACGCGACGACGGTGTTCGTGCCGAACAGCGAGCTGGGCGAGGACGAGGAGCACCTGTTCTGCTACGCCCGCAGGCCCGGCGACCTTTCGGGGCGATCATGGTCCACGGCGATCGGCCGCACTGCCAGCTCGCCACGCTGACCGAACCCCCGTCGAGCTGGACGTCGGAGGCGCCCGGAACGGTTGAGGGGGAGGGTGCGGCGGCTGCCGCCCAGGTGGCCGGCGAGCATGAGGCGAGGCGAACGTTAGAGCCTCTCACTTTTCCTATTGCCCATCAGAATCGCTTGGTTATATGGTCTAGCAGTAGCGAGAGACGATAACCCGCGATTGCCGGACCGGTCACCGAACGAGGAGAAGAACGTGGTCACCACCAACCCGCCCACCTCGCCCAAGCCGCAGGCCCCGAGCCCGACCCCGGGCCCGACCCCGACCAGCGCCGCACGGTCCCCCCGCAGCCGGGCCCGGCTGCGCCGTGCGCTGCTGGCGATCCCGCTGGCCGCCGCCGGGCTGCTGGGCGCCACCGCCACCCCTGCACCGGCGCAGGCCGCCACCGGCCACGTCGCCGGTGCGCCACAGCCGCTGACCTGCCTGGGCCAGGGCATCGACCCCGCCGCCCAACTCCACTACCAGGCCGAGACCTTCATCAAGGCGCCGCTGAGCACCGTCTGGAACCTGCACACCGACGTGGCCGGGTGGCCGTCCTGGCAGACCGCCGTCACCAGCATGAACAGGCTGGACCCGGGCCCGCTGCGGAAGGGCTCGCAGTTCCGGTGGACCACACCCGCGCCGGCCACGGCCACCACCCCCGCCACCACCCTGGTCATCACCTCCACCGTGCAGCAGATCAGGCCCGACCGGTGCATCCGCTGGACCGGGCCCGCCATCGGTGAAGGGCTGCGCATCGACCGAGGCGTCCACGTCTGGAACTTCGCCAAGGTGCGGGGCGGTGTCCTGGTCCGCACCGAGGAGAGCTGGACCGGCCGTCAGATCGACGCCGACCCGGCCACCGCCGCCAAGTACCTCTACCCCGGTCTCGACGCCTGGCTGGCCGACCTCAAGGCCGCCGCCGAAGCCCGCCGCTGACCCGGCGCAGCACGCACAGCAGGGACCGGGGGGTGGTGCTGACTACACCTCAGAGACGGGGGTTGGCCCAGTGGTTCGTGATCGTCCCAGCGTGCGAGGATCCCTGCGGGTCGCGGTTCGGCCGGGGCCGTCAGGTGCTGTTCGTCCAGGAGGAAACGTGTTCGATCGAAGGACGTCGCGGTCCACCGGGTTGGCGGTGACGGGCGCCGTGGTGCTCGCTCTTGCCGGCGTGGGCCCCGCCGCGGCCGCGGCGCCGGCGCCGGTTCGAGCGGCGGCGCCGGTGCCCGCGCGGTATGCCGAGCAGCAGTTGGCCTGGCAGCCGTGTGCGCAGGCGCCCTCGCTGGAGTGTGCGGCGATGACCGTTCCGATGGACTGGCACCATCCGGACGGCGGCCGGGACATCACCGTGGAGGTGTCGCGCCATCAGGCCACCGATCCCGCCCAGCGGCGCGGGGTGCTGATGATGGCGGCCGGCGGACCGGGGGGAAGCGGGCTGACCAGGCCCGCACAGTTCGTCCGGTACTCGGGCGCGGTGGCGGCGGCGTACGACGTGGTCGGCTTCGACCAGCGCGGGGTGGGGCAGAGCACACCGGCGCGGTGTCAGAGCGACGCCGAGTTCCAGGACTTCTTCGCGGGCGACTTCCGTGACCGCAGCCCGGCGGCGGTCCAAGGGGTGCTGGACCGCTCGCGGCAGCTGGCCACCGGGTGCCTCCAGCAGACCGGTGACCTGCTGCCCTATCTGAACACCGATCAGACGGTCCACGACATGGACCTGTTCCGGTCCCTGCTCGGCGCACCGAAGATCTCCTACTACGGCCCGTCCTACGCCACCATGATCGGCGCCTACTACGCGACCGAGTTCCCGCAGCGGGTCGAACGGGTGGTGCTCGACAGCAACATCGAGTTCACCAGCAGCTGGCAGACCGACCTGGCCTGGGAGCCGATGAGTTTCCAGCGCCGGTTCGAGCAGGACTTCCTGCCCTGGGTCGCGCAGTACGACTCCGTCTACCACCTGGGCGCGACCACGGCCGAGGCGAAGGCCACCTGGGAACGGCTGCGCCAGTCACTGACGGATCATCCGGTGACCATCGGATCGGCGGTGATCGCACCCAATCAGCTCGACAACGGCGCGATCCTGGCGATGTACAACGCCGGCCAGGGCTTCGAGCCGCTCGCGACCGCGCTGGCGGCCCTGGAGCACTGGGCCGACGCCACCCCCGCCGAGCGGCAGACGGTCTCCCAGGTCTTCCTCTCCTATCTCAGCCCGGGCTTCACCGCCGAGTTCTTCGCCGTCACCTGCAACGACACCCCCTGGACCCGCAGCGAGCGCTACTGGGTGCGGCGCAGCGGACAGGACGCCGCGGCCTACCCGTTGATGGGCGCCCGGGAGCTGGCCTTCGCCACGGTGTGCGCCGACTGGCCCGTCGCGCCGGCCCCGCACATCAAGGTCACCGGAGCCGGGCTGCCGACCGTCCTGATGCTGAACTCGGTCCACGATCCGGCCACCGCCTACGAGGGCGCGGTACAGGCCCACCAGCAGCTGCGGGGCTCCCGCTTGGTCACGGTCACCGGCGGCGGTGACCACGTGCAGTACCAGAACCACAACGCCTGCGTGGACGCCATCGTCGACCGCTACCTGCTGACCGGCACGGCCCCCGCCCACGACACCAGCTGCGCGGCGAACCCCCTCCCCGTCCCGCCTGCGGCCGCCGGCACCGCAACCGGCTGAACGGGCTGAACGGGCTGAACGGGCTGAACGGGCTGAACGGGCTGACGGTGGCAGGAGCGTGGATGAACTGCGAGGCCCGCCGGGAGGGTTCACCACCGGCGAGCCGAGGCCCCGCCTATAGTGAGCGCCATGCCCGACCCGCGCCCCACCTCGGCCTTCCACGCGGCCAACACCGACCCCGCGGTCACCGACCGGCTGGTCGCCGCGCTGGACGCCCAGGCCGCCAACCCCGGCGTGCGCCGACTGCGCGAATGGGCGCACACGCGCCTCGCCGCGCGCCCCGGGGAGCGGGCACTGGACGTGGGCTCCGGCACCGGCTCGGAGACCCGGGTCCTCGCTGCGGCGCTCGCCCCCGGCGGCGCCGCGATCGGCCTCGAACCGAACCCCGGCCTGCGCGCCCTCGCCGAGCAGCGCGCCGCCGACGCCGACAGCCCGGCCCGGTTCCTGGACGGCGACGCGCTCGCGCTGCCGCTGCCCGACGCCGACCTGGACGTGGTCTGGTGCGAGCGCGTCCTGCAGCACCTCACCGATCCGGCGCGGGCCGTCGCCGAGTTCGCCCGGGTACTGCGCCCGGGCGGCCGGGTCGCCCTGCTCGACACCGACTGGGCCACCTTCATCCTCCACCCCGCCGCCCCGGAGATCCGCCCCGCGCTGGCCGCCGTCACCCAGGCCACCGCCGCCACCCCCGATGCCGGACGCCGCCTGGCGGGCTGGCTGGCCGAGGCGGGGCTGACCGTCGACGAGCTCGGCTCCGACGTCCTCCTGCACGACCCCCACACCGTCAGCTGGCCCATCGTCCGCGGGCTCGGCACGGCGGCCCTCGGGCGGAACCTGATCACCGAGGAACAGCGCGACCGGCTCCACACCGACCTCACGGCCGCCGCCGAACAGGGCGCCTTCCACCTGTCGGTGACGATGTTCGCCGTCATCGCCCACCGGCCCCGCTGAGGGTCAGTGGTCGGATGCGGTCAACGAGCGCGGCCGCGGTCACCCAAACGCGTTCGGCCAACTCCTGCCCGCCGCGCCCTCCATGAGCCGGCCATCACGCCGCCCGGCACTAGCATGTGTGCCATGCCGGACGCATCGCCTCGCCTGGAGCCGTTCACCCCGCAGACCGCGCCCGCAGCGCTCGAAGACCTTCGCGCACGGCTGCGCGCGACACGCTGGCCGGATGCGCCCGAGGACGCCGGGTGGTCGCTCGGGACCGACATCGCCTACCTTCGCGAGCTCGTCGCCTACTGGGCGGACGGGTTCGACTGGTCGGCGCAGGAGAAGGCGCTTGCCAGGCTGCCCCGCTTCCGCGCCCGGCTCGGCGGCGGGCTCGGGATCCACTTCGTGCACGCCCGGGCGGTCGCGCCCACCGGCCCGGTCCTGCCGCTGGTCCTCAGCCACGGTTGGCCGGACTCGTTCTGGCGCTACTCGAAGGCCATCCCGCTGCTGACCGATCCCGGCTCGCACGGCGCCGACCCTGCCGACGCGTTCGACGTAGTCGTGCCCGACGTGCCGGGCTTCGGGTACTCCGACCGCCCCACCGGCCCGCCGCTCGACTCCATCGCCGTCGCCCGCCTGTGGGCCGAGCTCATAGACGTCCTCGGCCACCCGCGGTTCGGTGCCGCGGGCGGGGACATCGGCAGCCATGTGAGCCGCTACCTGGCGCTCGACCACCCCGACCGGGTCGTGGCCGTCCACCGCACGGACGGGGGCCTGCCCGTCTTCAGCGGCGACCCGGCCGATCTCGCGCCCGAGGAGCGCGCCTGGTTCGCGGAGGTCGCGGCCTGGGGTGCGGGCGAGGGCGCCTACGCTGCCATGCACCGCACGAAGCCGCAGACCGCCGCCGTCGGGCTCACCGACTCGCCGGCCGGGCTCGCCGCGTGGATCGTCGAGAAGCTCCAGGCGTGGAGTGACTGCGACGGTGACATCGAACGGAGCTTCAGCAAGGACGAGATCCTGACGAACGTCACGCTCTACTGGCTCACGGGGACGATCGGCTCGTCGATGCGCATGTACCACGCGAACGCCGCGATCCCGCCCGAGCAGCTGGCCCGCCGGGTGGAGGTGCCGTCCGGTTTCTCGCTCTTCCACGGCGACGTCGTCCGCCCGCCGCGGGCGTGGCTCGAGCGCACGACGAACCTCGTGCACCTGAACGAGCCCGCACGCGGCGGGCACTTCGCAGCGTTCGAGGAACCCGAGCTGTACGCGGAGGAACTGCGCACGTTCTTCCGCCCGTACCGGGCGGCGGCGACGGGCTGAGGACGGCGCCGCCCACGGTAGGGCTCGGGATGGACCGGCTAGCCGGTCGGCAGGCAGATCGCCTGGGACTGGAAGATGCGTGCCTCGGTCGACGTGTTGTTCATCGAGACGATCCAGGTCCCTTGAACCGCATGGGACGTCACCACGGAGAGACCGCTGGAGCTGGTACTCCGGAACTGGAAGCCGCCGCCGATGAGCACCGTCCCGGTCGGACACCCTGCGATGGCGTACCCGTTACCGCCGGGAGGGACCGTAGTGAAGGCGCTGAGCACCGTGATGGGGGCCTTCACCACTCCGGACGGACCCGTGGGACCCTGCGGGCCGGTCGGGCCGGTGTGCCCCGGCGCACCGTCCGTCCCGCTGGGGCCCACCGACCCCTGCGGACCG
>NZ_JBIBIJ010000013.1:18096-190366 GCF_042957465.1 Kitasatospora sp. NPDC008050
GGTGGGCCCCAGCGAACCGGTCGGACCGGTCGGACCCGTGTGCCCTGGAGTGCCGGGCGAACCGGCGGTGCCAGGCGTGCCGGCGAGGCCCTGCGGACCGGTGGGCCCCAGCGAACCGGTCGGACCGGTCGGACCCGTGTGCCCTGGAGTGCCGGGCGAACCGGCGGTGCCAGGCGTGCCGGCGAGGCCCTGCGGGCCAGTGGGCCCCAGCGGACCGGTCGGGCCGGTCGGGCCGGTGTGCCCCGGCGAGCCGAGCGAGCCGGCCGTGCCAGCAGGCCCCTGCGGACCGGTCGGGCCCGTGGGCCCCTGCGGGCCGCGGCAGCCGGTGTGGTCATCGGCACGCCTGCAGTGGTCATCGCCGCCGCCACCGCCCGCCGGGGTGAGGGCCGAGGTGGTCGGAGCCGCCAGCACCCCCAGACCCATCACCGCGGCGGCCACAGCCACGCGGGCTGCCCTACGAGCGTTCACGATCTTCTCCTTCGACAGGTGGCACCGGGGCCGCACCCGAAGTGATGGATGCTCACATTGAGTGACAGTGAGCGTTTATCACCCTGCCTCAGCCACTGGAGGGCCGCCACCTGGAAGCCGCGCCCGCGGCCGGAACGCCACCGTTGGCACGGGCGCAACGAACTGCGCCGACGCTCGTTCCTCACGCCATGAGGAATGTCATCACCGCGCGGCGACGGTCGCACATCCTGGTCGCAGTCGCCGCCCTGACGCTGGGAGTTACGGGCACGGGGATCGCGCAGGCGAGCCCGGCGGCAGCCGGCTGCCCGACCGCGGAGATCTTCGCGAGCAACAACACCGCGATCATCACGGATCCGGCCGACCCCCGGCTCAAGACCCGTCTGACGCGCTTCGACCATGTGGTGCGAGCGATCATCCAGGCCCATGGCGCGCGGCCCGGCGCCTCGAAGCTCCTGGACGGCGTCTTCTGGTCCGGTGACCTGAAGCAGGCCAGCTACGAGCGCTCACGCGAGTTCGACGTCAACAAGGTCGGCCGCGACGGGCTGCACCACATCGCGGGCGTCATCGCCAAGCAGTACCACCAGGAGTCGGTGCTCACCTTCCGCTGTCTGCCGCAGGCCTCGTCGGAGGCCGACGCGGTCGAGATCCAGGTGCCCGGCGTCAACCGGACCCGCCTTCACGACACGCTCCTCGCCGACCCCGAGGCCCGCGACGAACTCGGCGGCGGCTCGGTCACCCTGGACGGCCGGCTCATCCTCATCGCCCCGCTCGCCGACCTGCCGTCGGCCCAGAAGTTCACGGCCGAACTCGGCGTCGACTGGAACAAGGCCGAGCTGCGCTACGGCGACGAGGAGTTCGTCAGCTGAGGAGCGTCAGGCCCGCGGCGGCGGCGCACGACGACGGCTTCGGGCCCACCGTCCTCGGTTGCCCCGGGACGGTGCGCCTACCGCTCCCCGGCCGGCAGGTGGGCTGCTGCCGGGGCGGCGGTGAGCAGCGCGTGGACGGCTGCGCGGACCTGGTCCGCGACCACCTCGGGGGCGGAGGTGTCGAGCTTGCCGTCGAGGTGCAGGAAGGCCAGGCCGTGGACGAGCGCCCACACCGCGGTCGACATCGCCTCCGGATCGGCCCCGGGGAAGGCCTCGCGGACGACCGCGCGGACGTAGTCCCACATGGCCGCGGTCGCCGCCACCCGCTCCTCGTCGGCCGGGTCGCAGGGCTCCGCGAACATCACCCTGAACAGCGCGGGGCGCTCCAGTGCGAAGCGGACGTAGGCGACGGCGATCGCGGCCAGGCGGTCGGGCGTCCGGGACGAGGGGTGCGCCGCGACCAGCTGTTCGGCGAGTTCGCGGTAGCCCTGCGCGGCGACGGCGGAGACGAGGGCGTCACGGTCCGCGTAGTGGCGGTAGGGGGCGGTCGCCGAGACGCCGGCCCGTCGGGCGACGGCGCGCAGGGACAGCGCGGCGCTGCCGTCCTCCTCCAGCAGTTCGCGCGCGGCGCGCAGGCAGGCGGCGCGCAGGTCGCCGTGGTGGTACGAGCCGGTCTGCTGTGGCATGGGCCACCCTCTCCGATGTTTGCAGTGCATACACCGCTGCCCTAATGTGTGTGGTGTACACATTCTAGTCGATGCATGGGAGGCCCACATGACGGGCGAACTGTTCTCGCCACTGCGCCTGAGCTCAGGGGCGGAACTGGGCAACCGGATCGCGAAGGCGGCCATGGAGGAGAACATGGCCGGCGACGGCCAGCTGCCCGATGGGCGGCTGGCGGCCCTGTACCGGCGCTGGGCCGCGGGCGGCACCGGCCTGCTGATCACTGGGAACGTCATGGTCCACGCCGAGGCCCTGACCGGCCCCGGCGGCGTCGTGCTCGACGACGCCGCGCCGCTGGCGCCGTTCGCCGAGTGGGCCAGGGCCGCCAAGTCGGGCGGCGGGGCGGTGTGGATGCAGATCAACCACCCGGGCCGTCAGGTGCAGGCCGGCATGCCGGGCGTGGTGTGGGGTCCGTCCGCGGTGGGCGTCGACCTGGGGCGGCACAGCGGTCGCTTCGGCCGCCCCGTCGCCATGACCGCCGAGCAGATCGAGGCGACGGTCGCCCGGTTCGCGGTCACGGCCGCGCGCGCCGAACAGGCCGGGTTCGACGGAGTGGAGGTCCACGCCGCCCACGGCTACCTGCTCTCACAGTTCCTCTCCCCCCTGGTCAACCGGCGCACCGACGCGTGGGGCGGATCGCTGGAGAACCGGGCCCGGATGCTGCTGGACGTCGTGCGCGCCGTTCGGGCCGCCGTCTCGCCGTCCTTCGCGGTCGCGGTGAAGCTCAACTCCGCCGACTTCCAACGCGGCGGCTTCGACGCCGACGACGCCCGGCAGGTGATCGCGATGCTCGCGCCGCTCGGCGTCGACCTGGTCGAACTGTCCGGCGGCAGCTACGAGAGCCCCGCCATGACCGGCCGCCCCGCCGAGGCCCACTCCCCCTCGCGCTCCGGCTCGGACTCGCGCTCCAGCTCCGGCTCCGGCTCCAGCTCCAGCTCACGCGAGGCCTACTTCCTCGACCTGGCGGCCGACCTGGTGCGCACCAGCCCCCTGCCGCTGATGCTCACCGGCGGCATCACCCGGCGCGCCACCGCCGAGCGGGTCCTCGCCAGCGGCGTCGCGGTCGTCGGCCTGGGCACCGCCCTCGCCGTCACCCCCGACCTGCCCCACCGCTGGGCGGCCGACCGCGAGGCCGACCGGCAGCTGCGCCCGGTGACCTGGTCCGACAAGGCCCTCGCCTCCGCCGCCGGCATGGCACAGGTCCGCCACCAGTTGCGCCGCCTCGCCCGCGGCAGCAATCCCGCCCCCGGCACCCACCCGGCCTTCGCCCTGCTCTCGGAACAGCTCGGGCAGCGAAAGGCCCTGCGCCGCTACCGCGCCTGGCTGCCCACCGCCGGCAGCAACCCCGCATAGCCGGGGGCCCAGGGGCCCCGCGCGGCAACAGCGTCGGCCCGCGTCGATTCACGCGGGCCGGCGCTGCTGTTGCGATGGTCACACCGTGTGGTGCTGGTCACTGCTCCTGCGGGCCGAGCGCACGGACCAGGGCCGACACGTCCTGGTACTCGCGCCAGTGCACCACCTGGCCGCCGCGGGCCGTCAGCACGACCACGAACGCAGCCGTCTCGCTCTTGCCGGTGGTGGTCAGGGTTCCGCTCAACTCGTATTCAGCGACGATCACTTGCGGATCGGCGGTCTGGTGGACGGCGATGGTCCGGAACTCATCGAACCGCACGGGCAGCGCGGCCCGCGTGGAAGTGGTGAAGGCGGTGTACTGCGCGCGGTCGTTGAAGTGCCGCGGGCTCTCGGACGGGGACAGGGGGAGTTCGATCACGACATCCTCGGCGAGGAGGTCCTCGGTGAGGCCGATTTCACCGGCCAGTACGTTCACCCGGAAGCGTTCGAAGATCTCCAGCGGGCTCAGCTTCGCGGAGTCGGTGGACTCGGGCATGGCAGATCCTTCCAGGGGGAGTTGTCCCAGTAAGGCGAGTCACTGCTCAAGAAGAAGTATGAGTCCCGTCTCCGCATCGGAACGCTCTGCTTTCGGCCATCCTCAAAGACCCGCCGGCCGCCACCGGTGCCGGTGCCGCCGCCGGCGCCGCGCGACAACGGGCCGCTGATCAGCGGCAGTTGAGCTCAGGACCGGCGTGCCCGCAGGTACTCGCGGCCCAGCAGGCGCACGGCGCCGAGCGTGCCGGGGCCGGCGGAGCGCCGGAGCAGGGCGGGGATGTCCCGGCGGGCGGCGGCGCCGGTCAGCTCGTCCAGGCCGATCATGCACCGGACCATGGGCCGATGGGCGGGCGGGACGAGGCCGACCACGGCGCGGCTCTCGGCGAGCGTGCGGTCGACCTCGTCGAGCAGACCGGTGATCAGCTCCCGCACGGCAGGCAGGTCGCGGGCCTGCTCCAGATCACCGCGGGTGACACCGTGCCGCTCCAGTCTCTGCGCGGGGATGGTCAGGCGGCCCTGCGCCAGGTCCTCGGCGAGGTCGCTGACGAAGTCGAGCCGCTGGCTGGCGTCGATGAAGAGGCGGCAGGCGGCTCGGTAGGCCTGCTGGTCGCCGTCCGGACCGAGCAGGGTGGCGACGACCATGAACGCGGGCAGCGAGTAGGCGTCCAGATAGTGCTGGTAGTCGGCCTCGGTGGCGAAACCCGCGAAGTCGAGATCCGCGGCGGCCCCGGCGAGGAAGTCCAGCACGCACTCGCGCAGGACGGGGTGCGCGGCGACGGTGTTGAGCAGCGGTCGCAGCTCGGGGTCGTCGCTGTGGGCTCGGGTCAGGCTGTCGGTGACGTCCTGCTCCCACTGGACGTACGCCGCCTTGCGGCTCTCTCGCGGACCGCTGTCGAGGAGGTTGTCGGTGTGGTGGATGAAGGCGGTGGCGGCTATCAGGTGCGGGACGACCGACGGCGGCATCAGCAGCCCCAGGGCGAGCGGGACCTCCCGCTTGTACGCCGCGACGCGCGTGCGCTGCCGTTCGTAGTCAGCGCGCAGCCCCGGCTCGGTTATCCCCGCCGCGCTCAACGCCCGCTGCCATCCGCCCACGTGCCCCTGACCTTCCGCCCGACCGGCACCCCGGCCGAGCGCCGGTTCCGTCCACCGGGGCCACCGAGCCCCCCGAGACGCTACCGCACCGCACGGGGCACCGATCGGGCCTCCCCCGCCGCCGACATACACAATGCGTCAGCAGCGCGTCAGAGCGCCGTCAATCGCGGCGCTCCCGCCGCCCGGACGCCGCAGACTTTCTCCACCTGCAGGTCCGCAGGCCGTTCTGGAGGTGAGCCGCGTGTCAGTCTTCGCCGCGTTCCATTCCCTGGCCCCCGACCTGAGCCGCCGCGGCCACGGCCTGCGCACCACCTTCTCGCTGATGCTGGACCGGCTGGCCGCCGGCTCGCTCGACAACTCCGTTCTCCAAGCCGTGGGGGCGCCGCGGCGCACGCCCACCGAACGGGTGGCCATGCGGGCCCACTGGCGGACCGTCACCCGCGAGGACGGGACGACCCGGCTCGAAGCCGTCTGGCATCCCTCGCGCTGACCGCCCAGCACGACCCGGGCGCCGGCACCGACGCGTAGGTACCCCCATGGCCGGCGACCCCGGTGCCGGCAGCCGAGGCGGCCGGGGAAGGACCGGGCTCGTGGCCCGGACCAGGAAGGAGTCAGCGTGTCGTCAGCGGCGTGCGCCACAGTGAAAATCTCTGTGAGCCAACGGTAGGGGACACCATCGTGAGCACTCTCAAGCGCCGCCTCGCGGCCGCCGCCGCTGCCGCGTGCCTGACTGCCGGGCTCGGCGTCGCCACCGCGGGCACCGCCCAGGCCACCGCGGCGAGCTGCGGCCTGACCGACGTCGGCAACCCCGGCATCCTCACCATCGACGGGACCAGGCCCGTCGGCCAGGTCCAGCAGATCTACAACACCTGCAACGGCACCGCCCAGGCGCACTTCGTCTGGGACAGCCAGTACCGGAGCGCATTACCCTTCGCCGACGCCACCGTGGCCCTCACCGCGTCGAACGGCACCGTGGCCTCGGTCACCCAGCCCGCCTCCGCCGGCCAGACCGTCGACACACCCTGGGTGGACATCAACAGCCAGAACCCGCAGACCTATCAGGCCTTCACCCAGGTCATCTGCGTGCAGGGCTACGGCTCGTGGCACGCCTACGCGGACGGCTCGAACTGGGGCGACAGGGCATTCAACTCCTGCATCTGACGCACGCCGCACAGCTGACGGGCGTCGGATGCCCAACCGGCGCCCGTGTACCGGCCATGGTGTCCGATTTCCGCCAGCCGTCCTCGGCCCGAGGTGGCATCCTGGACCGTGCCGC
This sequence comes from Kitasatospora sp. NPDC008050, assembly GCF_042957465.1. NCBI lineage: Bacteria > Bacillati > Actinomycetota > Actinomycetes > Kitasatosporales > Streptomycetaceae > Kitasatospora > Kitasatospora sp. NPDC008050. The sequence continues at coordinate 24,409 of NZ_JBIBIJ010000013.1, forward strand.
GCACCGGCGCCGGGAGCGGAGAATGGGACCAGGTGGAGGAGGGCAGTGGTGACGTACCAGCACGCCATGGTGAGCACGGGTCTGGGCGAGCTCCTGATGGTCTCGGACGGAGCGGCGCTGACCGGGGTCTACTTCGAGGGGCACCGGTACCCGCCGGCCGCCGAGCAGATCGGCGGGCGGGTCGGCGAGCGCGAGGACGCGGTGATCGCCCGGACCGCCGACGAGATGCGGGAGTACCTCGCCGGTGAGCGGCGCGACTTCGAGGTCCCGGTGCACCCGCGTGGTGACGACTTCTCCCAGCAGGTGTGGCGGATCCTCACGCAGATCCCGTACGGCGGGACGACGACCTACGGAGCCATCGCGCAGCAGCTGGGGAACAAGCTGATGGCGCAGCGCGTGGGACAGGCGGTGGGGCACAACCCGGTGAGCATCGTCATCCCGTGCCACCGGGTCGTGGGGGCGAACGGCTCGCTCACCGGCTTCGCCGGCGGGATCGACCGCAAGCGCACCCTGCTCGACCTGGAGGAGCCCGCGGAGGCGGCCGCCATGCGGCTGTTCTGACGTCCCGGTGGCCGGCGGCTCTCCGCAGAGTGCCGCCGGCCACCCGGCCGCCCGGGGCGTGCTCAACTCACCTTGAAGCTGCGCACCTCGTCGTCCTGCTCGTTGCCGGGTTTCAGGGTGTTGTCGGCCACCCGGTGGGCGCAGTCGGGCCGGTCGTAGAGCTGGATGCCGTGCCCGGTGTCGTCGCGCAGCGCGAACGCCGGCGCGTCCGCCCGGGCGGCCAGCGGCGCCACGATGTTGCGGCATTCGCCGGCCTGCAGGCCGCCCACCGTCTGCGCCAGTTCCGCCGGGCCGGTGGCGGCGGCACTGTGGTAGCGCAGCAGCACGCTGCCGGCGATGGCGGCGTCGGTGTCCTGGGCGGTGCCCGGCAGCGGGTCGGCCCACGGCTGGACCTGCGTGACCGGGCGGGCCGCGCTGTCCCGGTTGCGGTAGGACGTGCCGGGCTTGAGCTCAGTGGATCCGAAGAGCTCCGGAACGGTGACCGGGGTGTAGCCGGCCCGGCGCAGGTTCCGGATGAGCTGCGGGACGGCGGCGAGGGTGTCGCGCTGGTTCTCGGTGTCGTGCATCAGGACGACCGACCCGGCGCGCACCCCGGCCTCGGCGCGGCTGAGCACCTGGGCGGGGTCGTGGTGATACCAGTCCAGGCTGTCCAGGTCCCAGAGCATCAGGGGGTGGCCGTAGGCCGCGACCTGCGCGCTCTGGTTGCCGTAGGGCGGACGCACGAGCGCGGGACGCGTCCCCGTGATGTCGGCGATCGTCTGTTCGGTACTGGCGAGTTGGTCGTGCACCTGAGCGGGTGTCAGCGCCCCCAGGTACGGGTGGGTGTAGGTGTGGTTGCCGATCGCGTGACCCTCGGCGACCTCGCGTCTGACGAGCTGCGGCCGGTACTGCGCCTCCTGGCCGACCAGGAAGAAGGTCGCCTTGGTGTGGGCGGCGGCGAGGTCGTCCAGCAGGGCGCCGGTCGCGGCCGACGGCCCGTCGTCGAAGGTCAGCGCGACGCAGGCCAGCCGCGCGCAGTCCGGCGCCGGTGGCGTGGCCCCGGCCGGGTCCTCGGCCGGGGCCAGCAGGGCCGCGCACAGGCACATCAGCGTCGGCAGGGCCGCGGCCCCCAGCCGTTCGCCGCGCGTGGCACCCAGCCGCTCGCCAGGCGTGGTCACCAGCGACCGGCCGTGCCGTCGGGCGCCCAGGCGCTCGGTCAGCCGCTCGGTCAACCGGCGCGGATCCCGACGGGCCGAGCAGCCGGGGTGGGCCGGCGGCTGGTCCACCGGAGCCGGCTCCTGCCTCGGCGAGCCCTCGCAGGTGCGGCCGACTCCGTACCCGTGCCCGTGCCGGCGTGCTCCGCGGCCGTGCCGGTGCGGGTGCGGGTCCTGGTGGACGGTGGTGACGGGAGCGCGATGCGTCCGGTCGTCAGGCGTCCAGTACTTGAGGAGCGTGGCGGCCGATCGGCGGGCGCGCGCGAGGCGTGACATGGGTTCTTCCTTCAGCTGGAACCGCGCCGGACACTGGTCCGGGGGGCTTCAGTCGTTTCCATCTGAATCCGTTTATATGACTTATTCGTTCCTTACTTCACCCGCACGAAGGACAGGGAGCGGGGCACCCTTGCCAGGCCCACGCGAACGGCGCAGCCTTGCGGTGTACACGACGAACCCGGCGGTCCACGGCGTCGGTCCCGGTGAACAGGAACCTCACGATGGGAGAAGCAGTGGTGTCAGCGGCTTCGCATCCGACCGTCCGCAGCGTGACCTACGATCTGCTGCGCACCCTTGGACTGACCACCGTCTTCGGCAATCCCGGTTCGACGGAGGAGACCTTCCTCCAGGAGTTCCCCGGCGACTTCAGCTATGTACTGGCCCTTCAGGAGGCCTCGGTGGTCGCCATGGCCGACGCCTTCGCCCAGGTCACCGGCCGCCCGGCGCTGGTCAACCTGCACTCCTCGGCGGGGCTGGGCAACGCGATGGGCAACCTGGTGACCGCGTTCCACGCCTTCCCGGCCTCGATGTCGCCTCCGTGGCCCGCGGCTTCGGCTGCTGCGCCGTCGACGTCAAGACCACCGACGACCTGGAACGCGAGTTCGCCCAGGCCCTCAGCGCCGGCATCACGACCGTCATCGTGGTCGCCACCCAGCCACAGGAGGCGGCACTGTAGCCGCCCCGCCGGGCCCCGTTCGACCGGGCCGAGTTCCGGTCGGGGCAGCCCAGTTCGAACCCGACCGGCTCACGCCGGCGCTTCGAGCCCGTACGGGTGAATCTGGGAATTTCGTGCATTTATCAGCGCTTACGATCGACTGCTATGACAGAAAGTCGGAGCAGTGGAGCGGCCCAGCACACGGCCGACGTGGTGATCCTCGGTGCCGGACCGGCCGGGCTGGTGCTCGGAAACCTGCTGCTGGCACGCGGGATCGACTGCGTCTTACTCGAACGGGCCGACCGCGCGCACCTCGGGTCCCGGGCGCGCGCGGGTTTCCTGGCCGCGAACACCGTGCGGATCCTGGAGCGGCACGGACTGGCCGAAGGGCTGCGCCGACGCGGCCGGGAGCACGCCAGCTGCGAGTTCCGCACCGAGGAGGGCCGCTTCCGGCTGGACTACGGCAGCCTCGGCCTCGGGGAGCGGCACACCGTCTATCCGCAGCAGGACCTGGTGACGGATCTGCTGACCCGCTATCTGGCCGACGGCGGGCGGCTCCGTTTCGGGACCGAGGCACTGGCCGTGCTGGACGCGGACAGCGCACGGCCCTCGGTCACGGCCCGCGAGGCCGACGGCCGTCCGGTCCACTGGCGGGCCAGGTACGTGGCCGGCTGCGACGGCCGGCACGGCGCCGCGCGGCGCTCGCTGCCGCCCGGTGCGGTCCGGCGCTACCACCGCGACCACCAGGTCTCCTGGCTCGGCCTGCTCGCCGAGGCGCCGCCGAGTCTGGACGCGGTGGGCTACGCGGTGCACGAGCGCGGATTCGCCGGACACATGGCACGCACCCCCGAGGTCACCCGCTACTACCTGCAGTGTGAGCGCGGCAGTTCGCCCGACGCGTGGTCCGAGGAGCGGATCTGGGACGAGCTGGCGCTGCGGATGCGCAGCGCGGACTACGGCCCGCTGAACCGGGGCCCGGTGCTCCAACGCACCGTCGTCGACCTGGAGTCCGATGTCCTCGAACCGCTGCGCCACGGCGCGCTGTTCCTCGCGGGGGACGCCGCGAGCCTGCTGTGCCCGGCCGCCGCCAAGGGGGCGAACCTCGCCGTGCTGGAGGCGGAACTCCTGGCCGCCGCCCTGATCGACGACCTCGTCCGCGGCGACTCCGCAGGGCTCGCGCGCTACTCGCAACGCTGTCTGGCCCACGTCTGGCGGGCGCAGGAGTTCTCGCAGTGGATGGTCCGGCTGCTGCACGCGGCCTGCGGACCGGACGACGCCGCGTTGTTCCACAACTCCCTGCGACGCTCCCGCATCGAGTCGCTGCGCACCTCGCGCAGCCAGCAGCACTGGTTCGCCGAGCACTACGTCGGCGTCTGAGGACTGCCGGGGCACGAGCGCTGCCGGCGCACGAGAGCCGCCGGCACATGAGAACTGCCGGGGCATGAGAACTGTGCCACCTACCTACCGAATTGAGGATTCCTCCACAATGGTGACAACGATCCCGAGCGAGCCGACGACGGTCCCCGGTGACGCGGCGCGCTTAGCCGCGACCGTGGACTTCGTCCGGGAGCAGCACACCGCCACGCTGCTGCCGCTCCTGCTACCCGGACTCGACGGCCCGGAACTGCGGGCGCTGGTGGGGCGCTGCCGCTTCTCGCACGCGGCACTGCTGGTGTTCCCCACGGACCCGCAGGCGCTGCGCACCCAACTCGCCGACTGCGGACTGGATCCGGCGGTGGTGCCACAGCCCAGCGTCGTCGTCCGGCAGCGGCTGGCCGCCCGGCACCGGCGCGACGCCGCGGAACTCGACGTGCGCATCCTGCGGCCACCGGTGCTCGGCCCGGACGGGGCGCACCGCACGGTCGAGATCTTCACGCTGACCGTGCCACCGGGGTCACCGCTGGCCGCGATCGCCGAGCACGAGCGCGACCGGCAGCACGAGGCGCATCTCGCCTTCGAGGTCGAACGGCCGGATCCGCTGGTGCTGCGCGGACTGTGCGCGATCCTGGCGCGGCACGGCGCACTCGCCGACGGCGGCGGGTACAACCAGCACGAGGACGGCACGGTCCTCTACTTCACCGCACCCGCCGACTCGAAGTCCGGCTACCGCCGGGTGGAGCTCTACCTGCACGGCGACCACCGGGACGTCCTCGCCTCCCATCTGGAGGAGTCCCGCGCGCGCCGGCCTGCCGAAACGCTTCTTCGCCTGCTGACCGGGGCATGGGCGACCCAGGCCCTGGCCGTCTTCGCCGACCTACGGGTCCCCGACGCCATGGACACCCGCGCGGCGACCGGTGCCGGGGCGCTGGCCCGGGCGGTCGGCGCCGACCAGGAGAGCCTGGCGCGACTGCTGCGCTACCTCACCGTGCCGGGGGTGGTGGCGGCGGAGCACGACGGCTTCCGGCTCACCGAACTCGGCGCGCTGCTCCGCGCGGACTCGCCCGGCTCGATGCGCCCGCTGGCCCTGATGTACGGCGGCCCGTTCTACCAGTCCTTCGCCCACCTCGCGCACACCGTGCGCACCGGGGAGACGGCCTTCGACCACCTCTTCGGCGAGAACCACTTCGACCACTTCGCCCGCGACCCCGAACTCGCCCGGCTGTTCGACCAGTCCATGGCCGCGAGCTCGCGCATGTTCGAGCCGCTCACCACCCATCCGGTGGTCACGGCCGTGAGCGCGGCGCCCGGCCCCAGGAGCGTCGTCGACGTCGCGGGCGGCAACGGCGAGCTGCTCGCCCGCCTGCTGACCGCGCACCCGCGCCTGAACGGCGTCTTGCTCGAACGCCCGCATGTCATCGAGGCCGCCCGCCGGTCACTGGCGGCCGCCGGCTGCGCCGAGCGGTGCGACCTCCGGGTCGGCGACTTCGCCGACGTACCGCCGGGCGGTGACCTCTACCTCCTCTCCCGGGTGCTGCACGACTGGGACGACGACCGCTGCCGCGAGATCCTGCGCCACCTCGCCCGCGCGATGCCCGCCCACGCCGACCTGCTCATCGTCGAGCGGGTGCTGCCCGCCGACGGCTCGCCCTCGCTGGCCCTCTCGTGGGACCTGCACATGATGTGCAACGTCGGGGGCCGCGAGCGCCGCACCGATCACTACGCCCGGCTGCTCGCCGAGGCGGGGCTCACCCTGCTGGACCGCTCGCCGCTGCCCTTGGACGCCGACGTGCTGCACGCCCGCAAGGCCACCGCCGAGAGCGCCGAGCTGCCCCGCCAGCTCCCCGGACTCCGCTGAGCCGTTCGGTGGCCCGGCGCGTCAGCTGACGCGCCGGGCCACCGGAAGGGTCCGACCCACCGTTCGGGCCTCCGCCGTCACGGCGTCCTACACCCTCGTCCTACGCCCTCGTGCGCGGGTCACTCCGGCCACGGGGAGTCGAGGATGGTGCGCACGAAGTCGGCGCGTTCGAAGCCCGGCACCCGGTGCGCCAGCACGTCCGCCTTGACGTTCCCGAAGGTCGTCTCCGGCTTGTGCCGGACTCCCTCGGTGAAGGCCTCCAGGATCCGCTCCTTGAAGCCCGGCCGCGGGTGGAGGGCGGTGATGGCCGAGCGGTCGGCCTCGTCGATGTCCCGGTACCCGATACCCAGCACGTCGTACTCGACGCCGGCCGTCACCAAGGCGACCTCGGGCTCCATGAACTGCGGGATCCCGGGCGTGGTGTGCAGCGCGATCGCGGTCCACACCCGCCGGACGCTGTCCTCGGGGACCGCGTGCCCCTGGAGGAACCGGCGGGCCTCGTCCGCGCCGTCCACCTCGAAGCGCCGCCCGCTGGTGCGGAACCGCGAGCCGAGGCCGAGATCATGGAACATCGCGGCGACGTACAGCAGTTCAGGATCGAAGCTCAGGTCCCGGTTCCGGCCCTGCAGGGCACCGAAGCAGTACACCCGGCGCGAGTGGTGGTAGATCAGGTCACTCGTCGCCTCCCGCACCAGTTCGGTTGCCTCGCGGGCGAGCTTCGTGTCCGGCACGCTCACCGGACCGACGGACAACGTATCCATGGCACCCATCCCAGGTAGTGGCCGACCAATCACGTCGCCTTCGCGACTCCCCCAGCCTCTCCCGTCCGGCCGGGCGCTGCCATGTCCACCAGGCCATCGGTGCCACAGATCCGGACATCGCGGATCCGCTGGGGAGCCCTCCGGTTCGCCGTCCACGCCCTGTCCGAGAACCTGCGCGAGGAGGTCGCCTCGCGCGGCATCCGGGTGGTCACCATCGCCCCCGGCGCCCCCGGCGAGCCGCCCGGGTCACGAACCGGAGGTGGCCGCGGAGAGCGTCGTCGCCATCACCGGGCTCGTGAACGTGTTCGTCGCGTCGCCCGGGGACGGGTGGTACGACCCCCACTTGAGGTAGTCGCTGGTGCCGTCGTACGTGGTCCCCACGAACGTGCCCGCGCCGGTGCTGAACGTCTGCTTCACGCCGTCGAACCAGAAGTCGATGCTGCCGTCGGTACGGCCCAGGTGGATCTTCAAGGCGTAGGAGTGCCACTGGTTGTTCGCGATCGGCGCGGACCACAGGGCGTGCGAGACATGGTCGACGTCCCACTCCTGGAGGCGGATCCGACCGTTGGTCGCGTCGAGCTCGATCGGGTGGTTCGCCGTGCCGACGCTCGGAGAGCACTTGAGCTGGAAGACGTAGCGGTCGCCGGAGTCGCTGATGTTCAGCTTCGACGACCACCCGACGTAGAACGTGTTCCCCTCCGTCAGGCCGCCGCTGAGCGCCTCACAGCGCTCCTGCCCGGCGCCCTGGTCGGCCCGCCACACCCGCCGCCCCTTGCCGGGATCGTCGACGACACCGAACCCGCCCGGCGCGCACTGCACGGAGGCGAACGACGACGGGCCGACGGACGTGCTCGGCTCCCAGATCACCGGCCCCGCGGCGTTGCTGGGCGTGGCCGCACCGCACGAGATCGCGAGCGCGGCGACGGCCACGCTCGCGCCGCTGAGCTTCCGGTTGGCGAACAGCAAGGACATACCGCTCCTCAGTTTGATGGGTTCAGCCGACCCGGCCTGCGATCGCGCCGGGAGGAATCGTCCCAGCGGCCACCGGCCAGGGGAACGCTTCGCCCGCACGACTGTCCTTTCGGGCAACCACGGTGGTGTCTACGGCCGGTCCGGCTCGTCGGCGGTGGGCTGGGCCTGCTGCTCCTCGGCGGCGATCTCGGCCTGGACACCCGGGCGCAGGCCGATCATCGCCACGACGGCGGCCACGGCCATGATGGCTGCCATCCAGTAGAGGACCGCCTGGGTGGCATGGGCGAAGTCGGCCCGGAAGAACTGCGGGATGTTCGCGCTGCTCCCGCCACCGCTCCGTGCCTGGACCTGCGACAGGTGGGCGGCCTCGGAGACTGCCTGTGCGTGGGGCAGACCCTGGGCTACCAGGGAGTCGGTCAGGCGGGAGCGCAGTTCGGTGACCAGGACGGTGCCCAGCACGGCCAGGCCCAGACTCGCGGCGTAGTTGCGGACCGTCTGGGTGATGCCGGTCGCCTCGCCGTAGGACAGCCGCGAGGCGCGGTTGACCGCGTCGGTACTGGCCGGGGTCAGCATGAAGCCCATGCCCGCGCCGGCCAGGACGACGTCCCACTGCTGCGAGCCGAAGCGGAGCGTGGTCGCGTCGCCCGCCCACAGGTAGAAGCCGACCGCGGCCAGGACGCAGCCGATCACCACCGGCCGCTTCGCGCCGTCCCGGTCGAGCATCCGGCCGCCGAGCTGGGAGGCGATCACGAAACCGATGAAGAAGTAGAGCAGGAAGATACCGGCGTTCGCGGAGGAGTCGCCCAGCGAGATCTGCGCGTACTCGCTGGAGAAGAAGAACACCGGGACGAAGACCAGCATGGAGATGCCGAGCACCAGGTTCTGCACGGAGAACGCGCGGATGCGGAAGATGTCCACCTGGATCAGCGGCGAGGCGGTGCGCTTCTCGACGACCGCGAAGACGATCAGCAACAGGACGCCGGCCGCGATGCACAGCCCGATCGCGGGGTTCGACCAGCCCCAGATCTGGGACTGCTGGAACCCGAAGACGCTCAGCGCGACACCGCTGGCGATCAGCGCGAGGCCCCGGTAGTCCATGGGTGCCGGTCGGCTTGCCGTCACCGGCTTGGAGAGCGCGATCAGCAGCAGCGCGATCGCCGCCACCGGCAGGTTCACCCAGAAGATGGCCCGCCAGGTCCACTCGGTCAGGTAGCCGCCGAGGACCGGTCCGATGGCGGTCAGCCCGCCCGCGATGCCGAAGAACAGGGCCAGCGCCCGCCCCCGCTCGCGCAGTGCGAAGTTCTGCACCACGATCGCCAGCGCCGCCGGGAACATGATGGCGCCGCCGATCCCCTGGACCGCGCGGAAGGCGACCAGCCAGGCCTCGGCGAGGCTCCCTTGGGGGGTGAAGCCGCAGCAGGCCGAGGCGGCCGCGAAGATCAGCACCCCGAGCACCACCATCTTGCGGTGGCCGACGGTGTCGGCGAGCCGGCCGCCGAAGGCGAAGAACGCCGCCAGGGTGAGCAGGTAGGCGTTGACCGCCCACTGCACGCCGGTGGTGGTCAGGCTCAGCTCACGCTGGATGTCCGGCACGGCGATCGACACGATGGTCTGGTCGATGAAGGTCATCGCGACGGCGAAGATCATCGCCGCGAGCACCAGGTAGCGCGAGGATCCACTGACGGGAGCAGCGCTCACGGTTCACTCCTGCCTCCGGGGTGCATCCGCGAGGGTGCTGGAACGAGCCCTGGCGGCGGATGCCCTGTGGGGCGAGCCTGTCCGGGGAGGGACGGGCACGGCTCTCAGCCGTTCATACGGCCGTTTTGATGCTAGCCGAGCGGCCCGGGACCACGCCTGACGGAGCGTTGCGCACTCCGGTCCGGCGCGATCGGACAGCTCACCCGGACGGCCGAGCGCGGCGTCGGTCTGCTCAACGGCCCCGTGGACCGGCCCTGGGGGCTTCGCACCGCGAGCTTCCGCGATCCGGGTGGCCACATCTGGGAGATTGCCGCTCCCAGCGCGCCGGACCCGGCAGGCGCATAGCGCCCCCGGCTGGTGTGGGACGGGCCGGAGGCGGCCTGGGTGGCGCAAGGAGCAGTCAAAGATCACGATCTACGGCTGGGTACGGTGCGGGTCAGGGCGCGGAAGCTCTCCAGGGCCTCCAGCAGGCGGCGGGCGTCCTCGCGGGCGGCGGACGGCAGGCCGGCCATCAACTCGCCGACCAGCACCGGCTCCCGTTCGGCGAGTCGGCGCAGCAGCGGTTCCACCTGCTGCCGCGTCAGCGTGGTGCGCAGCACGTGTCCGTTGGCGGCGCACAGCAGCACCCCACCGGCCGGCTGGTGCAGCACCCGGGCACGGGCGCGTACCGCCGTGCCGTCGTCCAGGGGCTGCGGCGCCTCGGGCGGCGGGACGGGGCACAGGCCGGACGCGCTCCAGTTGCGGAGCGAGACGGAGGCGATCCGGTCCTGCATCCGGTCGGGGTCGCCGTACTCCTGGAAGACGCGCAGGGTCTGCTCCAGCGCTTCGGGCAGCGCGCCGTCCGTCGGTGGTTCGGGCACCGACAGCGGGGCGGTGGCGGTGGGCAGCCGCACCAGGCCGGCGTCCGGATCGACCATCGCGTCCGGGGCCTTGCCCAGCAGCAGGTCGTCCACGTCGTAGACCGCGCGGTGCGACTCGCGCGGCACGCCGACGTTGACGCTGGTCGCGGCCCCGCCGTCGATGCTCTCGCCGACGTGGTAGTAGTCCGCGGGCCAGTACAGCAGGTCGCCGGGCTCGGGCTCGGCGGTGAACGAGGCGGCCAGGTAGGGCTGGTAGTCCAGCACGGTGGTCACCGGCTCGGTCCACGGGCGCTCCCGCCAGAACCGCATCCGCTTGCGGCCTTCGAGGGCGAACAGGAAGGTCGCGAAGCGGTCCTTGTGGACGCCGACCGGGGTGTGCTCGTAGGTGCCGTGGAAGAGCGTGGTGATCGCCCCCGACAGCGGCAGCCCGGTGCGCTCCCACAGCGGCTCGAAGAACGCACGCTCGCGCTCCCACTGCCCGGCGTGGAAGGCGTGGAAGGCGTGCACGACCAGCGCGTACCGCCGCTCCTTCGAAAAGGCCGCCAACTCGGCGTCCAGCCGCTGCCGGTAGCCGTCGAAGGTGCCGTCCTCGGCGCGCGGGAACCAGTTGGCGGGCTCGGACTGCTGGAAGCGTCCGACGGCGAACTGTGCGTTCGGCGGCATCAGGTACGCGCTGGGCGGCCGGGTGGCGAGCGCGGTGGCAGCGAAGACCTCGCGCATGTCGAAGGGCGCCGGGCGGACGGCCTTGATCAGCACCGGGCGCCGGTCCCAATAGCACGCGGTGAACTCGTCCCAGTCGAGGGGGCCTTGGACGATGGCCAGGTCGCTCACGTGTGCCGTCGTCATCCGTCCGTCCTCTCGCCGTCGGTCAGGTCGATCCCACGCAGCCGGTAGAGCTTGCGCAGCAGCGCGGTCACGGCGCCGTTGTGCTCGTCCGCGCCCGCCGCCCGGCACAGCTCGCCGACCGTCAGTTCGCGGCCGGGCCGCAGTTGCTGGGCGATCCGCTCCCCCGCCGCCCCGCCGATCGGGAAGGCGTGCCCGTTGACGGCCCAGATCCGGCGGCCGGGCCCGTCCGGCAGCCGGACGATCGCGCGCACCACCCGCAGCCGCTGCCCGGGGGCGAGCGGGACGTCGGCGCGCGGCTCGGGTGCGGGTTCCAGCCCGGCCGAGGAGCACCAGGCCGCCCACCGGGTGCGCAGCGCGGCGGGCAGCTCCGCGCCCCCGGCTGCCGCGCGGGCCGCCTCGCCGATGGCGGTCATGGGGGCGGCCGGGGCGGCGGGCCCGCCGGTGGGTGGGGGGTAGGGCAGGCAGGGCACCGTGCCGTCGTACTCCAGGCGGTCCCGCACGTCCTCGGCCAGCAGGTTCTTGACCGCGCCGGTCGCCAGGCGCTGCGCACGGGGGACGGAGATCCGCAGCGTCGTGCAGCCGTCGAGGTGGGTTTCGCGCCAGCGGGAGCCCTCCGGCCAGTACAGCAGCTCGCCGGCGACGGCCCGCAGGACGCGCGGCTCGCCGTCCACCTCGTGCAGTTCGGCCTCCAGGGCGCCGTCCAGCACCCAGGTCAGCACCGCGTGTTCGGAGTCGACGGCCAGGCCCCGGACACGGGTGTAGTCGTCCCCCTCGGTCAGCTCGGCCTCGACCGGCAGGCACGGCCAGCCCACCTGGCGCCACAGCTCGGTGAGGGTGTCGCGGACCGCCGACCACAACGGGTAGTCGGTGTGGAGGGGCTGACGGACGCTCAGCAGGAATCCCGCGTCCGGCCCGCTGCCGGGCGGCTCGCGGCGCAGCCGGGCCCGATAGGTGGCCGGGCTCGGGTCGGCGGCGTCGGGCAACAGTCGCCCCGGCGCGCCGAGCCAGCCGAGCGGGGTGTGGAAGCGAACCTGCGGGAAGGTCCGGAACACCGTTCCGGCGCGGAAGGACTCGCAGGCGGCGACGATCGTGCGGTGGAGGTGCGCCGAGTCCGCCGGGGCGGCGGCCGGGAGCAGGGCGGGCTCCTTGCCCCAGGCACGGGCGAGGAGTTCGGTCCAGTCGGTCGCGATCACGCCTGTACCCCTTCGTTCTCGGGTGCCGGGTACTTCTCCGCCAGCAGGGCCGCGTAGGCGGCGAGCGGGTCGAGGCCGACGGCCGCGCGGCGCTCGTCCACCTGGTCCTCGTCCTCGATCGGGCACGGCCGCAGCTCGCCGCCCGCGACCCGTTCGAACTTCGTGCCGTACAGCTGCGGGCGGCCCTCGGCTCGGCGCAGCGAGTCGGTGAGGTAGGCGGCGTCGCGCGGCAGCATGTCGCCGTCCTCGGCCGCGGCCTCGATCAGGGCCAGGCACTCGCGCTGGAACGCGAGGTCGCCGGTGTGGTGCTGGAGCAGCGTGCTCGCCGCCGTGGCGGCCTCCTCACCGACCAGGCTGCGGCCGGGCCAGCCGTGCTCGGCGACCACGCCGCGCAGCCAGGCGATCCCGGCGCCGGTCAGCCGGTCGAGCTGCGCTTCCAGACCGGTGTCGGTGAAGCCCCCGGCGGCCCAGGGGGCGCGCAGCGACGCGTCGGTCCGGCCCAGGCGCAGCAGCCGTTCGCGGATCTCGACGGCCGGCCGAGCCGGGTCAGCCGTGCCGGTCAGGGAGTCGATGCGCAGCCGCAGCTTCGCCTCGTCCCATCGATAGGTGATGCGGCGGGCCGCCTCCGGCCAGTCGAAGGACACCTCGCCCTCACGCGGGCCGCGCCACCTGAGCCGTACCCCGAGCTCGGGGTCGTGCACATCGCTCTGCTTTGGCATCAGGTCGCCGTACACGTGTTCGACCGCGTCGCGCAGGGCGATGCCGAGCCCGGCGAGGTCCAGCTTCCCGCCTTCGCGGACGGCGGCGACCGGCGGCCAGGGTCGGTCCTCGCCCCACCGGGGGGCATCGGTCGGGTACGTGCGTAACTCGCGGCCGGGCGGCACCCGCATCGCCAGCAGTGGGCCGCCGTCGGCCGCGCGGAAGAAGTACGGGACGTCGCCGCGGGCGAGCTGCTCCGACTCGCCGTCGGTGAACGGGACTTCGCCGCCGTCCGGGTAGTCGGCCGTCGGGCGGGCGATCACCCGCACCACGTGCCCGGCGGCCCGCTCCCCGATGAACTCGGCGATCCGGGCGCGGTTGCGGCACATCAGCGTCCAGGCGTCGAACATGCCGCGCAGCAGTGCCGCCAGGTAGGGGCCGTATCCGGCGCGGCCCTCGGTGTCCCCGACCACCGTGCGGGTCTCGGTCCGGGTCAGGGACAGGGTCCGCCGTTCCAGCCGCAGCGAGCCGTCCGGCTGCGGGCGCCAGCAGGTCGCGGGGCCGTCCAGCTCGCACCAGCGCGCGACGTTCTCCAGGCCGGCGTGGTGGTGCGCGGAGACCGCGGGATCGAACAGCAGCCCGGTCTCGAACAGGCGGTCCAGATCGGCGAAGTACGCCTCCAGGTCGACCGGGAACGGCAGCGGCTCGCCATCCCCCGGGCGCTGCCCGATCAGCACGTTGCTGCCGATCAGGTCGGCGATCCCGAACGCGAACGCGGCGGCGGCCAGCGACCCGGCGCGGTGCCAGTAGCGGGCCGCCGCCCCTGGTTCGAGGACGGCGCCGCGCAGGCTCAGCTCGCCGTCGGCACGCAGGACGCCCCACGCGTCCGGCGGCTCGATCCACTCCTGCCAGGAGTAGCACGCCCGGTCCGGGCCGCTGCTCGTCCAGCTCCGCATGGTCGGCAGCCGGATCGGACCGGACACCGGGGGCAGCGCGTTGAGCAGGGCGAACACCGAGCCCTCGGTGGCCAGGAACAAGATCTCGCCGGTCGCGGGGCGCGGCTTGTAGGCGAGCCGGGTGCCGTCGGCGAACTCGACGCGCAGCACGCGCTGGCCGCCGTTGTGCGTCTCCTCGCCGTTCGCCCACAGGCCGGCGACCCGGCGGTCGGGGGGCTGGTCGCGGGCCAGCCGCTCCAGGAACAAGGCCAGGAAGTCCAGGTACTGCTCGGCCCGTTGGGCGACGAAGGCGGCGGCGCGCTCGGGCGGGTCGGCCACGCAGGCTTCCAGGGCCTCGGTGAGCAGCGGCCCGAACAGGTCCGCGTTCTCCGGCCCTAGCACCTGCGGATCGACCCGCCGGGCGTCGGCATCGACCCGCGCGGACCAGGCGTCGATCCGCCGCAGCGCATCGTGCAGCGGCGCGAAGCGGGCGTCGGCCAGCGCATGCGCCAGGGCCCGCGCGTCGGACGGGCCGCCCAGCGGGCGTTCGACGGCGAGCGTGCCGTCCGGCCCGGGGCCGGCCACCGGCGGGAACGCCCGGCCCGCCCTGCCCTCGGCCAGGGCCGTCAGCAACCGCCGTGTTGCGGACGGGAGTTCGGGCGAACCGGTGGCGTCGCCGGGATCGCGCAGTTCCATTCAGCCCCTAGCCAGGAGATCGATGTACGGCCGCGCGGCGCGGCCGGTCGGGCCGGCGCCGCGCGGCGTCGTGGTCTGCGCTGTGCTGTGCCTAGAAGCAGCAGTAGACGCCCGCACAGGACGACGAGTGCGGGAAGCTGTCCATCCTGGTCTGCCGGTGGTCCGGAACGTCCTGCTCCAGGTCACCGATCACCAGGTCGAACTCCTCGTCCGCTGTGAGGGCGTCGCTCTGCCGCGCCTGCACGGTCGAAGTCTCCATCGCTATCTCCGGACGGTGGAAGCGGCATGGCAAGAGTCGGATGCCGCCGGATCCGGCGGCTCACGACGTTGTCCGGGGGGAGCCGTTCCCAGGGAAGGCTCCAGCATCGCTTACTACAGAAAACAGTAGACGCGGTGACAGCTCCCGACATCCCGCGTGCTTTCCGGAGCACTCTGCTCCAGTTCGCCGATCACGAGGTCGAACTCCTCGTCGGTGATGAGGGTGTCGCCCTGCGGAGCTTGTACGGTGGGAGCTTCCATGGAGAGTCCTCCTGACACAGGTGTGGCACCACAGGCCACCACGACTCAGGTGACCAGGTGTCGTGCGGCCTCACTGAATATGCCTCGGTCGCGCGTGACGCGACCGTCAGCCAGTGTTGCCCAGCCGGACAGCACCGTCAACAGAACTGCCACACCGGTACGCCGACTTCGGCTGCGCGGACATCGACCAACGGTCGATGCCCGGCACCCGCCCCGCCCCGCCAGGCCGGGGGGCGGCCGAGCGGATGGCTTGGCACGGACCATCCTGACCCAGCGCTGAATCAGTCGACGACCGGCCCTCGGAGAGCGGCGCCAGGAGCGGCGCAGGGTCACCGTCGACGAGTGCCCGCACGACTGGCGGGGAATCGACAGGCAGGCCCTACGCCGCGATCAGCCTCGACGCGTCGTCAGCCGGCTGCGCCAGGCTCGCGACGACCGCGTCGGACGGCACGGCGATCACCGTGCACAGGGCCCGGGCCACGCAGTAGCGGCTGACCGTGCCGTGCACCAGGCGCTGCAGCGGACCCCGGCGGCCGGCGCCCACCACGAGGACGTCGTCCGGGCGGTCGGCGATCCGGACCAGGGCGGGGCCGGCCTCGCCGCGGATGACGACCGGGTCGATCCGCAGACCGGTCGGGTAACCGCCGAGGGCGTCCGCGAACGCCTCATCGAGACGGGTACGGGCGGCCTGCTGCCAGAGCGCCGCCAGTGACGGGCAGGGGTGGGCCCGCTCCCCGCCGACCGGGGTCCAGGCGATCACCGGGACGAGGACGGCGCCCAGCCTGCTCGCCTCGGCCACGGCACGTCGCAGGACCACGGCGCTCCGCTTCGATCCGCTGACTCCGACGACGACCCGGCTGGTCTCGGCCATGGTGCTGCACTTCCTCGATCTTCCGACCCCACTCGGGGGCCTTCGCTTTCCAGACGCCATGCGAACTGGACCTTTGAAACAGTCGGCTCATAGCCCGCTGTCCCGCTGATCCATGGAAACCTGGCGAAGCACAGCTTCCCCGCCTCTTAACGCGTCCAAGACGCGCCGTCGCCGCTTCCTGACGAACCCCTGACATGCGCCCCGTCCGGGCTCTGTTCGGCGTCCGGGGCGGTCGCGAGGTCGAGGGTGTCCTCGCGAGCATCCGGCTCGTGGTGTTTCGTCGCGCCGAACAGTCCGCGCCCCCGCCCGCCCGCGGCCTCATGCGTGACCATGTGGACGTCGATGTCGCCGGAGAGTTCGACGGTGGTCTCGCCGATGCCGCGGCCGCTGAGCGCGCGGGCGAACCGGCCGTGGCGGCTGGTGCCGAGCACCAGCTGGGTGGCGTTCTGCGAGCGGGCGAAGTCCAGCAGGGCGGCGGGGATGTCGTCGCCGACCACCCAGTGGAAGCTTCCGCCGAGGCTCTCCACCAGGTCGCGCTGGGCGGTGAGGGCCTCGGGCGAGGCGTCGGCGAGCCCGTCGCCGTGCGCGACGTGTACGGCGAGCAGGTCGCCGCCTGCGGTTCGGGCGGCGATCCGGGCGGCGCGGCGGATCAGCGTGTCGTCCTCGGGTCCGCCGGTGAGCGCGACCACGACCCGCTCGCTGGTCTCCCACACCTCGCCGATGCCGTGCTGCTCGCGGTAGTCCCGCAGCCGCTCGTCCACCCGGCCGGCCAGCCAGAGCAGGGCGAGCTGGCGCAGCGCGGTGAGGTTGCCGATCCGGAAGTAGTTGCCGAGCGCGGTGTCGATCTGCTCCGCGGCGTAGACGTTGCCGTGCGCCATCCGGCGGTGCAGGCCCTCCGGGGCCAGGTCGACCAGCTCGATCTGCCAGGCACCTCGCACCACCTCGTCGGGGACGGTCTCCTGCTGCGGGACTCCGGTGATCTTGAGGACGACGTCGTTGAGGGATTCCAGGTGCTGGATGTTGACGGTGGTGATGACCTCGATGCCGGCGGCCAGCAGTTCCTCGACGTCCTGCCATCGCTTGGGGTGGCGCCCGCCGGGGATGTTGGTGTGGGCGAGCTCGTCGACGAGCGCCACCTGGGGGCGGCGGGCGAGCGCGGCGTCGAGGTCGAACTCGGTGAACTCGGTGCCCCGGTAGGTGCGGTGTGCGCGCGGCAGGGTCTCAAGGCCGTCGAGCAGGGACTCGGTGCGCTCCCGGCCGTGGCATTCGACGAAGGCGACGACCACGTCGGTACCGCGGGCCCGGCGGCGCAGGGCCTCGTCGAGCATGCGGTAGGTCTTGCCGACGCCCGGTGCGGCGCCGAGGTACACCTTCAACCGGCCGCGCCCGACCCGGGTCGCATTCTGCTCAACCACCGCGCGCCTCCTTGCCGGCCGGGGTCAACCGAGCCGCGCGAGCGCGAGGTTGAGCGTGACGACGTCCACCCGCCGCTCGCCGAGGAAGCCCAGGGCGCGGCCCTGGGTGTGGTCCCTGACCAGCTGACGGACCCTGGCCGGGTCGAGGCCGCGCGCGGTGGCCACTCGGTTGACCTGCTCATCAGCGTAGGCGGGCGAGATGTCCGGGTCGAGGCCGGAGCCGCTCGCGGTCAGCGCGTCCGGGGGCACCTGGCCGGCCGGGACACCGTCGAACGCGGCGGTGGCGGCGCGGCGTTCCTGGACGGTCCGGGTCAGGCCCGCGTCGTTGGGGCCGAGGTTGGAGGCACCCGAGGCCAGCGGGTCGTAGCCGGTGGGGCCGGCTGCCGAGGGGCGTGGCTGGAACCACTTGGGGTCGGGCTGGGCCTGCTCGTTCGGGTCGTTGGGGTTCTTCTTGGGCAGGTTGAAGTTCTGCCCGAGCAGGCTGGAGCCGATCACCTGGCCGTTCTGCTTCAGCTGCGAGCCGTTGGCCTGGTGGGAGAAGGCGAGTTCGGCGATGCCGGTGATCAGCAGGGGGTACGCCAGGCCGCAGACCACGGTGAAGACCAGCAGCAGGCGCAGACCGGTGAGGTGCAGCCGGACCAGGGCCGGCAGGGGACGTGCCACGGCGGGCTCCTTCGCTCAGTGCAGACCGGGGATGAACTGGACGACCAGGTCGATGAGCTTGATCCCGACGAACGGCAGGATCAGCCCGCCGACGCCGTAGACGCCGAGGTTGCGGCGCAGCAGCGCGGAGGCCGAGGAGGGCTTGTAGCGCACCCCGCGCAGCGCGAGCGGGATCAGTCCGATGATGATCAGTGCGTTGAAGACGATCGCCGAGGTGATCGCCGAGGTCGGGCTGTGCAGGTGCATGATGTTGAGGTGCCGTAGGCCCGGGTAGACGCTGGCGAACATCGCCGGGATGATCGCGAAGTACTTGGCGACGTCGTTGGCGATCGAGAAGGTGGTCAGCGCACCGCGGGTGATCAGCAGTTGCTTGCCGATCTCGACGATCTCGATCAGCTTGGTGGGGTCGGAGTCCAGGTCCACCATGTTCCCGGCCTCCTTGGCGGCCGAGGTGCCGGTGTTCATCGCCACCCCGACATCGGCCTGGGCGAGGGCGGGGGCGTCGTTGGTGCCGTCGCCGGTCATGGCGACCAGCTTGCCGCCGCCCTGTTCCTGGCGGATCAGGGCCATCTTGTCCTCGGGGGTGGCCTCGGCGAGGAAGTCGTCCACGCCGGACTCCCCCGCGATGGCACTGGCGGTCAGCGGGTTGTCGCCGGTGATCATGACGGTCCTGATGCCCATCAGGCGCAGGTCCTCGAAGCGTTCGCGGATGCCGTGCTTGACCACGTCCTTGAGTTCGATGACCCCCAGGACCCGGGCGGCCTCACCGGCGTCGTGGACGGCGACCACCAGGGGGGTGCTGCCGGCCGAGGAGATCCGCTCGACCAGCGTGCCGATCTCCTCGCCGGAGCGGCCGCCGTTCTCCTCCACCCAGGCGACGACGGAGCCGGCCGCGCCCTTGCGGATCCGCCGGATGCCCCCGTCCTCGTGCAGATCGGCGCCGCTCATCCGGGTCTGGGCGGTGAACTCGATCCACTCGGCGTGACCGATCTCGGCCTGGGTGCGGGCCCGCAGCCCGTACTTCTCCTTGGCCAGCACCACGATCGAGCGGCCCTCGGGTGTCTCGTCCGCGAGGCTGGACAGCTGCGCGGCATCCGCCAGCCGGCCCACCTCGACGCCGGTGACCGGGGTGAACTCGGCGGCCTGGCGGTTGCCGAAGGTGATCGTCCCGGTCTTGTCCAGCAGCAGCGTCGAGACGTCGCCCGCGGCCTCGACCGCGCGCCCGGACATGGCGAGCACGTTGCGCTGCACCAGGCGGTCCATCCCGGCGATGCCGATCGCCGAGAGCAGCGCGCCGATGGTGGTCGGGATCAGCGCGACCAGCAGGGCGACCAGCACGACGATCGTCTGCTCGGCCCCGGCGTAGGTGGCCATCGGCTGCAGCGTCACGACCGCGAGCAGGAAGACGATGGTCAGCGCGGCGAGCAGGATGTTGAGCGCGATCTCGTTCGGCGTCTTCTGCCGGGCGGCGCCCTCGACCAGCGCGATCATGCGGTCGATGAACGTCTCGCCGGGCTTGGAGGTGATCTTCACGACGATCCGGTCGGAGAGCACCTTGGTGCCGCCGGTCACCGCGCTGCGGTCGCCGCCGGACTCACGGATGACGGGCGCGGACTCGCCGGTGATCGCCGACTCGTCGACGCTGGCCACGCCCTCGACCACGTCGCCGTCGCCCGGGATGACCTGACCGGCCTCGACCACGACGTGGTCGCCGAGCTTCAGCACGGTGCCGGGCACCTGCTCCTCGGCCGGCGAGGCGGGCCAGTCGGCCAGGCGCCGGGCCATCGTCTCGGACTTGGCCCGGCGCAGCGTGGCGGCCTGCGCCTTGCCCCGGCCCTCGGCCACCGCCTCGGCCAGGTTGGCGAAGACGACGGTCAGCCAGAGCCACACGGTGATCACCCAGGCGAAGGCGCTGGTGTGGCGGATCGCCGCGTAGGTGGTGAGCAGCGAGCCGATCTCGACCACGAACATCACCGGGTTGCGGACCATCACCCGGGGGTCGAGCTTGCGGACCGCGTCGGGCAGCGAACGCAGCAGCTGCCCCGGGTCCATCAGTCCGCCGGAGACCCGGTGCGCGTCGTGCGGCTCGGCCGGCGGTTCGTCACCCGCGCGGGCAAGGGGAACGGTCATCTGTGCAGGCCTTCCGCGAGCGGCCCCAGGGCCAGGGCCGGGAAGTAGGTGAGGCCGACCACGATCAGCACCACGGCGGAGAGCATCCCCACGAAGAGCGGCCGGTGGGTGGGCAGCGTGCCCGCGGTCACCGGGACGGGCTGCTGCTGGGCCAGCGAGCCGGCCAGCGCCAGCACGAAGACCATCGGCAGCAGACGGCCGAAGAGCATGACCAGGCCGAGCGCGGTGTTCCACCAGGTGCTGGTGGCGGTCAGGCCGGCGAACGCGGAGCCGTTGTTGTTGGCCGCCGAGGTGAAGGCGTACAGGACTTCGGAGAACCCGTGCGGACCGCTGTTCAGGATCGCGGCCCGCTCGGCTCTGAAGGTCATGGCCGTGCCGGTGCCGATCAGCACGATCGCCGGCGTGGTCAGGATGTAGAGCGAGGCGAACTTCATCTCCCGGCCGCCGAGCTTCTTGCCCAGGTACTCGGGCGTGCGCCCGACCATCAGCCCCGCCACGAAGACGGCGACCACGGCCAGCACGAGGATCCCGTACAGCCCGGAGCCGGTGCCGCCGGGCGCGATCTCGCCCAGCATCATGTCGAAGATCGTCACCCCGCCGCCCAGCGGCGAGAAGGAGTCGTGGAAGGAGTTGACCGCGCCGGTCGAGGTCAGCGTGGTGGACGAGGCGAAGAGCGCGGAGGAGGCGATGCCGAAGCGCACCTCCTTGCCCTCCATCGCCGCCCCCGCCGCGTGCAGCGCGGTGCCGGTGTGCTGCCACTCGAAGAACGTCAGGAGCGCGGCCGAGCCCACCCAGAACAGCGCCATCACGGCCACGATCGCGTAGCCCTGGCGCCGGTCGCCCACCATCGTGCCGAAGGTGCGCGGCAGCGAGAAGGAGATCACCAGCAGCAGGTAGATCTCCAGCCAGTTGGTGAACGGATTCGGGTTCTCGAACGGGTGCGCCGAGTTGGCGTTGTAGAAGCCGCCGCCGTTGGTGCCGAGCTCCTTGATGACCTCCTGCGAGGCCACCGGCCCACCGGTGATGCTCTGGCTGCCGCCGCTCAGCGTGCTGACCTGAGCGGCCGCGTGCAGGTTCTCGACCATGCCCGAGGCCACGAAGACGATCGCGAGGACGACCGAGACCGGCAGCAGCAGCCGCACGGTCACCCGCACCAGGTCCACCCAGAAGTTGCCGACCCGGTCGGTGCCGGTGCGGTGGAAGCCGCGGATCAGCG
Organism: Kitasatospora sp. NPDC008050; assembly: GCF_042957465.1. Classification (NCBI taxonomy): domain Bacteria; kingdom Bacillati; phylum Actinomycetota; class Actinomycetes; order Kitasatosporales; family Streptomycetaceae; genus Kitasatospora; species Kitasatospora sp. NPDC008050. The sequence goes on from NZ_JBIBIJ010000013.1 coordinate 45,803, forward strand.
CGGCCACCACGGCGATGCCGACCGCGGCGGACAGGAAGTTCTGGACCGCGAGCCCCGCCATCTGCACCAGGTGGCCCATCGTCGACTCGCCGGAGTACGACTGCCAGTTGGTGTTGGTGACGAACGAGGCCGCGGTGTTCCAGGCGGTCGCCGGGTGCACCGCGGGGAACCCGAGCGAGAGCCAGAGGTGGTTCTGCAACCGCTGGAAGCCGTACAGGAAGAGCACCGAGACCGCGGAGAAGGCGAGCACGCTGCGCAGGTACGCCATCCAGGTCTGGTCGAAGTCCCCGTTGACGCCGATCAGCCGGTGGACGCCGCGTTCGGCGCGCAGGTGCTTGGCGCTGGTCAGGATGTGCGCCAGGTAGTCGCCCAGCGGGCGGTGCGAGAGTGCGAGCGCCGCCACCAGTGCCAGCGCCTGCAGGAAGCCCGCGAGCGTGGGGTTCACCTCAGAACCTCTCGGGGCGGATCAGCGCCAGGACGAGGTAGACGATGATCGCGGCCGCGACGACCAGGCCCACGATGTTGTCGGCCGTCACAGCCGCTCCACCCCCTTGGCGATCAGGGCGAGGACGGCGAACACGAGGATCGTGATGCCGATGAAGGCAAGGTCGGTCATGGCAGGCTCCACCCAGTGTGTCGGTCCCCACGAGTCTGTACCGGGGCGTGAGGGCCCGCTCACTGTGCGTGGTCCATTGGGAGCAGCCGTCGGAGCCCTCCGCGGGTGGCCGGCGGTGGCAGGTCTGCACTTTCCCCTAGTCCGGAGTCCGTAGGGTCGTAACCCTGCGACACACCGATCAGGGCGGGCCGGGCACACGGATCGCACGCGTGCACAGGCGTGGAGGAGGGGAAGTCTTGCTCGTCGACGACATGGTCCGCCCAGCGGCCGGGGCGCCCGTCCTGCGCGTCGTGCGCGGCCGGGTGACCGAGGAGGAACTCGCCGCGCTCACCGTGGTCCTGACGCTCGCCCGGCGGCCCGCAGCGGCCGCGGCCGACGGCTGCGGCAGGCCGGCGGCCGTGGTGGCGCGGCGGGCACGCTGGGCCGGGACGAACTACCGGGCCCCGAGCGCCTGGGCTGCGGCATGACAGCGGCTCACAGCGGAGCGGCCGGGTGAGGCCGTACGGCCCGGCCCCGGCCGCACGGCCTCACTTGATGAAGTCGTTGACGACCTTGGGCGGCCAGACACCCACCTTGAGGACGCCCATGGAGTAGGCACGGGACACCAGCGCGGCCCGGTTGGGGACCCGGAGCTTGCGCAGCAGGCAGGTCACGTGGTACTCGACGCCCTGGCGGCTCAGGTAGAGCCGGGCGGCGAGCGGGACGGTGGAGACCCCGGCCGCGATGCCTTCGAGGATGCGTGCGTCGATCTCGCTCAGCAGCTTCTTGCGGTTGCTGACGACCCCCGCGTCCACGCTCTCCTCACGCCCGGACATCATCACCAGGATCGAGGAGAGTTCGGGGGTTCCACCGCGCACCGCGACGGCGGTGAGCGGGACGGTGAACGCCTCGTCCTCGGTGCCGACCGCGATGACCTCGGTGGCGAAACGGTCGCGGCGGCCCTCGACGAGGCCGGCGAACTGTCGTAGCAGCGGCTGCTGGACGCTGGGATGGACCAGATCGCAGAAGGTGCGGCCGCACAGACCCGCTGCGGAGGTCCCGAACTGCCGGAAGAACTCGGGAGTGGCCTCCTGGATCGTGAGTGTCCGGTCGAGGCAGGCCAGATTCAGGCCCGGCTGGTCGAGCTGCGGATGGGCCTGAGGCGACCCGGCGCGGTCGGACTCGACATGCGGCGCCACGGTCTGCGCCAAGTCCTCCAGGACGGGAGCGGAAATCCCCAAGGAACTCATTCCCCTTTACGAATTCAGAACACGGAACTCTGAGCCCGCCGCACCGGCGGCCATTTCTGCGGACCGCACGGTGGGCATGAAACAGAGCCTAGATTTACGCGGCTATTGTGGTCAATGCGCCAAGACCCGTTCGCCGCCAACCCCGTGGTCGTCCACCGGTGGGGTTCGGTCCGAACCCGTACCTTCGGCGGTTCGGTACGGTACGGTGCCCGACCTACCGCCCGGTACGCCTGTGACCAGCGCAAATGTCTGCTCCTGCGGCCCGGCGCCGGGCAGCCGCCCGAAGGGCTCCGGGCGGGCGGACCGAACCGGGGTGCGGGGACCGAAGGATTTCCGCGGTTCTGCTCACCGGGCAGCCGGCGGTACTTGGCCGAGGATCGCGACCAGCTCACGCCGACCGGATATCCCGAGCTTCCGATAGGAATTCGTCAAATGCTTCTCGACGGCCCGGGAACTCACTCCGAGCGTCTCGGCGATCTCCTGATTCGTCAGCCCGCCGCCGACGAGCGTCCCCACCCGGCGCTCGGTGGGGGTCAGTACCGGCCCGCCCGTGGATCCGACCGGAACACCCCCGTCCGGGCCCGACCACGGCGTCCCGCAGAGCGCCGCGAGTTCGGCGGACTCGCGCAGCATCGCCTCCGCCTCCGCTCCCCGCCCCAGCCTGCTGCCCAGCGAACGCATCGCACGGGCGAGTTCGAGCTCGTTGGCCGAGCTCCGCAGGACCTCGACGGCCTCGCGCAGCAGCTCGGTCCCCGTGCCCGTCTCCTGCAGCCTGCCCTTCAGCCGCAGCGCGCGACCGACCCCCACCGGCGCACCCCACGACACGGCCTCGGCATACTCCTGCTCGGCGAGTGCCTGGGCCGAGTGCGTGTCACCGAGCCGGTGGGACAGGCTGATCGCCCAGGGCCGCCACGGAAAGAGCACGGGATTGCGCCAGCCTGCCGCCGCCAGCTCCCGCCCGCACGCCAGTGCGGCGTCCAGGGCCCGCTCCCGCCGGCCCTGTCGCGCGTGGACCGAGACCTGCAGGAGGCGGAGCATCACCGTCTCCAGCAGCCCCACCGGCGGGCGGCGGGCGGCTTCGGCCAGCACCCGCTCGGTCAGCACGGGGTCGCCCCCCTCCAGGGCGACCGCGGCGAGCGCGGCGGTGGCGAGCGCTCCGCTGTGCTGCCGCTCGGACGCGGCCAGGTCGAACGCCCGCTCGGCGTACTCCCGCGCCCGGGCCGGCCGCCCGCAGGCCAACCGGACCAACGCCTGCTCGGCGTTGCCGACCGCGTCCGCGCCGGTGCCGCCCTCCCGGCGGCTGCGCTCGCGCGCCGCCAGCCAGGACTGGCCGGACTGCGGCGAATCCGCGGCGACCAGCGCGCACACGACCAAGGGCAGGACCGCGTGCGCGCGCGCCGCGGTGGCCGGTTCGCGCTCCAGGATCCGGCCGGCGTGACGGGCGACCTCGGCGGCCAGCAGGCCGCAGCTGAGCGTGGCCGCGTCCAGCAGGACGGCCAGCAGCTCGCGCTCGGCAGCCGAGCAGACCGGCGGCTCGCCCCCCGGCCCGCGCAGCCGCTCGACGGCGGCGCCCAGTTCGCCGCCGTCCTCCCGGCCGCAGTACCGCAGCCGGGCCTCCAGCCGCAGGGCCACCGCGCGCGCCGATCCTTCGAGCAGCTCAGCGGCGCCGAGCTCGCCGGCGCCCTGCCGCAGCACGGCCACCGCCGAGGGGCTGAGGGTGCCCAGCACACCGGGCGCGACCCGCAGTGCCGCGGCCGCCCGGTCGGTGGCCGCGGCCAGCAGCGGCATCGCCTGGGCGACGTGCCGCTCGGCGGCCGACGGGTCGAACGCCTGCTCCACCTCGGCGAGTTCGACCAGCAACCGGGCCCGGTCCTCGTTCTGCTCGGCGCGCTCCAGCAGGGCGCGCAGCAGGTAGCGGGCCGCCGTCTCGGGCGCGCCGCGGCGCAGTGCGCTCTGCGCGGCAGCGCGCAGCACCGCGACCGACCAGGGGTGGCCGGCGGCCGGGACGGCCACCAGCTGGGCGGCGACCTGCTCGGCCGGGCGTCCGCTGCGGTACAGCAGGCTCGCCGCCGACTCCTGCCAGCCGGTCCGTTCCGCCATGGTCATCGCGGATTCGACCGCGTCCTGGACCACCCGGTGGACGAAGCGCGGTTCACCCTCCTCGGCCAGCAGACCGAGCCGGTGAAGAGCCCGCAGGGCCGCCGTGCAGCCGCTCGGGTCCAGCCCTGCCAGCGCGGCGACCAGTGCGGGGGCGTTCTCCTCGCCGAGGGTCGCCATCGCCGCGGCGACGTCGCGCACCGGCTGCGACTGGGTGCGCAGGCAGCCCGCCAGCCGATCCCGCAGGTGCGCGGGCCGCAGCGCGCGGGCCGCCTCCGCGTGGACGGCGCTCGGCCGGCCGCCCGCCGCTGCCAGGCCCGCCAGCACGCAGGTCAGCAGCAGCGGGACGCCCGCGGCGCTCTCCTGGCAGGCCCTGGCGAACTCCTCGTCGGCCGGCTCGCCGAACTGACGATGGATCAACTGCCGGGTGGCGCCGGGCGACAGCGGTCCGGGGCGCAGCACCTGGTCGGCCGCGCCCGCCACCTCGTGCACCAGCGGGTCACCCGCCATCCGGTCGCCGTCCCGCAGCGTGCAGACCAGTACGGCCCGCAGCCCGCGCAGCCGCTTGGCGAGGTGGGCGAGCCAGCGCAACGAGGCGCGGTCGGTCCACTGCAGATCGTCGACCAGGAGCAGCAGCGGCCGCTCCGCGCCGATCGCGGCCAGCAGCGCGTACAGGCCGAGCAGCACGGCCTCGGGAGCGGCGTCGGGCTCCTCGCCGGCCGGCAGGATGTCGTCGGTGACCACCGGCCGGGCGGCTCCGGCCTCGCGCAGCCAGCGTTCGCGGGCCGGGGCGGGGGCCGCGGCGAGCAGGCCCTCGAAGAGCTGGCGCACCACGCCGAAGGCGAAGTCCCGCTCCATCGGTGCCGCATGGGCGCGCAGCACGTGGACGTCCTGGCCGGCGGCGCGGACCGCCAGTTCGCCCAGCAGCGCCGACCGGCCGATCCCGAGCGGGCCGGTCACCAGCAGCGCGGACCCGCCGGTGGCGCAGCGGTGGACCGCCTCGCGCACCAGGGTCAGCTCACAGTCCCGTTCGAGCAGCATCCGCTGGGTGTCCTTCCATCTCACGCAGGAACGAGCGGAGTTCCTGGCGGCCACTGATCCGGAGCTTGAGGTAGGTGCGGCTCAGCCGGAGCTCGACCGTGCGGGTGGAGACCGCGAGGATGTCGGCGGCCGAGCGGTTGCTGTGGCCCTGCCCGACCAGGCGCGCGGTCTGCCGCTCGGTCGGCGACAGCGTGCTCCAGGCCGGGTGCTCCTCGCTGTGCGGCTCGCACGACCGCGCCAGGTCCCGGGCCAGGGAGCGTGCCCGCGCCGCCATCGGCCCGGCCGGATGGGTCGGGTCGAGCCGCGACAGTTCGGCGAGCGCCGCCGCGGCGGACTGGCTGCCGCCGACCCGCGTCAGCTCGGCGGCGACCAGCTCGGCCAGCGCGCGGGCGTGCACCGGGCCGCCCGGACCGGCCGGCCCCGAGCTCGCCGTCCGCACGATCCGGGCGAGCTCGGCCGGCCGGTCGGTCCCGTCCGCGGGGTCGGCGCAGAGCTCGGCCCAGGCGACGGCGATCGGCGCTGCCCACCGCCGGGCGAGCAGCAGTTCCGCACGGCTCAGGCGCGCCGCCTCCTGGTGGTCCCCGAGCGCACGGCAGGCCCGTGCGGCGAGTGAACGCCAGGGCAGCAGGGAGGGGTTGAGGTGATGGCGGCTCAGCAGGCGCCGACCGGTCTCGCGCAGCAGCTCCAGGGCCTCCTGCGGGTTCGCCTCGGCCGCGGCCACCAAGGCCCGGGCGAACAGCAGCTGGGGCCAGTGCGGACCGGCCTGCGCCGCATCGGGCAGCGGTACGGCGGCAAGGGAGCGCGCGCGGTCCAGCCGGCCGCACCCCAGCTCCACGATGATGCGCACCGCCTCCAGGTGGAGCGTGGCGGCAGGCCGCCCGGCCGGCCGCAGGGCGCGCTCGGCGGCCGCGATGTCGCGCTCGGCGGCCGCCAACCTGCCGCGGCGCAGCTGGAGTTCGGCCCGGACGGCGAGCACGGGCGCGAGGCCGATGCCGATCTGACGCTCCGTCAGATCGGCCAGGAGCGCGGTCAGTCCGGCGTCGGCCTCGTCGTGGTCGTCGGTCAGGATCAGGGCTCGGCAGGCGGCCAGGCGCGGCTGGAGCAGCTCGGCTCCGGGCGCGGGGGCCCGCCGGGACAGGGCGCGGCGGGCCAGCTCCCTGGCCTGCTCCCGGCCGTCGCCGGCCAGGGCGAGGCGCCAGGCGCGCACCCCGGCCTGGGCGGGCGAGGCCGGGTGTTCGGGCAGCGCGGGGACCTCGGGCGGGAACGACGCACCGCCGTCCGGGCCGCTCGGGTCGGCGGACCAGAACAGGGCGATCAGGTCCTCGCGTTCCGTCCCACTCGTCCTGGGCAGCACCTCGGCCACGGCCCGGCGCATCGCGTCGGCGTCGCCGCAGCCGAGGGCGAGGTCGACGCACCGGGTGCGCAGCGCCGCGGGCGTCGTCCGGTCGCGGACGATCCCGCCCAGTCGCCGGTCGCCTGCCTCGGGCACGCTCAACAGCTCGACGGCGGCCAGCTCCAGGGCCAGCCGGGCACACCGCTCGGGTTCGGTCTCCTCCGCCAGCGCCCGGACCAGGCAGCCGGCGGCACGCTCCCGCTCCCCCTGGCGCAGTGCGGCCCTGCTCGCACGGCTCAGCACGGAGCTCGCCCAGGGCGCTCGGATCGGCCGCGCGCCCAGCAGCAGGGCGGCGACGGCCTGGTCGTCCGCCGCGGCCCGATGGGCCAGTTCGGCTGCCGCGGCGTGCAGTTCGGCGCGCTCGTCGGCGGTCATCCCCTCCAGCACCCGGGCCCGGGCGGCGGGATCCAGCCGAAGCCGCGCGCCGCGCGGGCGGACGAATCCGGTCGCCGCCAGGGCCGCCCGCAGCCGGGCCTCGTCCAGCGAGGTCGCCCGGCCGAGCCGGCACACGGCGGCGAGGTCCAGCAGGTCGCCGCAGACCGCCAGCGCCCGCAGGACGGCGACCGTCTCCTCGTCCAGGCCGCCCAGCACCCGGGTGACGTGGTCGCCCAGCACGCGGCCGGCGACCGCCCGCAGTTCGGGGGCCCGGGCGGTGACCGGGCGGTGTCCGCGCGCGGCGAACTGCCGCAGGGTCTCGCACAGGACCGCGGGGTTGCCGTCGGTGACCGCGTGCGCGGCCGCGACGAAGCGCTCCTCGCCGGTGCCGCCGCAGGCCCGGGCCACCTCGGCGGCGGTGTCGGCGGGGCCGAGCCGCGCCAGCACCAGCTCGCGCACGGCGACCGGGCCCGGGGACGCGCCGGCCAGGCTGCGCCAGTCGGGTCCGGTGGCCGTGACACCGCTGCCGCCGGCCAGCACGGCCACCGGAAGGTCCGCCGAGCGGCGCACCAGCGCGCAGAGCCAGTGCAGTGACTCGGGGTCCAGCCACTGCGCGTTCTCCACCGTCAGCAGGGTGGGCAGCCCCCGGACCGCGGACACCAGGGCGGCCAGCCCCGGCAGCCCGCCGGACCGGTCCGACGAACCCCGCGAGCGCACCGCCGCCCCACCCGGCTCGGCCGGCTGACCCAGCAGTTGGCCGACCACGCCGTAGCCCGACCGGCACTCGGACCGGGCCGCGGCGGCCCGCAGCACCCGCACCCCGTGCCGCGGTGCCCGGCGGGCCGCCCAGCGCAGCAGCCCGTGCTGCCCGAAGCCGGGCGGGCCCGTGAGGGTGGCGACGGTCGAGCGGCCCGCCGCGAGGTCGGCGAGCAGTCGGTCCAGGATGCGCCGTTCGTCCTCCCGGAAGCCCGGGGCCGGATCCGTCGACGGCGTTCGCGCGCCCGCGACCAGGGGGGCGACGGCAGCGGTGGGTCCATGCATGGTCAGTTCTCAGGCTTTCGGATCAGCGTGCTGTTCGTCGGCGCCCGGTCGGCGCGAGGGGTCCCTCAGCAGTGGCGGGCGGGCAGTGCCAGGGCCCGGGGCGGCACCGTGAGCGCCCGGGGCGGCAGCGCCGAGGCCAGCGCGGCGCGGTGCCCGACCCCGAGCTTGCGGTAGACGCTGGTCAGGTGTGTCTCCACGGTGCGCACCGTGACGAACAGGGTCTGCGCTATCTGGCGGTTGCTCGCCCCGCCCGCCACCAGGGCCGCCACCTTGCACTCCGCGCCGGTCAGCATGTCGACCGGCGCGGCCGTGATCTCCCGCATCCGGCCACCGGCGGTGATCAGCAGCCCACGGGCCGCCCTGGCGAGGGCCAGCGCCCCGCAGCCCCGGGCGCGGTCGGTGGCGGCGCGCAGGTGCTCGCGCGCGCCGGCCAGGTCGCCGGTCGTCAGCAGGGCCCGGCCGAGCGCGTACTCGGCCCGGGCGTGCTCGGCGCGGGCGGGCGAGCAGGAGAGCCGGGCCACCGACTCGGCGAGCAGCTCGATCCCGGGCCGCCCGGGGGTGAGCACACCGCGGGCGAGCGCCGCCTGGCCCAGCCCGCGGGCCGTTCCCCAGCGCTGCGCCAACTCCTCACCGTGCTCCGCGAACTCGCGGGCCTGGTGCGGGCGGCCGAGGGCGGCCAGCAGATGGCAGGCCTCCGCCCACCACGGGGAGAAGACCGGGTTCGCCAGGCCGGCCGCCTCCTGGACGCGGCCGCTCTCCAGCAGCAGGCCCAGGGCCGCCTCGGGGTCACCGAGCGCCCACCGGGCCCGCGCCCGGGCCAGCAGGTACGGGTGGTAGTCCAGGATCGAGCCCTGCGGCCGCGGGCGGTCGATCCCGTCGAGCAACTGCTCGGCCCGCTCAGGCTCGCCCCGGTCGAGTCGTGCGTTGGCCAGCACCACGCGCGGCAGGGTCAGTCGCGCGCCACAGCTCTCCTCCCCGACGCTCTCCAGCACGGTCAGGGCATCGGCCATCGCCTCGGGGATCGCGCCGGTGGCGTAGCGCACGAGGGCTCGGCCGGACAGGGCCAGTGCACGGGTCCACTCCGAGTGGTCCCCCTGCCCGCAGCGCAGGGCGCGCTCCAGCGCGACGAGCGCGTCCTGCGTCTCGTCGACGAGCCCCAGCGCCATGGCCGAGGTGATCAGGGGCCAGCTCGGTGCGGCCGGCTCCGGTGTGTCCAGCACCCGCCGGGCGTGTTCGACCGTCACCTGCCTGGAGCAGCTGTAGAGGGCCGACAGCAGCGCGCTCAGGGCATGCCCCTGCTGGGCCTGCGGTCCGCCGGCGCCCGGCGCGGTCGATCGCGCGATGCGCTCGCACACCGAGGCGGCGGTGCTCCGGTCGGCGGAGCCGGTGATCAACAGGACGGACTCGACCGCCGTCCGCAGCTCGTCGTCGGGGTCGAGCTCGCTCCGCAGTGTGTGCAGGACCGCGGCCAGTTCCCCGGCCGCGGCCGGGGCCTGGTGGGCCGCCAGGCAGGTCATGCCGTACTGCACGGCGATCCTGGCCCTGGCCCGCGCGTCGGCGGCCCGGGCGAGCGCCTCGCCCAGCAGCGGAACGGCTTCCAGCGGGTCGGCCTGGGCCAGTGCGGTGGCCAGCCGCAGCCGCACCGCATCGTCCTGCGGCTCGGCCTCCAGCACCCGGTGCAGGAAGGCGGCCGCGTTGCCGGGGGCGCCGCGCTCCTCGGCCCGCTCGGCCGCCTCGCGAAGCACCGTGACCATCCACGGCTCCGGTGCGCCGGGCAGCTGCAACAGGTGGCCGGCGACCTGCTCGGCCGGGCGGCCGGCGTCGCTGAGCAGCAGGGCGGCTCTGGCGCGAAGGCCGGTCAGTTCCTCGGTGCTGAGCGGTTCGAGGACCGCGCGGCGCACCGCTTCGTCCATCGGTGCCGGATGCCGCGGGGCGAGCAGTTCACCGCGACGCAGCAGTGCCAGCGCGTCCTGGACCAGCGCGCCGGGGAGGCCGGCCAGCGCTCCGAGCAGCTCCGGCGAGTCCTCGCCGAGCACCGCCGTCACGGTGGCCACCTCGCGGATCCAGGACGGCATCCGGGCGAGCCTGCCGCGCACGGACAGTGCGATCAGCCGGCCGCCGAGCTCGGTGGCCCGGATCGCGCCGTGGGCGTCCGGCCGCACGCCCTCCGCACACAGCGCGCGCAGCAGCCGGGTGGCGCGGCGGGGATTGCCGCCGGAGCAGTCGCCGACGCGTCGGGCGAACGAGGGGTCGACCGGCACCCGAAAGGCCTGCCTGGCCAGGGCGCCGACCTGGGCGTGGCCGAGCGGGCCGAGGTGCACCGAGGAGAGCGCGGGCTGCGCGAGGAGGTCGGCCCAGGCCGCCGGCGCGGCCGGCTCCTCCTCGGCGCGCCGGGCGAGGAGCACCAGCAGCGGCAGGCCCTGGGCCCTGCGCAGCGTGAAGTCCAGCCAGCGCAGCGACTCTTCGTCGCAGGCGTGGGCGTCGTCCAGGACCAGGACCAGCGGGCGCTGCGCGGTCAGCTCGACCACGAGCGCGTGCAGGCCGTGCAGGATCCGGTAGCGCGATGGGCCGGCGGGCCGCTGCGCCACGTCCTGGTGACCGAGGCCGAGTCCGGAGAACAGCGCCAGCGCCGCGGCGTAGCCGGGACCGGCTGCGGCGCCGCGACCGCACGCGCCGTGCCGCACCGTCAGCTCCCGGCCGGACGTGCGTTCCAGAAAGGCCCGCAGCAGGAGGGTCTTTCCCATACCGGTCGCCCCGGATATCACCACCAGGGCGGCCTGGCCACGACAGGCGTCGGCCAGCCGCGTCTCGAGTGTTTTCAGCTCGTCAGTGCGGCCGACTATCGGGGTGGGCAGAACCGGAGCGGCCGCGCTGGTCATGAAAAGACATTCCCCCCATCGCCCCCGCGAGACGGCCCGGGACCGCTGTATTCCCGGGATGATTCCGAGCCGCTGCGCCACAAAGGCGTCGGCCTGCGTCAGATTACCCTCAGTCGACGACTCGAACCGTATGAGTAGTGTCAAGAATGGTCGGCGGAGCGAACTCGATCGCTTGTCCGAGCCGTCGGGGGCGGGCCCACCGGACTCGCGCGTCAGGCCCACGCCGCCGTCCTCGGAGGGCTGTCGCCCCGAGTCTAAGGATTTCCCGGCGCCGGGCGTGAGACCAAGTTCTGGTGCAGCCACCACGCCCGACCACGGCCATGCCCGAGGGAGTCCCGATGAGCACCACACCGCGGCCGATCCTGTTTGTCAGCCTCCCGGAGAGCGGTCTGCTCAACCCGATGCTGGTGCTGGCGCGCGAACTCGCCCAGCGCGGCACAGCCGACCTCTGGTTCGCCACGGACGAGCCCCGGCGCGCGGACGTGCAGCGTTCGGCGGGGCGTACGCCGGTGGAGTTCGCCTCCCTCGGCGAGGTCTTCTCCGAACTGTCGGCGGTCAGTTGGAGCGACGAGGTCTACCGCGAGGTCACCCAGTCCTCGCGTTTCAAGGCACACCGCGCGGTCATCCGGCAGTCGTACCGACCCGATCTCCAGGCCGAGAAGTACCGCCGGCTGGAAGCGGTGGTGGAGAAGGTCGGCCCGGCGCTGATGGTCATCGAATCGATGAGTTCCTACGCCGTCGACCTGGCGCTGACCCGGAACATCCCGTTCGTCCTGAGCGTCCCGTTCCTGCCGAGCAACGTGCTCACCTCGCACAACCCGTTCGGCAGTTCGTACACTCCGAAGAACTTCCCGGTGCCGCACTCCGGACTTCCGTTCCCGATGAATGCCGTGCAGCGCATGAGCAATCGGCTGTTCAAACTCCGGACACTGGCCCTGTTCGTCAACCCGACCATGGGGAAGGTCCTTTCCGAGGACGCCAGGATTCGCAAGGAGCTGGGCCTGCCGGCGCCCAGTCCGATGACCCGGATCGACCGGGCGGAAATGGTCCTGTGCAATTCCGTACCGGAGCTGGACTACCCCTTCGAGATCCCGGCGAAGATGAAGTTGATCGGGGCGGTGATGCCACCGCTGCCGGAGAGTTCCGGGCCCGAGGACGACGCGGGGCTCCGGGAGTGGCTCGACACCCGGTCCTCCGTCGTCTACATGGGATTCGGCACCATCACCCGGCTGACCCGGGACCAGGTCGGCGCGCTGGTGGAGGTCGCCCGACGGCTCGACGGCAAGCACCAGTTCCTGTGGAAGCTGCCCGAGGAGCAGCAGCACCTGCTGCCCGCGCGCGAATCGCTGCCGGGCAATCTGCGCATCGAGAGCTGGCTGCCCTCGCAGCTCGACGTCCTCGCCCATCCGGCGGTCGAGGTGTTCTTCACCCACGGCGGCGGCAACGGCTTCCACGAGGGCGTGTACTTCGGCAAGCCCCTGGTGGTGCGCCCGCTCTGGGTGGACTGCTTCGACCAGGCGGTGCGCGGCCAGGACCTCGGCATCAGCCTGACCCTCGACCGGCCGCAGACCATCGACCCGGGCGACGTGGTCGACAAGCTCACCCGGGTGCTCGGCGACCCTGCCTTCCGGCGCCGCGCCGAGCGGCTCGGGGAACTGCAGCGGGCGGCCGGCGGGCGCACCCGGGCCGCCGACCTCATCCTCGGCCTCCCGGCGCTGAACTGACGGGACGCCCGCTCGCCGGACAAGCCCCGGCAGACCAGGAAGTCGATGAAGCATCCAGCAAGTGAGGACCGAATGACGTTCAGGTACCCCGTTTCCCGGCCCGCCCTCGACGGGCGGGAACTCGAATATGTCACGAACACGATCAACGACGGGTGGATCTCCTCCCAGGGCCCGTACGTGCAGCGCTTCGAGCAGGCATTCGCCGACTGCAACTCGATCGCGTACGGCGTTGCCTGCTCCTCCGGAACGGCGGCGCTCACCCTGGCGCTGCGGGCGCTCGGCATCGGTCCCGGCGATGAGGTGATCGTTCCGGAATTCACCATGATCGCCTCCGCCTGGGCCGTCAGCTACACCGGCGCGACCCCGGTCTTCGTCGACTGCGGCGACGATCTGAACATCGACCCGAGCCGGATCGAGGAGAAGATCACACCGCGGACGAAGGCCGTCATGCCGGTCCACGTCTACGGCCGGCAGTGCGACATGGAGGCGATCATGGATATCGCGTTCCAGTACAACCTCAGGGTCGTCGAGGACTCCGCCGAGGCGCACGGCATCCGCCCGGTGGGCGACATCGCGTGCTACTCGCTCTTCGCCAACAAGATCATCACGGCCGGTGAGGGCGGCATCTGCCTCACCAACGACGCCAGGCTGGCCGGCCAGCTCTCGCACCTGCGCGCGATGGCCTTCACCACGGACCACAGCTTCGTCCACAAGAAGCTGGCCTACAACTTCCGGATGACGGCGATCCAGGCAGCGCTGGCGCTGGCCCAGGTGGAGCGCCTGCCCGAGCTCCTCGCCACCCGCCGCGACCTGGAGCACCGCTACGACCAGGGCCTCAAGGGCATCCCGGGGATCACCCTGATGCCGCCGCGCGACGTGCTGTGGATGTACGACCTGCGCGCCGAGCGCCGCGAGGAGCTGCGCGCCTTCCTGGCCGACGAGGGCATCGAGACCAGGCTCTTCTTCAAGCCGATGAGCCGTCAGCCGGGCTACCTCGCCCCGCACTGGCCCTCGCTCAATGCCAACCGGTTCGCCGAGGACGGCCTCTACCTGCCGACCTACACCGCGCTGACCGCCGCCGACCAGGAGTTCATCACCGACCGGATCCGTGCCTTCTACGGGAGCGCCGGGTGAGCGGCGCCGAACCCCCCGTGGTGGACTTCCCGCTGCGCCGGCCCGGTGAGCCGTTCCCGCCGCCGCGCTACGAGGAGTACCGCAGGCAGCGCGGTCTGGTGCTGTCCTACCTGCCCAACGGCAACAAGTGCTGGCTGGTGACCCGGCACGAGGACGTGCGCGAGGTGCTGACCAACCGCGGCATCAGCTCCAACCCGGACCACCCGGGCTTCCCCAACATCAGCGCCACCATGGGCGTTCCCCGGCAGGAGCAGATCCCGGGCTGGTTCGTGGGCCTGGACTCGCCGGAGCACGACCGGTTCCGCAAGGCCCTGATCCCGGAGTTCACCGTCCGGCGGGTGCGCGAGATGCGCCCCGCGATCGAGCGCACGGTCGACGAGCGGATCGACGCCCTGCTCGCCGCGGGGAACCAGGCGGACCTGGTCGCCGAGTTCGCGCTCCCGGTGCCCTCGTTGGTGATCTCGACGCTGCTCGGCGTACCCCCGGTCGACCGCGACTTCTTCGAGTCCCGCACCCGCACCCTGGTCGCCATCCGCGCCTCCACCGACCAGCAGCGCGACACCGCCACCAAGGAGTTGCTGCGCTACATCAACCGGCTCGTCGCGATCAAGGAGAAGTGGCCCGGCGACGACCTGATCAGCAGGCTGCTGGCCACCGGCACCATCAGGGCGCAGGAACTGTCGGGCGTGCTGCTGCTCCTGCTGATCGCCGGCCACGAGACCACCGCCAACAACATCGCGCTCGGAGTGGTGACGCTGCTGGCCAACCCCGCGTGGATCGGCGACGACCGGGCGGTCGAGGAGACCCTGCGGATCCACTCGGTGGCCGACCTGGTCTCGCTGCGGGTGGCCGTCGAGGACGTGGAGATCTCCGGCCAGCTGATCAGGGCGGGCGAGGGGATCGTGCCACTGGTCGGCGCGGCCAACCACGATGCGGAGGTCTTCGCCTGCCCGCACGCCTTCGACCCGTCCCGTGCCGAGCGCCACCACGTCGCGTTCGGCTACGGCGTGCACCAGTGCCTGGGCCAGAACCTGGTCCGGGTCGAGCTGGAGATCGCCTACCGCAGACTCTTCGAGCGCATCCCGACCCTGGAGCTCGCCGTGCCCATCGAGGAGCTGCCGTTCAAGTACGACGGCGTGCTGTGCGGGCTGCACGAGCTGCCGGTCCGCTGGTGACCCGCGAACCCGACCGGAGAAACGATCATGCGCATCACCGTTGACACCCACCGCTGCATCGGCGCGGGGCAGTGCGTGCTGTCCGCGCCCGAGGTCTTCGACCAGGACGAGGACGGGCTGGTCACGCTGCTCCGCCCGGAGCCCGGCGCCGAGGAGTGGGCGCGGGCCCGGCGGGCGGCCGGCCTCTGCCCGTCCCGCACGATCACCGTCCAGGAAGCCTGAACCCACCTACGACGTAAGGACCGACGATCCCGTGAACGGCACGGACAACTCCACGGCTGCCCTGTGGCTGCGGCGCTTCCACCCGGCTCCGGACAGCCCCGTCCGGCTGGTCTGCTTCCCGCACGCCGGGGGCTCCGCCAGCTTCTTCCACCCGGTCAGCGTCAGGTTCTCCCCGGACGTGGACGTGATCGCCCTGCAGTACCCCGGGCGCCAGGACCGGCGCCGCGAGCCGTGCGTCGAGGACATCGGCACGCTGGCCGACCTGATCACCGACGAACTCCTCGCGCTGGATGCCAGGCCCACCGTCTTCTTCGGCCACAGCATGGGCGCGGTGCTCGCCTTCGAGACCGCCTGGCGGCTGGAGCGCAAGGGCGTGCACGCACCCCTATCGGTCATCGCCTCCGGCCGCCGGGGGCCCTCCACCACCCGTACCGAAGCGGTGCACCGGCTCGGCGACGACGGGATCCTCGCCGAGCTGCGCCTGCTCGACGGCACCCAGGCCCAACTCCTGGGCGACGACGAGATCCTGCGGATGGCGCTGCCCGCGCTGCGCGGCGACTACCGCGCGATCGAGACGTACGGCTGCCCGCCGGACCGCCAGGTCCGCTGCCCGCTCACCGTGCTGACCGGGGACGCCGACCCGCGCACCACGCTCGCCGAGGCACAGGCCTGGCAGCGCCACACCACCGGGGCGTTCCGGCTCAAGGTGTTCCCCGGTGGCCACTTCTTCCTCACCGGCCAGCAGGCGGCGGTGAACGACGAGATCGCGCGCGAGCTCGACCGGGGATGACACCACATCGGCTCCTCGCGCCTCGGCTCCTCGCACCCCGTCAACACGACACGTGCAGGACAAGGACCTTCTGATGCGCACACTACTCGTCGACAACTACGACTCCTTCACCTACAACCTCTTCCACTACCTCGCGGAGGTGAACGGGCGGGAGCCGGAGGTGATCCGCAACGACGACCCGGCCTGGCGTCCGGAACTGCTCGACGGGTTCGACAACGTCGTGCTGTCGCCGGGGCCCGGCACCCCGCACCGCCCCGCCGACTTCGGCCTCTGCGCACAGATCGCCACGGAGGGGCGGATTCCGGTCCTCGGGGTCTGCCTCGGGCACCAGGGCATGGCCCTGGCCCACGGTGCACGGGTGGAGCGCGCCCCCGAGCCCCGGCACGGGCGCTCCTCACTGGTCCGGCACGACGGCACCGGGCTCTTCGACGGACTGCCGCAGCCGCTGGAGGTCGTCCGCTACCACTCCCTCGCCGTCACCGCGCCGGCCCCCGAACTGGAGCCGATCGCCTGGGCCCAGGACGACGGTGTGGTCATGGCGCTGCGCCACCGCACACTGCCGCTGTGGGGCGTGCAGTTCCATCCCGAGTCGATCGGCACCGAGGGCGGCCGGCGGCTGCTGGAGAACTTCCGGCAGCTGACCGGGCGGCACGGCCGGCGCCGCACCGCACCGGCCGCGATCCCCGCACCGAGGGCCACCGCATCCGCCGCACGCACCGCACCCACTGCACCCGCCGCCGAGCGCGCCGACAGCACCGGGAGCACCGGGAGCACCGGGAGCAGCGGCAACGCTGGCAGCC
Organism: Kitasatospora sp. NPDC008050; assembly: GCF_042957465.1. NCBI lineage: Bacteria > Bacillati > Actinomycetota > Actinomycetes > Kitasatosporales > Streptomycetaceae > Kitasatospora > Kitasatospora sp. NPDC008050. The sequence goes on from NZ_JBIBIJ010000013.1 coordinate 62,319, forward strand.
CGCCGGTGCGCCGGCTGCGCGTGCTGACCGAGCACCTGCCCACCGACTGGGACGCCGAGGTGGTCTTCGACCGCCTGTTCCGCGCAGGCGACCGGCCCTTCTGGCTGGACAGCAGCCGGCCCGGGGGTGCTCTGGGACAGCTCTCCGTCCTGGGCAACGCCGCCGGCCCGCTCGCCCGGGTCGCCACCGCCGACGTGTTCGCCGGCACCGTGACCATAACCTCGGCGGACTCGACCCAGGTCGTCCACAGCACGTTCCTGGACTGGCTGGACCGCGACCTGCGCGCCCTGCACGTCGAGCTGCCGGAGCTGTCCGAGCTGCCGTTCGACTTCGCGCTGGGCTGGGTCGGCTGCCTCGGCTACGAGCTGAAGGCCGAGTGCGACGGCGACCTGGCGCACCGCTCGGCCGACCCGGACGCGGCCATGGTCTTCGCGGACCGGGCGGTCGTCCTGGACCACCGGTCCGCAACGACCCACCTGCTGGCCCTGGCCGAGGAGGGCCGGGAGGCGGCGGCCCGGGACTGGCTGGCCGACGCGGCGGCACGGCTGGCGGCCTGCGCGGGGCAGGCGCCCGGCCCGTGCCAGGCGCCTGCCCGGGGGCGGGGCGCGGAGCTGCGGCTGCGGCACGGCCGCGCGGAGTACCTCGACCTCATCGGGAGCTGCCAGGAGGAGATCAAGGCCGGTGAGACCTACGAGGTGTGCCTCACCAACATGATCGAGGCCGAGACCGACCTCGATCCGTGGCAGGCCTACCGGTTCCTGCGCCGCGCGAGCCCCGCCCCGTTCGGGGCCTTCCTCGACTTCGGCGGGCTCTCGGTGCTGAGCACCTCCCCGGAGCGGTTCCTGCGGGTCGACCGGCAGGGCGTCATGGAGTCCAAGCCGATCAAGGGCACCCGGCCCCGGGGAGCCACCCCGGCCGAGGACGCGCTGCTGGTGGCCGACCTGACGACCAGTGAGAAGGACCGGGCCGAGAACCTGATGATCGTGGACCTGGTCCGGCACGACCTCGGGCGCTGCGCCGAGATCGGCACGGTGGTGGCCGACCCGGTCTTCCAGGTCGAGACCTACGCCACGGTCCACCAGCTGGTCAGCACCGTGCGGGCGCGGCTGCGCCCCGACACCACGGCGGTCGCGGCGGTCCGCTCCGCGTTCCCCGGCGGCTCGATGACCGGCGCCCCGAAGATCCGGACCATGCAGATCATCGACCGGCTCGAAGGCGGGCCGCGCGGCCTCTACTCGGGTGCCATCGGGTACTTCTCGCTGACCGGGGCCGCCGACCTGAGCATCGTCATCCGCACCGCGGTGCTGAGCGGCGGGCGGCTGCGCTACGGAGTCGGCGGCGCGATCATCGCCCTGTCGGACCCGGAGGCGGAGTTCGACGAGACGGTGGTGAAGGCGGCGCCGCTGCGGATGCTGCTCGACACCGGGTTCCCGGGAGCGCTGGACACCGGGATCCCGGGAGCACGGGTCGCCTCCGGCGCTGCCGCCGGACAGCTCTAGGGGCTGCTACCGGGCACCTCTAGGGCTTTCCCGGTGCTCCCCGGCCGAGCATGGATCGGCAAACCCATGCAGTGGCCGGCCTTCCCGGGGAGTGATGGTGTCCGTCCGCATCGATGACTACGCGACAGATCCGGCCGCCGACGAGGGCCGGAGCGGATCGCCGGCCCCGTCCGGCCAGGCCCTGCGCGGTCTCACGCTCCCGGCGGTCTTCGCCGCCGCCGTGAGCGTGGACCCGGACGCGGTGGCGCTCACGGACGGGGACCGGTCGCGGACCTGGCGCCAGTGGAGTGCGGAGGTCGACGCACTCGCCCGCGGGCTGCAGGAACTCGGCGTCGGCGTCGGCGACGTGGTCGCGGTGCGGCTGCCCAACTGCTGGGAGTACGCGACCCTGCACCTGGCCGTCGCGGCCGTGGGCGCGGTCATGATGCCGGTGCACCAGGGCAACGGCAGTGCCGAGGTGAGCGCACTGCTGGAGCGGGTGGACCCGGCGGTCGTCGTGCTGGGGCCGGGCGCCCCGGGCAGCGGTGACGGCGGGCAGGCGGCGGCAGGGCGGGCGCTGCTGACCGCGGTGCCCTCGCTGCGCGCCGTGCTGGTCACCGGGGAGCTCGCCGGGGAGCCGGATCCGCGGGTGCTCCCGGTGCAGCGGCTGCTGGCCGACTGGCTGGGCAGCGCCCCGCACCCGGTGGACGTCCACCCGGACCTGCCCTTCGTCCTCATCCCCTCCTCCGGCACCACCTCCGCGCGGCCCAAGCTCTGCCTGCACAGCCACGACGGCCTGCTCTCGAACACCGCGGGCGTGGCGGCGGCGGGCGCCGCGGCGTTCACCGGCGCGGTCATCACGGCCTGCCCGCTCACCCACCTGTTCGGCCTGCAGTCGCTGCACGCCGCCCTGTTCACCTCCTGCCGGCAGGTCCTGCTGCGCGGCTGGGACCCGGACCGGTTCCTGGAGCTGGCCCGGCGCACCGACCCCGGCGTGGTCTTCGCGGTGCCGGCCCAGCTGCACGACATCGTCACGCGCCTGGCGCGGACCGGGGAGCCGGCGGGATTCCGCCCGCGCGAGGTCCGCACGGCCGGCGCGGCCATCGCGGGCGCACTGGTCGGCGAGGTGCGGGCCGCGCTGGACACCAGCCTCGTGGTGGTCTGGGGAATGTCGGAACTCGGCACCGGCACCTGCACCGGCACGGACGACCCCGCCGAGGTGGCCGCCACCCGCGTCGGACGCCCGACCAGCGGCGCGCGGGTGCGCATCGTGCGCGAGGACGGCCAGGAGTGCCCACCGGGCGAGGTGGGCGAGCTGCGGTACCGCAGCCCCAGCATGTTCCGCGGCTACTTCCGCGAGCCGCAACTGACCCGGGCCGCGGTCACCACGGACGGCTGGCTGCGCACCGGCGACCTGGCGAGCGTCGACGAACAGGGCCTGGTCCGGTTCCACGGACGGGCGGCCGAGCTGATCAACGTCGGCGGCCGGAAGTTCAACGCCACCGAGATCCAGGGCCTGCTGGCGGAGCTGCCCGGGATCGGTGCGCTGGCGGTGGTCGCCAGGCCCGATCCCCGGCTCGGGGAGTACCCCTGCCTGGTCGTCACCGACCAGGCGAGCGCTCGGATCGGCCTCGGCGAGGTGACCGGCTTCCTCCGGGGCCGCGGGGTCGCCGAGTACAAGATCCCGCTGGAACTGCTGACCGTCGGCGACGATCTGCCCCGCACGCCCGCGGGCAAGCTCCACCGGCGGGCGCTGGAGGAACTGCTCGCCGGCGACAACCTCCCGCCGCGCCCGGCCCCGCCGACGGCGGCGCCGCCGCGCAGCCTCGCGGACGCCCTCGGCCTGGTCCGACGCTGCGTCACGACGGTGCTCGGCCCGGACGCCGAGGAGTCCCCCATCGAACCCGAGGCCACCTTCCGCGGTCACGGGCTGGACTCGATCCGCGCCATCCGGCTGCGCAACCTGCTGGTCGAGGCGACCGGGCTGGCGCTCCCGGTCAGCCTGGCCTTCGACTTCCCGAGCCCGGCGGCGCTCGCCCTGGTGCTGACCGGCCGGGCCGACCCGAGCGGCGCGCAGGAGCTCCCGGAGCCGGCGAACGGGCGGGCCGACGGGCGGACGGACGGGCGGACGGACGGGCGGGCCGACGAACCGATCGCCATCGTCGGGATGGCCTGCCGACTGCCCGGCCAGGTGGCCTCCCCCGAGGACCTGTGGACCCTGCTCACGGAGGGCACCGATGCGGTCTCCGGCTTCCCGGCCGACCGCGGCTGGGATCTGGCCCGCCTGTTCGACCCCGATCCGGAGCACCCGGGCACCTCGTACACCCGGGCGGGCGGGTTCCTGCACGACGCGGGCCGCTTCGACGCGGAGTTCTTCGGGCTCTCGCAGCGGGAGGCGCTGGCGACCGACCCGCAGCAGCGGCTCCTGCTGGAGACCGCCTGGGAGGCCCTGGAGCAGGCGCGGATCGACCCGACGACGCTGCGCGGGTCCCGGACCGGGGTCTTCGCCGGTGCGATGTACCACGACTACGCGGCGCACCTGGCGAGCGGCGGTGCCGGCGAGTTGGAGGGACTGCTCGGGATCGGCACGGCCGCGAGCGCGCTGGCCGGCCGGATCTCCTACACCCTCGCTCTGGAGGGCCCGGCCCTGACCGTCGACACGGCCTGCTCGTCCTCGCTCGTCGCCCTCCACCTGGCCTGCCAGTCCCTTCGATCCGGCGAGTCCGCCCTGGCGCTGGCCGGCGGGGTGGCCGTGATGGCGACACCGACCTCCTTCGTGGAGTTCTCCCGCCTGCGCGGCCTGGCCCCCGACGGCCGGTGCAAGTCCTTCGCGCAGGCCGCCGACGGTGCGGGCTGGGCGGAGGGGGTGGGCCTGCTCGTACTGGAGCGGCTCGCCGACGCCCGGCGCAACGGGCACCAGGTGCTGGCGCTGGTGCGGGGATCCGCGGTCAACCAGGACGGCGCCTCGAACGGTCTCACCGCGCCCAACGGACCCGCTCAACAGCGCGTCATCCGGCGGGCGCTGGCCGATGCCGGGCTGTCCGCCGCAGAGGTCGACGCGGTGGAGGCGCACGGCACCGGGACCACCCTGGGCGACCCGATCGAGGCCCAGGCCCTGCTCGCGACCTACGGCCGGGCGCACCCCGCGGAGCGGCCGCTCTGGCTCGGCTCGGTGAAGTCGAACATCGGGCACGCCCAGGCCGCCGCCGGCGCCGCCGGGGTGATCAAGATGGTGCAGGCCCTGCGGCACGGGGTCCTGCCGAGGACCCTGCACGTCGACCGGCCCGCCACCCGGGTGGACTGGTCCTCGGGGGCGGTACGGCTGCTGACCGAACCCCAGCCGTGGCCCGCCCGGCCCGGCCGGGTGCGGCGGGCGGGCGTCTCCTCGTTCGGGATCAGCGGCACCAACGCCCACCTGATCCTGGAGGAGGCTCCGCCCGAGGCCGCCGCCGGACCGGGCCCCGCCGGGACGGGCTCGGCCGGACCGGACTCAACCGGGACGGGCTCGGCCGGACCGGACTCGGCCGGATCGGGCTCGGCCGGACCCGTGACGGACAGGGCCGTGCCCTGGCTGCTCTCCGCCCGCAGCGAGTCCGCGCTGCGGGCCCGCGCTCGGCAGCTCGCCGACCACATCGCGGCCCACCCCGAGCAGTCCCCGCGCGACATCGCCTTCGCGCTGGCCACCACCCGTGCGCTGCACGGCGGCCATCGGGCCTTCCTCCTCGGTGCCGGTCGGGAGGAGCTGCGGTCGGCAGCGGCCGCGCTCGGTACCGGCGCCTCGTCCACCCGCGCCTCGTCCACCGGCGTCCTGCCGGGGCGCCGCCGGCACGGCCCGCTCGCCTTCGCCTTCACCGGGCAGGGCAGCCAGCGGCTCGGCATGGGCCGGCAACTCGCCCGTGCTTTCCCGGCCTTCGACGCCGCTCTGCGCGAGGTCTGCGCACGGCTCGACCCGTTGCTGGACCGGCCGCTGCTCTCCGTGATGTGGGAGCAGGGCGAGGGCGTCGACCGGGCGGCTGCCGGGCAGGCGCTGCTCGACCGGACGGGCTACGCCCAGCCGGCGCTCTTCGCCCACGAGGTGGCGCTGTACCGCCTGTTCGAGTCCTGGGGCGTGCTCCCGGACCACCTGGTCGGCCATTCGATCGGCGAGATCGCCGCCGCCCACGTGGCCGGTGTCTTCTCGCTGCCGGACGCCTGCACCCTGGTGGCGGCCCGCGGTCGGCTGATGGAGGCCCTGCCGGCCGGCGGCGCGATGCTGGCGGTCCGGCTCCCGGAGCTTGAACTCGCGCCGTGGCTGGGCGAGTTCGCCGACGCGGTGGCGGTCGCGGCGGTGAACGGCCCGTGCTCCGTCGTCCTGTCGGGGGCCGAGGAGGCGCTGGCCGGGCTGGCCGACCGGCTCGGCGCCGCCGGGCACCGGACCAAGCGGCTCGCGGTCAGCCACGCCTTCCACTCGCCGCTGATGGCGCCCATGCTGGCGGACTTCCGGGAGGTCCTCGACACGCTCGCTCCGGCCGCGCCCACCGTGCCGCTGGTCTCCGGCCTCACCGGCCGGCTGCTGACCGAACAGGAGGCCCGGGACCCCGGCTTCTGGGTCCGCCACGTCCGCGAACCGGTCCGCTTCCTGGACGCGGTCGAGCTGCTGCGCGGCGAGCGGACCGACCGCTTCGTGGAGCTGGGCCCGGAGATCGCGCTCGCTCCGATGATCGACGAGTGCCTCTGCGCCGCCGGCGCCGACCCGGTGGACACGGGTGTCATACCGACCGGCCCGCATGGCAGCCTTGACGAGGAGCGGGCCGTGCTCGCCGCCCTCGCCCGGCTGCACCTGGACGGCGCACCGGTGGACTGGGCGGCGGCGCTCCCGGGCGCCCGCTCGGTGCCGTTGCCCACCTATCCGTTCCAGCGTCAGCTGTACTGGATCGCGGCGCCGCTCAGCGCCCCGGGCGACGACGCTCCCCCGACCTGGTCGACATCCGCCGTGGCATCCGTGCCCGCACCGGCCGACCGGCTGGCCGGACTCGACGAGGCCGCGCAGGAGGAGTTCCTGCTGCGCCTGGTGCTCACCGAGACCGAGGCCGTGCTCGGCGGCGGTGCGCTGGAGGGCTCCCCCGCCGAGCAGCCCTTCACGGAGCTGGGCATCAACTCGGTGAACGCGATCGAGCTGCGGAACCGGATCATCGCGGCCACCGGTGCCCGCCTGCCGGCCACCCTCGTCTTCGACCACCCCACGCCCGGCGCGATCGCCCGGCTCGTCCGAGCCGAACTCACCCGCTCCACCACCACCGCCCCGCGCTCGGCGAGCGCCCTCACGGACGAGCTGGAGCGTCTGCTCCAGTCCGGCACCGGGCTCGACGCCGACACGGCCGCGCGGCTCAAGGAGCTCGCCAGGCGCTGGGGGCCGGCCCCCGCCGAGGGCAACGGCCGACCCGACGTCGGCGCGGCCACCGACGAGGAGCTCTTCCGGCTCCTGGACGGCACCAACAGGTAACCCCGCCCGGGCGGTTCCCCGCGAACCGCCCGAACGACGGACACCAGCAGCCGACCGGCGACCGATCGCCGGTCGGCTTTCCTCGCTCCACCTCCGGAGACACCTCCGGCCCTTCTCCGAAGACACCTCCGAAGACACTCCGGAGACACCTCCGACCCCCTCCGAACCCACCTCCGACCCCGGGAGATCACCGATGACCGGCACCACCCCTGCGTCCCTCCCCCGAGCACCCGGGGAGGTCATGATCGAGGCGCACGACCTGAGCAAGGTGTTCGGCACCGTCCGAGCGCTCGACTCCGTGACCGTCTCCGCGCGCCGCGGGACCGTCCTGGCCCTGCTCGGGCACAACGGAGCGGGCAAGACCACGCTCGTCAACATCCTCACCGCCTCGCTCCCGCCCACCTCGGGCCGGGCCACGGTCGCCGGTCTCGACGTCGTGCGACAGCCCCGCGAGATCCGCCAACGCATCGGCCTCACCGGACAGTTCGCCTCGGTCGACGGCCGGCTCAGCGCGCGGGACAACCTGGTCCTGCTCGCCCGTCTGCTGGGCGCCGACCGCCGGGCGGCCCACGCCCGGGCCGACGAACTGCTGGAGCTGTTCGCGCTGCGGGAGGTCGCCACCCGCCGGGCCGGCACCTACTCCGGCGGGCTGCGCCGACGCCTGGACCTCGCCGCCAGTCTGGTCGGCCGACCGGAGGTCATCTTCCTCGACGAGCCGACCACCGGCCTGGACCCGTCGAGCCGACTGGGCCTGTGGGAGATCGTCGAAGGCCTGGTCGCCGAGGGAACCACGGTCGTCCTCACCACGCAGTACCTGGAGGAGGCCGACCGCCTGGCCGACTCGATCGTGGTGCTCGCCGCCGGTTCGGTGATCGCCGGCGGGACCGCGGCCGAACTCAAGGCCAGGGTCGGCCGGCGCACCGTCACCGTCGCCCTCGACGACACCGACGACCCCCGGGCCGCCGTCGCGGCGCTGCGCCGCTCCGGCCTGGAGCCGGTGACGAGCCCGGCGGACGGCACGATCACCGTCCCCATCGACGCGTCGCGGGAGATGGCCCGCGTGGTCCGCGCCCTCGACCACGTCGGCATCGAGGCGGCCGAACTCGCCTTCGCCGAGCCGAGTCTCGACGACGTCTACCTCAACCTGGCAGCACAACCCACGCCGTCATCAGGAGGACCGGTCCGATGAGTACCAGCACGAGCACGACCACGAGCGCGGCGGTGCCCGCCGAAGCGGCGACCGCACCGCCCGTGCGCTGGGCCCGCAGTTCGATGTTCCTGCAGGTCCGGGTCCTCACCGGGCGCTCGCTGCGCGCCCTGGTGACCGATCCCGGGGTGGTGCTGTTCGGGCTGCTGCAACCGGTCATCATCCTCTTCGTGCTGACCCAGGTCTTCAGCAAGATGGGGGCACCGCCGCACTTCCCCAAGGGAGTCAGCTACCTCGACTTCGTGCTGTCGGCCGTCCTGGTGGACAACGCGGTGCAGTCCGCCGTGCAGTCCGGGGTCGGCCTGGTGGACGACATGAAGAACGGGATCGTCGCGCGGCTGCGCTCACTGCCGATCCACCCCAGCTCGCTGCTGATCGCCCGCAGCCTGGCGAACCTGGTCCGCAGTGCAGTCCAGGCGGTGATCATCCTGATTCTGGCCCTCACCCTGCTGGGGTACCGGCCGCACGGCGGGGTGGCCGAGATCGCCGCCTCGGTCGGCCTGACGCTCTTCATCAGCTGGGCCCTGGGGTGGGCGTTCATCGCCGCGGGTGCCTGGCTGCGCCGCGCGGAACCGATGCAGAACCTCGCGATCATCGCGGTCCTGCCCATGATGTTCGCCTCCAGCGCCTACATCCCGGTCGCCGACCTGCCCGCCTGGCTCGGCGCCGTCGCCCGGCTCAACCCCCTGACCTACGCGATCAACGCCACCCGCGCGCTCGCCCTCAGCATCCCCGGCGCCGACGCCATCGTGCCCGCGCTGCTCTTCAGCGGCGTCATCGCGGTGATCGGAGCCACCCTCGCGGTGCTCGGGTTCCGCCGTCCGATGTAGGCCACTACAAGCCGCTGCAGTCCGCTGCCGTCCGCTGTCAGCAGGGCTCGCGCGACAGAGCCCGCGGGCCCGGTCTTCCGACGAAGACCGGGCCCGCAGCCCTATCTGATCGTGGGCCATCTGCCGGGACTCACCATCCGGCGGTCACGACAGACCCAGCTCGTTGTCCAGCAGGTCGAAGACGTCCTCGTCGGAGGCCGTGTCGAAGTCGAAGGCGGCACCGGAGCCCGAACCGCCGCGCAGGGCGCCCCACTTCGCCTTGATCACCTCCAGCCGGCCCGCGACCTGCTCGTACAGCTCCTCACTGACCTCCAGATCGGCGAACGCCTTCTCCAGCCTCTCCAGGTCGGCCAGGAGGGCCCCCTGCCCGGCCGCTTCCTCCGGCGCGAGCTCCAGCTCGGCGAACAGGTGATCCGTCAGCTCCAGCGGTGTCGGGTAGTCGAAGACCAGGGTCGCCGGCAGTCGCACCCCGGCCAGGGCGCCCAGCCGGTTCCGCAGCTCGACCGCGGTGAGCGAGTCGAAGCCGAGGTCCTGGAAAGCGCGTTCCGGATCGACCTCGGTCCCGCTCGGGTGCCCGAGGACGGCGGCGACCTGACCGCGCACCTCGTCCAGCAGCGTCTCGCGACGCTCGGTCCCGGGCAGCGCGGACAGGCGCCGGACCAGGTCGCCGGCGCCGCCGGCACCCGCGGCCGAGGTCCGGCGCAGCGGCGTACGGATCAACTCCCGCAGCAGCGGCGGCACCTCGCCCTTGGCCCGCAGCACCGCCAGGTCCAGGCGCATCGGCAGCACGGCCGGCTCCGCCCCGGCGAGGGCGGCGTCCAACAGCGCCAGCCCGTCCGCCGCGGCCAGCGGCGGCATACCGGCCCGCGCCATCCGCTGGGCGTCGGCCTCGCTGAGCTCGCCGGTCATCCCGCCGGTCCGGGCCCACGGGCCCCAGGCGAGTGACAGGCCCGGACGCTGCTGCGCCCGGCGCTGGCACGCGAGTGCGTCCAGGAAGGCGTTGGCCGCGGCATAGTTGGCCTGGCCCGGGTTGCCGAGCGTCCCCGCTGCCGAGGAGAAGAGGACGAAGGCCGCGAGGTCCAGACCCCTGGTCGCCTCGTGCAGGTTCCACGCCGCGTCCACCTTCGGACGCAGCACGGCTGCCAGCCGCTCGGGGGTCAGCGAACCGATGACGCCGTCGTCCAGCACACCCGCCGTGTGCACCACCGCCCGCACCCGGTGACGGGCGACCAACTCGGCCACCGCCGCCCGGTCCGCGACATCACACGCCTCGACCACCGTCTCCGCACCCAACGCCGCCAGCTCGGCGACGAGTTCGGCCGCGCCGTCGGCCGCCGCCCCGCGACGGGAGACCAGCAGCAGCCTCCGCACCCCGTGCTCCACCACCAGGTGACGAGCCACGAGCCGGCCCAGGCCACCGGTACCACCGGTCACCAGCACGGCACCGTCACCGTCACCGTCACCGGCCCACGACGGGGAACCCGCCTCGGCCGCCGCCGACACCCGCACCAGCCGCGCCGCCAGCACCTCACCAGCACGCACCAGCAGCTGCGGCTCGTCCAATGCCAGTGCGCCCGTGGGCAGTTCGCCCTCGCCCTCCAGATCCACCAGACCGAACCGGCCCGGATTCTCCGACGACGCCGACCGCACCAGACCCCACACCGCCGCGCCCGCCAGATCCGCACCCGACACCGCACCACGCGTCACGAAGACCAACCGCGAGCCCACGAACCGCTCCTCGACCAACCACGACTGCACCAGACCCAACACCCGCGACGCCACCGCATGCACCGACTCCACCACGCCACCGGACGCACCAGCGGGAAGCTCAACCACCACCACAGCCGGCACCTCCACCAACGCCGCCAGATCCACCTCCAGCCCGACCCTCACATGCGACACGGACTCAGCGTCCACCGGCTGAACCGCCGTCCAGTCGAGCCGGAACATCGCATCCCGCGCAACCGCCCCCGAACCACCCAACTGCTCGGCACTGATCGGCCGGACCACGAGCGACTCCACCCAGGCGACCGGCGCCCCTGCGGCATCCGCGACCGCCAGCGACACACCGCCGGCACCAGCACGCGACAACCGCACCCGCACCGACGACGCACCCGCCGCATGCACCGACACACCGGACCACGAGAACGGCACACCCGCCGAGCCCTGGCCCTCCCCCGCGCCCGCCGCGATCACGTGCAGGCCCGCGTCGAAGAGCGCGGGGTGCAGGGCGAACGACCCGGCCTCCAGGCCGTCAGGCAGCGCGACCTCGGCGAACAGGTCGTCGCCGAGCTGCCAGGCAGCCCGAAGGCCCTGGAACACCGGACCGTACTCGAAACCCGCCTCCGCGAAACGATCGTAGAGACCGGTCACGTCCAGCGGCTCGGCACCAGCCGGCGGCCATGTCGTCACGTCGAACGGTACCGGTGCCGGTACCGCGCCGGCCGTCAACACCCCGGTCGCATGGAGCGTCCAGGGTTCCTGGGAGGCGTTCGCCCGGCGGGAGTGCACGCTCAGCGTCCGCCGGCCCTCGTCGTCCGAACCGCCGACGGCCACCTGCAGGTCCATGCTGCCCTGCTCGGGCAGCACCAGCGGCGCGGCGAGCGTCAACTCCTCGACCAGGTCGCAGCCGACCTCGTCACCCGCACGGATCGCCAGCTCCAGCAGCGCCGTTCCCGGCACCAGCACCGAACCCAGCACCACGTGATCGGCGAGCCACGGCTGCGCCTGCACCGACAGCCGGCCCGTGAACAGGAACCCGGCCGCGCCTGCCAACTCCACCGCACCCGAGAGCAACGGGTGTTCGGCGGACTTGAGCCCGAGAGCCTCGGCGCCCCTTGCCCCGGCCACCGCGGTGGGCCAGAAGTGCTGGTGCTGGAAGGCGTAGGTGGGCAGGTCGACGCGACGGGCGCCGGTGCCGGCGAGGACGGCGGTCCAGTCGACCCGCACACCGTTCACGTGCAACGCGGCCAGCGCGTGCAGCGCGGTCGTCTCCTCGTCCCGGTCCTTGCGCAGGACGGGGACCGTGAGGACGTCCTCGGTGAGCGTCTGCTGGGCGAGTGCGGAGAGCACACCGTCCGGGCCCAGTTCGACGAAGCGGGTGACGCCCTGGGCGTGCAGCGCGCGCACGCCGTCGGCGAACCGGACGGCCTCGCGGACGTGGCGCACCCAGTACTCCGGCGAGCGGAGCTGCTCGCCTGTCGCGAGGTCGCCGGTCAGGTTGGAGACGACCGGGATGGCCGGCACGCCGAAGGACAGGCCCTGGAGCACGGCACGGAACTCGTCCAGCATCGGGTCCATCAGCGGGGAGTGGAAGGCATGCGACACCTGCAAGCGGGTCGTCTTGCGCCTCAGCTCCTCGACGTGGACGCGAATCCGTTCCACCTGTTCCTCGGCGCCGGAGACGACGACCGACTGCGGCCCGTTGATCGCCGCGATCGAGACGAACTCATCCAGCAGTGGCAGGACTTCCGCCTCCGTCGCCTGCACCGCGAGCATCGCGCCACCGGTGGGCAGGGCCTGCATCAGACTGCCGCGCGCCGCCACCAGGGTGCACGCGTCCGCCAGCGAGAACACCCTGGCCACATGCGCGGCAGCGATCTCGCCGATCGAGTGCCCGGCCACGAAATCGGGCTTGACGCCCCAGGATTCGAGCAGCCGGAACAGCGCCACCTCGATGGCGAACAGACCGGCCTGGGCGTGGACGGTCCGGTTCAGCAGGTCCACGTCCTCGCCCCAGAGCACCTCGCGAACCGCATCGAAGCCCGGCTGCGCACAGACCGCGTCGAAGGCTTCGGCGAACACCGGGAAACGGGCGTACAACTCCCGGCCCATCCCCAGGCGTTGCGAGCCCTGCCCGGAGAACAGGAAGGCCCGCTTGCCCGCACGCACCGAGCCCTCGACCACACCAGGCGTCGACTCAGCCGCCGCCAACGCGGCCAGCCCATTCAGCCCGGCCAGCCCGGCCTCACGGTCGGAAGCCAGCACCACCGCGCGGTGGTCGAACGCCGAGCGTTCCGTCGCCAGGGACAGCGCGACATCCACCGGGGAGAGCGCGGGCCGCTCCCACACCTGGGCAAGGAGAGCCTCGGCCTGCGCCCGCAGCGCAGCCTCGCTCCGGCCCGACAGCACCCACGGCACCACCCCGGGCACCACCCCGGGCACCACCACCAGCTGCTCAACCGGCGGGAGTTCGGCCGGCTCGCCCTGCTCCAGCACGACGTGGGCGTTGGTGCCGCTGATCCCGAAGGACGACACACCCGCCCGACGCGGGCCCGCACCCTGCGGCCAGGCCTGACTGTCCGTCAACAGCTCGACCGCGCCCGCACTCCAGTCCACGTGCGAGGACGGCGCATCCACGTGCAGTGTCCTCGGCAGCACACCGTGGCGCATCGCCATGACCATCTTGATCACACCCGCCACACCCGCAGCCGCCTGCGTGTGCCCGATGTTCGACTTCACCGACCCCAGCCAGAGCGGCCGTTCGGCGGACCGGTCCTGACCGTACGTCGCGATCAGCGCCTGCGCCTCGATCGGATCGCCCAGCCTCGTCCCCGTGCCGTGGGCCTCCACCGCGTCCACGTCGGCAGCCGACAACCCACCACTGGCCAGCGCCTGCCGGATCACCCGCTGCTGCGAGGGACCGTTCGGCGCCGTCAGACCGTTCGACGCGCCGTCCTGGTTCACCGCGCTGCCACGCACCACCGCCAACACCTGGTGCCCGTTGCGCCGTGCGTCGGCGAGCCGTTCCAGCACCACCATCCCCACGCCCTCGCCCCAGCCCACACCGTCCGCCGCCTCGGCGAACGCCTTGCTCCGGCCGTCCGCCGCGAGGCCTCGCTGCCGGGAGAACTCCACGAACGTCGTCGGGGTGGACATCACCGTCACACCGCCGGCCACCGCCAACGAGCACTCACCACTGCGCAGCGCCTGCGCCGCCAGGTGCATCGCCACCAGCGACGAGGAACACGCCGTGTCCACCGTGACCGCAGGGCCCTCCAAGCCCAGCGTGTACGACACGCGGCCTGACGCGATGCTCGGCGCGCTGCCGCTGCCCTGGTAGCCCTCGAACTCGCGTCCGCCCAGCAGACTCGCGTAGTCGCTGTACATCACACCGGCGAAGACACCGGTCTGACTGCCGCGCAGCGAGACAGGGTCGATCCCGGCCCGCTCGAACGCCTCCCAGGACGTCTCCAGCAGCAACCGCTGCTGCGCATCCGTCGCCAACGCCTCACGCGGACTCATCCCGAAGAACTCGGCATCGAACGCCGCCGCGTCACGCAGGAACCCGCCCCACTTCGTGGAGGACGTGCCGAGGTGCTCCGGGTCCGGGTCGTAGAGCGTCTCCACGTCCCAGCCACGATCGGTCGGGAAGCCCGAGATCGCATCCACGCCCTCCGCGACCAGCCGCCACAGACCCTCCGGCGACCGCACCCCACCCGGGTACCGACAGGCCATCCCCACGATCACCACCGGATCGTCCGCCACCGACGGCAACGCCCTGAGCGGAAGCGCCACTTCGGCCTCGCCACCGACCAGCTCGTCCAGCAGGAACCGGACCAGCGCCTCCGCCGACGGATAGTCGAACACCACCGTCGCCGGTAGCCGAAGACCCGTCACCGCCCCGAGCCGGTTCCGCAGCTCCACGGCGGTCAGCGAATCGAACCCGAGGTCCTGGAACGCCTTCCTCGCATCCACCTCGGCCGTACCGGCATGACCGAGCACCAGGGCGATCTGAGTACACACCAGATCGAGCAGCGCCTCGCCACGCTCCTCCGCCCCCAGGGCGGACAGACGCCGCACCAGGTCGGTAGCGCCCTCGGCCGTCACGCTCCGACGGATCGGCGTGCGGATCAGGCCGCGCAGCAGCACCGGCACCGCACCCTGCGCCCGGAGCGCCGCCAGGTCCAGCCGGACCGGGAGGACAGTCGGCTCCGCCTGGGCCAGGGCCGCCTCGAAGAGCGCCAGCCCCTGCTCCGGGGAGATCGGCGGCATCCCGGCCCGTGTCATCCGCTCGATGTCGGACTCGCTCAGGGCGCCGGTCATGCCACCGTCCTGGCTCCACGGCCCCCACCCCAGTGACACACCCGGCAGACCGGCAGCGCGACGGTGCCGAGCCAGCGCGTCCAGGAAAGCGTTGCCCGCCGCATAGTTCGCCTGCCCCGCGTTGCCGAACGTCCCCGCCACCGAGGAGAAGAGGACGAAGGCCGCGAGGTCCAGACCCCTGGTCGCCTCGTGCAGGTTCCATGCCGCGTCCACCTTCGGACGCAGCACGGCTGCCAGCCGCTCGGGGGTCAGCGAACCGATGACGCCGTCGTCCAGCACACCCGCCGTGTGCACCACCGCCCGCACCCGGTGACGGGCGACCAGCTCGGCCACCGCCGCCCGGTCCGCGACATCACACGCCTCGACCACCGTCTCCGCGCCCAACGCCGCCAGCTCGGCAACGAGTTCGGCCACGCCATCGGCCTGCGCACCACGGCGGCTGACCAGCAGCAGACTCCGCACCCCGTGCTCCACCACCAGGTGACGAGCCACGAGCCGGCCCAGGCCACCGGTACCACCGGTCACCAGCACGGCACCGTCACCGTCACCGGCCCACGACGGGGCACCCGCCTCGGCCGCCGCCGACACCCGCACCAGCCGCGCCGCCAGCACCTCACCAGCACGCACCAGCAGCTGCGGCTCATCCAATGCCAGTGCACCCGACGGCAGTTCGCCCTCGCCCTCCAGATCCACCAGGCCGAACCGGCCCGGATTCTCCGACGACGCCGACCGCACCAGACCCCACACCGCCGCACCCGCCAGATCCGCACCCGACACCGCACCACGCGTCACGAAGACCAACCGCGAGCCCACGAACCGCTCCTCGACCAACCACGACTGCACCAGACCCAACACCCGCGACGCCACCGCATGCACCGACTCCACCACGCCACCGGACGCACCAGCGGGAAGCTCGACCACCACCACAGCCGGCACCTCCACCAGCGACGACAGCTCCACCTCCAGCCCGACCCTCACATGCGACACGGACTCGGCGTCCACCGGCTGAACCGCCGTCCAGTCGAGCCGGAACATCGCATCCCGCGCAACCGACGCCGACCCGCCCAACTGCTCGGCACTGATCGGCCGGACCACGAGCGACTCCACCCAGGCGACCGGCGCCCCTGCGGCATCCGCGACCGCCAGCGACACACCGCCGGCACCAGCACGCGACAACCGCACCCGCACCGACGACGCACCCGCCGCATGCACCGACACACCGGACCACGAGAACGGCACACCCGCCGAGCCCTGGCCCTCCCCACCATCACCGACAAGGGCCGACGCATGCAGACACGCGTCCAACAAGGCCGGATGCAGACCGAACGCCCCACCCTCCACGCCCTCGGGGAGCAGGACCTCGGGGAGCAGGACCTCGGCGAACAGGTCGTCGCCGAGCCGCCAGGCAGCCCGAAGGCCCTGGAACACCGGACCGTACTCGAAACCCGCCTCCGCGAAACGATCGTAGAGACCGGTCACGTCCAGCGGCTCGGCACCAGCCGGCGGCCATGTCGTCGCGTCGAAGGCCACCGGAGCCGCGCCGGACGCCAGCACGCCGCTCGCATGCAAGGTCCAGGCCTGCTCAGCCGCACCGTCCTCGGACGAGTGCACGCTGACCGCACGGCGGCCGGAATCGTCCAGCTCGCCCACCCATACCTGCACCCGCACACCGCCCTCGTCCGGCAGCACCAGCGGCGTGGCGAGCGTCAGCTCCTCGACCAGGTCGCAGCCGACCTCGTCACCCGCACGGATCGCCAGCTCCAGCAGCGCCGCGCCCGGCACCAGCACCGAACCCAGCACCACGTGTCCGGCGAGCCACGGCTGCGCCTGCACCGACAGCCGGCCCGTGAACAGGAACCCGGCCGAACCCGCCAGCTCCACCGCGCCCGAGAGCACCGGGTGCGCCAGGGACTTCAGCCCGACGGACTCGGCGCTGCCGGCGAAGGTCATCGTCGCCGGCCAGAACCGCCGGTGCTGGAAGGCGTAGGTGGGCAGGTCGATCCGGCGGGCGCCGGTTCCGGCCAGCGCAGCCGTCCAGTGGACCCGCACGCCATGGACGTGCAATTCGGCCAGCGCGTGCAGCGCGGTCGCCGACTCGTCCCGGTCCCTGCGCAGCGCAGGGAGCACGACGGCCTCCTCCGGCAGGGAGTGCCGAGCCATCGCGGACAGTACGCCGTCCGGTCCCAACTCCAGGAACCGGCTGACCCCGTGTGCCTGCAATGTGCGCACACCGTCGGCGAAGCGCACGGCCTCGCGGACGTGGCGCACCCAGTACTCCGGCGAGCGGAGCTGCTCGCCTGTCGCGAGGCCGCCGGTCAGGTTGGAGACGACCGGGATGGCCGGCGCGGCGAAGGACAGGCCATGGAGCACGGCACGGAACTCCTCCAGCATCGGGTCCATCAGCAGGGAGTGGAAGGCATGCGACACCCGCAGCCTGGACGCCTTGCGGCCCAGCTTCTCGACCTGCGAACGAAGCGCCTCCACCGCCTCCTCGGCACCCGAGACCACCACCGACGACGGCCCGTTGACGGCCGCGATCGAGACGAACTCACCCAGCAGCGGGAGGACTTCCGCCTCCGTCGCCTGCACCGCGAGCATCGCGCCACCGGCGGGCAGCGCCTGCATCAGGCTGCCGCGCGCCGCCACCAGGGTGCACGCGTCCGCCAGCGAGAACACCCCGGCCACATGCGCCGCAGCCACCTCACCGATCGAATGTCCGGCCACGAAGTCCGGCTTGACGCCCCAGGATTCGAGCAGCCGGAACAGCGCCACCTCGATGGCGAACAACCCCGCCTGAGCGTGAATCGTCCGGTTCAGCAGCTCGGCATCCGTACCCCACACCACCTCGCGAACGGCACCGAAGCCCGGCTCCGCGCACACCGCGTCGAAGGCTTCGGCGAACACCGGGAACCGCTCGTACAACTCCCGTCCCATGCCGAGCCGCTGCGCCCCCTGTCCCGAGAACAGGAACGCCAGCAGTCCTGCCGTCCGAGCACCGGTGGGCGACTCGCCGCGCGCCAACGCACCGAGCCCGGTGAGCAGTTCCTCCCGATCGGCGGCGACGACCACCGCGCCGTGGTCGAGCGCGGCCCTCGTCGTGACGAGGGAGTAGGCGAGGTCGACCGGGCGCAGGGCCGGTTCACGCGTGACCAGCGCGAGCAGCCGCTCAGCCTGCGCCCGCACGGCCTCCGGCGTCGCGGCCGATACCACGCACGGCACCGAGGCGGCCGCTGGCGCGGGCTCGGACTGGGCGAGGGCCGGTACAGCGGCCGGTGCCTCCTCCACCAGCACATGCGCGTTGGTGCCGCTGATCCCGAACGACGAGACGCCCGCGCGGCGCGGACGGTCACCCGCACCCCACTCCCGCGCCTCGGTCAGCAGCTGGACCGCCCCCGCCGTCCAGTCGACCTGGTGGGTCGGTTCGTCCACGTGCAGCGTGGACGGCAGCGCCCCGTGGCGCATCGCCATCACCATCTTGATCACACCGGCCACACCGGCGGCCGCCTGCGTGTGACCGATGTTCGACTTCACCGACCCCAGCCAGAGCGGCCGTTCGGCGGGCCGGTGCTGACCGTAGGTCTCCAGCAGCGCCTGCGCCTCGATCGGGTCGCCGAGCCTGGTCCCTGTGCCGTGCGCCTCCACCACGTCGATCTGGTCGGCGGCCAGGCGCGCGTTGGCCAGCGCCTGGCGGATCACCCGGCGCTGGGAGGGGCCGTTCGGCGCGGTGAGACCGTTGCTCGCACCGTCCTGGTTGACGGCGGAGCCGCGGACCAGGGCGAGCACGGGGTGGCCGTTGCGCACCGCGTCGGAGAGCCGCTCGACCACCAGGAAGCCCGCGCCCTCGGCGAATCCGGTGCCGTCGGCAGCCGTCGCGAAGGACTTGCACCGGCCGTCCGAGGCGAGCGCGCCCTGCCGGCCGAACTCGGCGAAGACACCAGGGGTGGCCATCACGGTGACACCGCCGGTCACGGCGAGGGAGCACTCCCCCTGGCGCAGCGCCTGCACCGCCAGGTGCAGCGCCACCAGCGAGGAGGAGCAGGCAGTGTCGACCGAGACGGCGGGCCCTTCGAGGCCGAGCTTGTAGGAGACGCGGCCCGAGACCACGCTGCCGTTGCCGTCGCTGCCCGGGTAGTCGTGGTACATCACACCGGCGAACACGCCGGTGCGGGAGCCGCGCAGCGAGGTCGGGTCGATCCCCGCCCGCTCCAGTGCCTCCCAGGAGAGTTCGAGTGTCAGCCGCTGCTGCGGATCCATGGCCAGCGCCTCGCGCGGGGAGATCCCGAAGAAGCCCGGGTCGAACTCCGCGGCCCCGTCCAGGAAGCCGCCCTCGCGGGTGTAGTAGGCGGTCGGACGCTCGCTGTTCGGGTCGCGCAGAGAGGAGAGGTCCCAACCGCGGTCGGTCGGGAAGCCGGAGATTCCGTCACCGCCGGACATCACCAGCTGCCACAGCTCCTCCGGGCTGGTCACACCGCCCGGGTAGCGGCAGGCCATGCCGACGATGGCGATCGGCTCGTGCTGGGAAGCGGTGAGCTTGCGACTGTGCGCCCGCAGCCGGGCGGCCTCCTGCCGAGCGGCGCGCAGTGCGGCGCCGTCGGCCGGGTCGTCGTCGGCAAGCTCGGCGGGCTCGGCGGGCTCGGCAGGCACGCCGGCGAACAGGGCGTCGCCCTCGTTCTCCTCGTCGCCCTCGCCGCCCTCGCCGCCCTCGGTGGCCGGGGAGGACGCGACGCGGACCTCCGCCAGCTCCAGCAGGCTCTCCATCAGCCCCGCGTCGCGGAGTCGGCTGGTCGGGATCGACCGGAGAGCCGTGCGGATCGCGTCCTCATCGGTGCGGTCGCCGTCACCGTCGCCGAGCATCGTCAGGATGTGGTCGGCGACCGCCCGGGCGTTGGGGTGGTCGAAGGCGAGGGTGGCGGGCAGGCGCAGGCCGGTCAGGGAGTTCAGGTGGTTGCGCAGCTCGGTTGCTGCCAGGGAGTCGAAGCCGAGTTCCTGGAAGGCCCGCTCCGCCTCGACCGCCTCGGCCGAGGTGTGGCCCAGCACAGCGGCGACCTCGGTACGGACGAGCTGCAGCACCGCGCGCTGCCGCTCCGGCAGGGCCAGGCCCGCGAGCCGCTCCCCCATCGTCGCCGCCGGTGCGGAGCTCGCCGCCGCGGCCCGCCGCACCATCGGCGTCAGGCCGCGCAGCAGCGCGGGAACCTCGTCGGTGCGGGTACGCAGGGCGGTGGTGTCGATCCGGATCGGCACCACGGTGGCCCGCTCGGAGCGCAGGCCGGCCGCGAAGAGCGCCAGGCCCGCCTCGTGCGTGAGTGCGGGGATGCCCTGGGTGGCCATCCGCTTGCGGTCGACCTCGGTGAGGAACTGGCCCAGACCCGCGCCCACCTCCCACAGCCCGAAGGCCATCGAGGTGGCCGCCAGGCCCTCGGCGCGGCGCCGGGCGGCGAGCGCGTCGAGGAAGACGTTGGCCGCCGCGTAGTTGCCCTGCCCCGCCGTCAGCACCAGGCCACCGGCCGAGGAGAACAGCACGAACGCCGCCAACTCCATGCCGCGGGTCAGCTCGTGCAGGAACCAGGCCGCATCCGCCTTCGGCGCCAGCACGGAGTTCAGCTGCGCCTCGGTGAGGGAAGTCACCAGAGCGCTGTCACCGGTGCCGGCCGCGTGCACGACCGCCGTCAGCGGCCGCTCGGCCACGATCCCGGCGACCAGCTCCGCCAGCGCGTCCCGGTCCGAGACGTCGCAAGCCGTGATCCGCACGAGCGCGCCGAGCGCGGTGAGTTCCTCGACCAGCTCCGGCGCGCCCGGCGTGCCCAGGCCGCGCCGGCTGGTCAGCACCAGGTGCCGCACACCGCGCTCGGTCACCAAGTACCGCGCCACCACCGCACCCAGACCGCCGGTACCGCCCGTGACCAGCACCGCACCCTCGGCATCGAGCAGCACCTCACCCGCGCCAGGAGCCAGCCGGACCAGCCGCGGCACCAGCACCTCACCCGAACGCACCGCCGACTCCGGCTCACCCGAAGCCACCGCCACCAAGGCGAGGGCCGGATCGACACCCGCCTCCAGGTCCACCAGCACGAACCGCCCCGGATTCTCCGCCTGCGCCGACCGGACCAGACCCCACACCGGAGCCTGCACCACATCCACCGCCAGCTCCTCGGCCACAGCCACCGCACCACGCGTCACCACCACCAACCGCGCCCCGGCGAACCGCTCGTCCGCGAGCCAGGACTGCACCACCCCCAACACGCGACCCGTCACCGCACGCACCCCACACGGCACATCCGTCCACGCCCCCACCCCGCCACAGTCCAGCACCACCACATCCGGCGCCGGACCCGACTCCGACAATCCCTCCCACCCCGACCACGACACCCCCGCCGCCGCCCCCGCGGGCACCACCGACCACTCGATCCCGAACAACGGGCCGTCAGCAACCGCACCCAACTGCTCAGCCGACACCGGACGCCCCACCATCGACCCGACCGACATCACCGGCCGACCCGACACATCGGCGAGGGCCAAGGACCAGCCGCCGTCACCGGCCCGGGCCAACCGGACCCGCACCGACGACGCACCCACCGCGTGCAGCGAGACGTCGTTCCACACGAAGGGAATCGCCAACTCGCCCGAGCTGGTGAGGATCGCGGCATGCATCGCCGCGTCCAGCAGCGCGGGGTGCAGACCGAACGCCCCGCCGTCGACACCCTCGGGCAGCGCGACCTCGGCGAACAGCTCCTCACCACGCCGCCAGACAGCCCGCAGGCCCTGGAACACCGGCCCATAGCCGAACCCGGCGTCCACAAAGCCCTCGTAGGCGCCGTCGACGGACACCGTCTCGGCCCCGGCCGGCGGCCACTCGGTCAGCTCGAGCGCGCCGCCGGAACCGGCGGAAGGCGTGGTCAGGAAGCCGGAAGCGTGCCGGGCCCAGCCGTGTTCCGGACCGTCCTGGGGGCGGGAGTGCACGGTGACCGGGCGCCGCCCGGACCCGTCGGGCTCGCCGACCCAGACCTGCAGCTGCACGCCGCCCTGCTCGGGCAGCACCAGCGGCGCGGCGAGCGTCAGCTCCTCCACGTGATCGCAACCGGCCTCGGCGCCGGCCCGCAGGGCCAGTTCGAGCAGGCCCGTACCGGGCACCAGCACCCGGCCCAGGACGGTGTGGTCCGCCAGCCACGGGTGTGACTCCAGCGAGACCCGGCCGGTGAACAGGAACCCGTCCGCGTCGACCAGTTCGACGGCCGCGCCGAGCAGCGGGTGGTCCGCCGAGCCCACACCGGCCGCGCTCAGGTCGGCGAGCGGGCTCGTGGCGTCGAGCCAGAACGGCCGCCGTTGGAAGGCGTAGGTGGGCAGCTCGACCCGGCGGGCACCGGTACCGGCGAAGAAGGCCCGCCAGTCCACGGGAGTTCCGGTCACGTGCAGTCGGCCGGTGGCCGCCACCAGCGTCGAGACCTCGTCCCGGCCCGCGCGCAGCAGCGGGACCACGAGCGTCTCCGCCGCCTCCGCGAGGCAGTCCCGCGCCATCCCCGTGAGGACGGCATCGGGCCCGAACTCCAGGAACCGGGTGACCCCGTGTGCCTGCAATGTGCGCACGCCGTCGGCGAAGCGCACCGCCTCGCGGACGTGGCGCACCCAGTACTCCGGCGAGCGGAGCTGCTCGCCCGTCGCGAGGTCGCCGGTCAGGTTGGAGACGACGGGGATGGCCGGCGCGGCGAAGGACAGGCCCTGGAGCACGGCACGGAACTCGTCCAGCATCGGATCCATCAACGGGGAGTGGAAGGCATGCGACACCCGCAGCCTGGACGCCTTGCGGCCCAGCTCCTCGACCTGCGAACGAACCGCCTCCACCGCCTCCTCGGCACCCGAGACCACCACCGACGACGGCCCGTTGACGGCCGCGATCGAGACGAACTCACCCAGCAGCGGCAGGACTTCCGCCTCCGTCGCCTGCACCGCGAGCATCGCACCACCGGCGGGCAACGCCTGCATCAGACTGCCGCGCGCCGCCACCAGGGTGCAGGCATCGGCCAGCGAGAACACCCCGGCCACATGCGCCGCAGCCACCTCACCGATCGAGTGACCGGCCACGAAGTCCGGCTTGACGCCCCAGGATTCGAGCAGCCGGAACAGCGCCACCTCGATGGCGAACAACCCCGCCTGAGCGTGCGCGGTGCGGTTCAGCAGCTCGACGTCCTCGCCCCACACCACCTCCCGGACCAGGCCCAACGCGGCACACACCGCGTCGAACGCCTCCGCGAAGACCGGGAAGCGCCCGTACAGCTCCTGTCCCATCCCCAACCGCTGCGACCCCTGCCCCGCGAACAGGAACGCCAGCGGACCACCGCCACGGGCGGACCCGGTGAAGACGCCGGGCGCGGCCTCGCCCTCGGCGAGAGCGCGAAGTCCGGCCAGCAGCTGCGCGCGGTCGCCACCGACCACCACGGCACGCCGTTCGAGCGCGGCCCGGGTGGTCGCCAGCGAGTGTGCCGTGTCCTGCGGTGCCAGCTCCGGCTGGGACGCCACGAACGTGTGCAGCCGCTCGGCCTGCGCACGCAGTGCCTCCGGCGTCGCGGCGGAGACCAGCCACGGGAGCGCCGTACCGGACCCCTCGGGTGCCCCGGCTACCTCGGTCGCCCCGGCTACCCCGGTGTCCCTGCCAGCCGGCCGCGCGGCCGGCTGCGGGCCCTGCTCAAGGACGACGTGCGCGTTGGTGCCGCTGATCCCGAACGCCGACACGCTCGCCCGGCGCGGCCGGCCGGTCGCCGGCCACTCCTTGGCCTCGGTCAGCAGCTCGACCGCACCCTCGCTCCAGTCCACGTGCGGGGAGGGCTGATCGACGTGCAGGGTCTGCGGCAGCAGACCGTGACGCATCGCCAGCACCATCTTGATCACGCCCGCCACACCCGCAGCCGCCTGTGCGTGGCCGATGTTCGACTTGATCGACCCCAGCAGCAGGGGCTGTTCGGGAGCCCGGCCCTGCCCATAGGTGGCGAGCAGCGCCTGCGCCTCGATCGGGTCGCCGAGCGTCGTCCCCGTGCCGTGGGCCTCCACCGCGTCGACCTCGGCGGCCGACAGACCGGCGCTCGCCAGCGCCTGGCGGATCACCCGCTGCTGCGAGGGGCCGTTGGGGGCGGCGAACCCGTTGCTCGCACCGTCCTGGTTCACCGCCGTGCCGCGCACCACCGCGAGCACCTGGTGGCCGTGGCGCAGCGCGTCCGACAGCCGCTCGACCAGCAGCACGCCGACGCCCTCGGACCAGCCCACGCCGTCGGCCGCACCGGCGAACGCCTTGCAGCGCCCGTCGACGGACAGGCCGCGCTGCCGGCTGAACTCGATGAACATGCCCGGGGTGGACATCACGGTGGCGCCGCCGGCCAGCGCCAGCGAGCACTCGCCGGTGCGCAGCGCCTGCACCGCCAGGTGGAGCGCCACCAGCGAGGACGAACAGGCCGTGTCCACCGTCAGCGCCGGGCCCTCCAGGCCGAGCGTGTACGACACCCGGCCCGAGACGACGCTGCCGCCGCTGGTGCCGGAGGGGTTCGCGTTGAGCGCGTAGTCGTGGTACATCACGCCGGCGAACACGCCGGTCCTGCTGCCGCGCAGCGTGGCCGGATCGATGCCCGCCCGCTCCAGCGCCTCCCACGCGGTCTCCAGCAGGAGCCGCTGCTGCGGGTCCATGTAGAGCGCCTCGCGTGGCGAGATGCCGAAGAAGCCCGGGTCGAACTCGGCCGCGTCGTGCAGGAAGCTGCCGCGACGCGTGTAGCTCCGGCCCTCCTTGCCCGGCTCGGGGTCGTAGAGGTTCTCGATGTTCCAGCCGCGGTTGGTCGGCAGGTCCGAGACGGTGTCCGCACCGTCGACCAGCAGCTGCCACAGCTCCTCGGGCGAGCTCACGCCGCCCGGGTAGCGGCAGGCCATGCTGACGATCGCGATCGGCTCGTCGTCCGTGCCGCGCACGTCGGTGCGGTGCGTCGCGGCGTCGGCATCGGTGTCGGCATCGGTGTCGGCATCGGTGTCGGTGTCGCCGAGCAGCGCGAGGATGTGGGTGGCGACGGCGCGGGCGTTGGGGTGGTCGAAGGCGAGGGTGGCGGGCAGGCGCAGTCCGGTGCGGGCGTTGAGCTGGTTGCGCAGCTCGGTCGCGGCCAGGGAGTCGAAGCCGAGCTCCTGGAAGGCCCGTTCGGGTGCGATCGCCTCGGCCGAGGCGTGGCCGAGCACGCCCGCGACCTGGGCCCGGACGATCTGCAGCACGGCACGCTCACGCTCGCCCGTGGTCAGCCCCGCGAGCCGCTGCTCCAGCACGGCCGCCGAGGCGGTGCCGCGGGAGGCCCCGACGCGCCGGGTACGCGGGGTCAGGCCGCGCAGCAGCGCGGGAACCTCGTCGGTGCGGGTGCGCAGGGCGGTGGTGTCGACCCGGATCGGCACCACGGTGGCCCGCTCGGAGCGCAGGCCGGCCGCGAAGAGCGCCAGGCCCGCCTCGTGGGCCAGGACGGGGATGCCCTGGGTGGCCATCCGCTTGCGGTCGACCTCGGTGAGGAACTGGCCCAGGCCCGCGCCCACCTCCCACAGCCCGAAGGCCATCGAGGTGGCCGGCAGGCCCTCGGCACGGCGCCGGGCAGCGAGCGCGTCCAGGAAGACGTTGGCCGCCGCGTAGTTGCCCTGCCCCGCCGTCAGCACCAGGCCACCGGCCGAGGAGAACAGCACGAACGCCGCCAACTCCATGTCCCGGGTCAGCTCGTGCAGATACCAGGCCGCATCCGCCTTCGGCGCCAGCACGGCGCCGATGCGCTCGGGCGTCAGCGCGCCGATCAGGGCGTTGTCGCCGATGCCGGCCGCGTGCACGAGCGCCGTCAGCGGACGCTCGGCCACGATCCCGGCGACCAGCTCCGCCAGCGCGTCCCGGTCCGAGACGTCGCAGGCCGTGATCCGCACCCGCGCGCCGAGCGCGGTGAGCTCCTCCACCAGCTCCGGCGCGCCCGGGGCATCGAGGCCGCGCCGGCTGGTCAGCACCAGGTGCCGGACATTGCGCTCGGTTACGAGGTGGCGGGCGACCACCGCGCCCAGACCGCCGGTACCGCCCGTGACCAGCACCGCACCCTCGGCATCGAGCAGCACCTCACCCGCGCCAGGAGCCAGCCGGACCAGCCGCGGCACCAGCACCTCACCCGAACGCACCGCCGACTCCGGCTCACCCGAAGCCACCGCCACCAGGGCGAGGGCCGGATCGACACCCGCCTCCAGGTCCACCAGCAGGAACCGCCCCGGATTCTCCGCCTGCGCCGACCGGACCAGACCCCACACCGGAGCCTGCACCACATCCACCGCCAGCTCCCCGGCCACAGCCACCGCACCACGCGTCACCACCACCAACCGCGCCCCGGCGAACCGCTCCTCCACCAGCCAGGACTGCACCACCCCCAACACACGACCCACCACCGCACGCACCCCACACGGCACATCCGTCCACGCCCCCACCCCACCACAGTCCAACACCACCACATCCGGCACCGGACCCGACTCCGACAACCCCTCCCACCCCGACCACGACACCCCGGCCCCAGCACCACCAGCCGGCACCACCGACCACTCGATCCCGAACAACGGACCGTCAACGACCGCACCCAACTGCTCAGCCGACACCGGACGCCCCGTCACCGAGCGCACGGAGAGCACCGGCCGGCCGGCCGGGTCGGCAACCGCCAGCGACAACCCGCCGTCGCTGAGCCGCGTCAACCGCACCCGCACTGCCGATGCACCCACCGCATGGAGGGACACGTCGTTCCAGGCGAACGGGATCACCGTCTCGCCGCTGCCACGTCCGCTGTCCAGGATCGCGGCGTGCATCGCCGCGTCCAGCAACGCCGGGTGCAGGCCGAACGCCCCGCCGTCGACACCCTCGGGCAGCGCGACCTCGGCGAACAGCTCCTCACCACGCCGCCAGACAGCCCTCAGGCCCTGGAACAGCGGCCCGTACCGGTAGCCCTGCTCGGCGAACATCTCGTACGCGCCGTCGACCGGCAGCGACTCGGCTCCGGTCGGTGGCCAGAACGCCGCATCGAACGGCAGCGGCTCGGCACTGCCGTCGGCCAGCACACCCCGGGCGTGTTCGGCCCAGACCTCGTGCTCCTGATCCTGGTCGTCCGGCCGGGAGTGCACGCTCAGCGCGCGCCGTCCGGAGTCGTCCGGCACGCCGACGCGCACTTGGAGGCGCACGCCGCCCTGCTCGGGCAGCACCAGCGGCGCGGCGAGCGTCAGTTCCTCCAGCAGCTCGCAGCCGACCTCGTCCCCGGCCCGCAGGGCCAGTTCGACCAGGCCCGTGCCGGGCAGCAGCACAGTGCCCTGCACCGCGTGATCGGCGAGCCACGGGTGCGACTGCACCGAGAGGCGGCCGGTGAGCAGGACTCCGCCGTCCTCGGCCAGTTCGACGGCCGCACCCAGCAGCGGGTGCTCGGGCGACTCCAGGCCGGCGAACCGGACGTCACCCGTGCGCGCCACGGAGCCGGTGGGCCAGAAGTGCTGGTGCTGGAAGGCGTAGGTGGGCAGGTCGACGCGACGGGCGCCGGTGCCGGCGAGGACGGCGGTCCAGTCGACCCGCACACCGTTCACGTGCAACGCGGCCAGCGCGTGCAGCGCGGTCGTCTCCTCGCCCCGGTCCTTGCGCAGGACAGGGACCGTGAGGACGTCCTCGGTGAGCGTCTGCTGGGCGAGTGCGGAGAGCACACCGTCCGGGCCAAGTTCGACGAAGCGGGTGACGCCCTGGGCGTGCAGCGCGCGCACGCCGTCGGCGAAGCGGACGGCCTCGCGGACGTGGCGCACCCAGTACTCCGGCGAGCGGAGCTGCTCGCCTGTCGCGAGGTCACCGGTCAGGTTGGAGACGACCGGGATGGCCGGCACGCCGAAGGACAGGCCCCCGACCACCTGGGTGAACTCTTCGAGCATCGGGTCCATCAGCGGCGAGTGGAAAGCATGGCTCACCCGCAGGCGGGACGTCTTGCGACCCAGCTCCTCGACCTGCGAACGAACCGCCTCCACCGCCTCCTCGGCACCCGAGACCACCACCGACGACGGCCCGTTGACGGCCGCGATCGAGACGAACTCACCGAGCAACGGCAGGACTTCCGCCTCCGTCGCCTGCACCGCGAGCATCGCACCACCGGCGGGCAACGCCTGCATCAGGCTGCCGCGCGCCACCACCAGCGTGCAGGCGTCGGCGAGGGTGAACACCCCGGCCACGTGGGCAGCAGCCACCTCACCGATCGAGTGCCCGGCCACGAAGTCCGGCCGCACGCCCCAGGATTCGAGCAAACGGAACAGCGCCACCTCCACCGCGAACAACCCCGCCTGAGCGTGCACGGTCCGGTTCAGCAGCTCGGCGTCCGCACCCCACACCGCCTCCCGGACCGAACCGAAACCCGGCTGCGCGCACACCGCGTCGAAGGCTTCGGCGAACACCGGGAAACGGGCGTACAGCTCCCGTCCCATGCCGGGCCGCTGCGAGCCCTGTCCCGAGAACAGGAACGCGCGCTTGCCCGCACGCACCGAACCCTGCACCACATCCGGCGTCGGCTCGCCCGCCACCAGCGCGGCGAGCCCGGCCTCACGGTCCGAAGCCAGCACCACCGCACGGTGGTTGAACACCGAGCGCTCGGCGGCCAGGGACAGGGCGATGTCCACCGAGGAGTGCTCGACCCGCTCCTGGAGGTGGGACAGCAGACGCGCCGCCTGCGCGCGCAGCGCGGCCTCACTCCGGCCCGCGAGCACCCACGGCACCACACCAGGCGTGACCACCGACTGCTCAGCCGACGGCAGTTCGGCCGGCTCGCCCTGCTCCAGCACAACATGGGCGTTAGTGCCGCTGATCCCGAACGAGGACACCCCCGCCCGGCGCGGACCGGCACCCTGCGGCCACACCTGACTGTCCGTCAGAAGTTCGACCGCGCCTTCGCTCCAGTCCACGTGCGAGGACGGCGCATCCACGTGCAGCGTCTTCGGCAGCACGCCGTGACGCATCGCCATGACCATCTTGATCACGCCCGCCACACCCGCAGCCGCCTGTGTGTGACCGATGTTCGACTTGAGGGATCCCAGCCGGACCGGCCGGTCCTCGGGTCGGTCCTGTCCGTAGGTGGCGAGGATGGCCTGCGCCTCGATCGGGTCACCCAGGGTGGTCCCGGTGCCGTGGCCCTCCACCACGTCCACATCCGCCGGGGCCAGGCCACCACTGGCCAACGCCTGCCGGATCACCCGCTGCTGCGAGGGACCGTTCGGCGCCGTCAGACCGTTCGACGCACCGTCCTGGTTCACCGCGCTGCCACGCACCACCGCCAACACCCGGTGCCCGTTGCACCGTGCGTCGGACAGCCGCTCCAGGACCAGCATGCCGACACCCTCGCCCCAGCCCACCCCATCCGCCGAGTCCGAGAACGAACGGCAGCGACCGTCGACCGACAGACCGCCCTGCCGGGAGAACTCCACGAAGGTGCTCGGGGTCGACATCACCGTCACGCCGCCGGCCACCGCCAGCGAGCACTCGCCACTGCGCAGCGCCTGCGCCGCCAGGTGCATCGCCACCAGCGAGGAGGAACACGCCGTGTCCACCGTGACCGCAGGGCCCTCCAGCCCCAGCGCGTAGGAGACCCGGCCCGAGGCAATGCTTCCCGCGCTCCCGCTGCCCTGGAGTCCCTCGAAGTCGCGCCCGCCCAGCAGGCTCGCGTAGTCGTGGTACATCACACCGGCGAAGACGCCGGTCCGGCTGCCGCGCAGCGAGACCGGGTCGATCCCGGCCCGCTCGAACGCCTCCCAGGACGTCTCCAGCAGCAACCGCTGCTGCGCATCCGTCGCCAGCGCCTCACGCGGACTCATCCCGAAGAACTCGGCATCGAACTGCCCTGCCTCGTACAGGAATCCGCCCGAGCGCGTGTACGAGGTACCCGGCACCTCACGATCCGCGTTGAACAGCCCCTCTACATCCCAGCCACGATCGGTCGGGAAGCCGGAGATCGCATCCACCCCCTCCGAGACCAACCGCCACAGACCCTCCGGGGACCGCACCGCACCCGGATACCGGCACGCCATCCCCACGATCACCACCGGATCGTCCACCACGGACGGCAGCGTCCCGACCGGAACAGCAACCTCGCTCTCGGCACCGAACAACTCCTCCAGCAGGAACCGGACCAGCGCCTCCGCCGACGGATAGTCGAACACCACCGTCGCCGGCAGCCGAAGACCCGTCACTGCCCCGAGCCGGTTCCGCAACTCCACGGCGGTCAGCGAATCGAACCCGAGATCCTGGAACGCCTTCGTCGCCTCCACCTCGGCCGCACCCGCATGACCCAGCACCAGCGCGATCTGAGCGCGCACCAGGGCGAGCACCGCCTCGCGACGCTCCTCCGCCCCCAGGGCGGAGAGACGGCGGGTCAGGTCGACGGCCGTGGTCGAGCCGGCCACGGCCGACCGGCGCGAACGCGCACGGATCAGGCCCCGCAGCAGCGCGGGCACCTCCCCTTGGGCCCGCAGGGCCGCCAGGTCCAGCCGGACCGGAAGCGTCACCGGCTCCCCGTCGGAGAGCGCGGCGTCGAAGAGCGCCAACCCGACGTCGGGGGTGAGCGCCGGCATGCCCAGTCGGGCGATGCGCTCGATGTCGGCCCGGCCCAGGGCGCCGGTCATGCCACCGTCCTGGCTCCACGGACCCCACCCCAGCGACACACCCGGCAGACCGGCCGCGCGACGGTGCCGAGCCAGCGCGTCCAGGAAAGCGTTGCCCGCCGCATAGTTCGCCTGCCCCGCGCTACCGAACGTCCCCGCCACCGAGGAGAAGAGGACGAACGCCGCGAGGTCCAGATCCCGGGTCGCCTCGTGCAGATTCCACGCCGCGTCCACCTTCGGACGCAGCACGGCTGCCAGCCGCTCGGGGGTCAGCGAACCGATGACGCCGTCGTCCAGCACACCCGCCGTGTGCACCACCGCCCGCACCGGGTGACGGG
This sequence comes from Kitasatospora sp. NPDC008050, assembly GCF_042957465.1. Lineage (NCBI taxonomy): Bacteria > Bacillati > Actinomycetota > Actinomycetes > Kitasatosporales > Streptomycetaceae > Kitasatospora > Kitasatospora sp. NPDC008050. The sequence continues at coordinate 93,329 of NZ_JBIBIJ010000013.1, forward strand.
CGACCAACTCGGCCACCGCCGCCCGGTCCGCGACATCACACGCCTCGACCACCGTCTCCGCACCCAACGCCACCAGCTCGGCGACGAGTTCGGCCACGCCATCGGCCTGCGCACCACGGCGGCTGACCAACAGCAGACTCCGCACCCCGTGCTCCACCACCAGGTGACGGGCCACGAGCCGGCCCAGGCCACCGGTACCACCGGTCACCAGCACGGCACCGGCACCGTCACCGTCACCGTCACCGTCACCGGCCCACGACGGGGCACCCGCCTCGGCCGCCGCCGACACCCGCACCAGCCGCGCCACCAGCACCTCACCAGCACGCACCAGCAGCTGCGGCTCATCCAACACCAGTGCACCCGACGGCAGTTCGCCCTCGCCCTCCAGATCCACCAGGCCGAACCGGCCCGGATTCTCCGACGACGCCGACCGCACCAGACCCCACACCGCCGCGCCCGCCAGATCCGCACCCGACACCGCACCACGCGTCACGAAGACCAACCGCGAGCCCACGAACCGCTCCTCGACCAACCACGACTGCACCAGACCCAACACCCGCGCCGTCACGGCATGCACCGACTCCACCACGCCACCGGACGCACCAGCCGGAAGCTCGACCACCACCGCAGCCGGCACCTCCACCAACGCCGCCGGCTCCACCTCCAGCCCAACCGTCACGAACGGCACCGCAGCGCCCTCGCCCACGGCAACCGGCACCCACTCCACCCGGAACAGCGCATCCCGAGTGGCCGCCCCCGACCCGCCCAACTGCTCGGCGCTGATCGGCCGGACGACGAGCGACTCCACCGAGGCAACCGGCGCCCCTGCGGCATCCGCGATCGCCAGCGACACACCGTCCGCACCCGCGCGCGACAACCGCACCCGCACCGACGACGCGCCCACCGCACGCAGCGACACACCGGACCACGAGAACGGCACACCCGCCGAGCCCTGGCCCTGCTCGCCGCCGCCGACGAAGGCCGAGGCGTGCAGGCACGCGTCCAGCAGGACGGGATGCAGACCGTACGCACCACCCTCCACCTCTTCGGGCAGCGCGACCTCGCCGAACACCTGCTCGCCCAGCCGCCACGCCGACCGCAGGCCGTGGAACACCGGGCCGTACTCAAGACCGCTCTCGGACATCCGCTCGTAGAGACCGGTCAGGTCCAGCGGCTCGGCACCGACCGGCGGCCACACCGCCGCGTCGAAGAGCACCGGCGCCGCTCCCGAGGCAAGCACACCACTGGCGTGCAGCGTCCATGTCGCCTCATCGTTGCCGGCGGGGCGGGAGTGCATGCTGACGGCCCGGCGACCGGAAGCGTCCAGCTCGCCCACCCACACCTGCACCCGCACGTCCCCCCGGCCGGAGAGCACCAGGGGCGCCGCCAGGGTCAGCTCCTCGACCAGGTCGCAGCCGACCTCGTCACCCGCACGGAGCGCCAGCTCCACCAGCGCCGCACCGGGCACCACCACCGTGCCGAGGACGACGTGGTCCGCCAGCCACGGATGCGACTCCACCGACAGGCGCCCGGTGAACAGGTACCCGTCCGTGTTGACCAGCTCCACCGCCGCGCCCAGCAGCGGATGCGCTGCCGATTCCAGCCCCGCGAAGCGCAGATCACCCGGTCGGAGCACCGCACCGACGGGCCAGAAGTGCTGGTGCTGGAAGGCGTAGGTGGGCAGGTCGACGCGACGGGCGCCGGTGCCGGCGAGGACGGCGGTCCAGTCGACCCGCACACCGTTCACGTGCAACGCGGCCAGCGCGTGCAGCGCGGTCGTCTCCTCGCCCCGGTCCTTGCGCAGGACAGGGACCGTGAGGACCTCCTCGGTGAGCGTCTGCTGGGCGAGTGCGGAGAGCACACCGTCCGGGCCCAGTTCGACGAAGCGGGTGACGCCCTGGGCGTGCAGCGTACGCACGCCGTCGGCGAAGCGCACGGCCTCGCGGACGTGGCGCACCCAGTACTCCGGCGAGCGGAGCTGCTCGCCTGTCGCGAGGTCACCGGTCAGGTTGGAGACGACCGGGATGGCCGGCACGCCGAAGGACAGGCCCCCGACCACCCGGGTGAACTCTTCGAGCATCGGGTCCATCAGCGGCGAGTGGAAAGCATGGCTCACCCGCAGGCGGGACGTCTTGCGACCCAGCCCCTCGACCTGCGAACGAACCGCCTCCACCGCCTCCTCGGCACCCGAGACCACCACCGACGACGGCCCGTTGACAGCCGCGATCGAGACGAACTCACCGAGCAACGGCAGGACTTCCGCCTCCGTCGCCTGCACCGCGAGCATCGCACCACCGGCGGGCAACGCCTGCATCAGGCTGCCGCGCGCCACCACCAGCGTGCAGGCGTCGGCGAGGGTGAACACCCCGGCCACGTGGGCAGCAGCCACCTCACCGATCGAGTGCCCGGCCACGAAGTCCGGCCGCACGCCCCAGGATTCGAGCAAACGGAACAGCGCCACCTCCACCGCGAACAACCCCGCCTGAGCGTGCACGGTCCGGTTCAGCAGCTCGGCGTCCGCACCCCACACCACCTCGCGAACCGAACCGAAACCCGGCTGCGCGCAGACCGCGTCGAAGGCTTCGGCGAACACCGGGAAGCGGCCGTACAGCTCCCGTCCCATGCCGGGCCGCTGCGAGCCCTGTCCCGAGAACAGGAACGCGCGCTTGCCCGCACGCACCGAACCCTGCACCACATCCGGCGTCGGCTCGCCCGCCACCAGCGCGGCGAGCCCGGCCGCATGGTCCGAAGCCAGCACCACGGCACGGTGGTCGAACGCCGAGCGCTCGGCGGCCAGGGACAACGCGACATCCACCGAGGAGAGTCCGGCCCGCTCCTGGACGTGGGACAGCAGGTACGCCGCCTGCGCCCGCAGCGCGGCCTCGCTCCGACCCGCGAGCACCCACGGCACCACCCCGGGCACCACCACCGGCTGCACAGCCGACGGCAGTTCGGCCGGCTCGCCCTGCTCCAGCACGACGTGGGCGTTGGTGCCGCTGATCCCGAAGGACGACACACCCGCCCGACGCGGCCCCGCACCCTGCGGCCACACCTGACTGTCCGTCAACAGCTCGACCGCGCCCGCACTCCAGTCCACGTGCGAGGACGGCGCATCCACGTGCAGCGTCCTCGGCAGCACACCGTGGCGCATCGCCATGACCATCTTGATCACACCCGCCACACCCGCAGCCGCCTGCGTGTGCCCGATGTTCGACTTCACCGAGCCCAACCACAGCGGCCGCTCCGCAGCCCGCTCCCGACCGTACGTCGCGATCAGCGCCTGCGCCTCGATCGGGTCACCGAGCGTCGTCCCCGTACCGTGCGCCTCCACCGCGTCCACATCAGCGGCCGACAACCCACCACTGGCCAGCGCCTGCCGGATCACCCGCTGCTGCGAGGGACCGTTCGGCGCCGTCAGACCGTTCGACGCGCCGTCCTGGTTCACCGCGCTGCCACGCACCACCGCCAGCACCCGGTGACCATGACGCCGGGCGTCCGAAAGACGCTCCAGCACCACCATCCCCACGCCCTCGCCCCAGCCCACACCATCCGCCGCATCGGCGAAGGAGCGGCAGCGGCCGTCGGCCGACAGTCCGCCCTGCCGGGAGAACTCCACGAAGGTGCTCGGCGTGGACATCACCGTCACGCCGCCGGCCACCGCCAGCGAGCAGTCACCGCTGCGCAGCGCCTGCGCCGCCCAGTGCAGCGCGACCAGGGAGGACGAGCACGCGGTGTCCACCGTGACCGCAGGGCCCTCCAGCCCCAACGCGTAGGAGACCCGGCCCGAGGCGATGCTCGGGGCACTGCCGTTGCCCCGGAAGCCTTCGAACTGGTCGCCGCCGAGCAGGTCCCGGTAGTCGGTGTACATCACTCCGGCGAAGACACCCGTCTGGCTCCCCCGCAGTGACTGGGGATCGATCCCGGCCCGCTCGAACGCCTCCCAGGACGTCTCCAGCAGCAACCGCTGCTGCGCGTCCGTCGCCAGCGCCTCACGCGGACTCATCCCGAAGAACTCGGGGTCGAACTCCCCCGCCTCGTACAGGAATCCGCCCGAGCGCGTGTACGAGGTGCCCGGCACCTCACGATCCGCGTTGAACAGCCCCTCCACATCCCAGCCACGATCGGTCGGGAAGCCGGAGATCGCGTCCACGCCCTCCGAGACCAACCGCCACAGGCCCTCCGGCGACCGCACCCCGCCCGGGTAGCGGCAGGCCATCCCCACGATCACCACCGGATCGTCCGCCACCGACGGCAACGCCCCGACCGGAACCACCACTTCGGCCGCACCACCGAACAACTCGTCCAGCAGGAACCGGACCAGCGCCTGCGCCGAGGGGTAGTCGAAGACCACCGTCGCCGACAATCGCACGCCCACGGCCTTGTTCAGCTGGTTCCGCAGCTCGACAGCGGTCAGCGAGTCGAAGCCGAGGTCCTGGAACGCCCGCGTGGCGTCCACCTCGGCCGCACCCGCATGTCCCAGCACCAGCGCGATCTGAGCGCGCACCAGGTCGAGCAGCACCTCGCGGCGCTCCTCCTCCCCCAGGCCGGACAGGCGCTGCACCAGGCCTGCCGCCGTGGCCGAACCGGCCACGGCCGACCGGCGCGCCCGCGCGCGGACCAGGCCGCTCAGCAGCGCGGGCACCTCGGCCCGGGCCCGCAGGGCCGCCAGGTCGAACCGCACCGGCAGGACCACGGCCTCGTCGACGGCGAGCGCCGCGTCGAACAGGGCCGCGCCGTCCGCCGGCGAGAGCTCGGGCATCCCCGTGCGAGTGATCCGCTGGAGGTCGACGGCGGAGAGCGTGCCCGTCATGCCGCCGTCCTGGGTCCACGGACCCCACGCCAGCGACACCCCCGGCAGGCCTGCCGCGCGGCGGTACCGCGCCAGCGCGTCCAGGAAGGTGTTGCCGGCCGCGTAGTTGCCCTGCCCGGGGCCACCGAAGGTGCCGGACACCGAGGAGAAGACGACGAAGGCCGCGAGGTCCAGGTCCTTCGTGGCCTCGTGCAGATTCCACGCCGCGTCCACCTTCGGACGCAGCACCGCCGCCAACCGCTCGGGGGTCAGCGAGCCCACCACGCCGTCGTCCAGCACACCCGCCGTGTGCACCACCGCCCGCACCGGGTGCCGGCCGATCAGCTCGCCCACCGCCGCCCGGTCCGCGACATCACACGCCTCGACCAGCGCCTCCGCACCCAACGCCGCCAGCTCGGTGACGAGTTCGGCCGCGCCGTCGGCCGCCGCCCCGCGACGGGAGACCAGCAGCAGCCTCCGCACACCGTGCTCCACCACCAGGTGACGCGCCACCACCCGGCCCAGACCACCCGTACCACCCGTGACCAGCACCGTGCCGTCGCCCTCCCACGACGGCGCGCTCGCCGACCGAGCGGAAGCCACCCGCGCCAGCCGGGCCGCCAGCACCTCATCACCACGGACCAGCAGCTGCGGCTCGTCCAACACCAGTGCACCCGAGGGAAGTTCGCCAGAGCCCTCCAGGTCCACCAGGCCGAACCGGCCCGGATTCTCCGACGACGCCGACCGCACCAGACCCCACACCGCCGCGCCCGCCAGATCCGCACCCGACACCGCACCACGGGTGATGAAGACCAACCGCGAGCCCGCGAACCGCTCCTCGGCCAACCAGGACTGCACCAGACCCAACACCCGCGCCGTCACGGCATGCACCGACTCCACCACGCCACCGGACGCACCAGCCGGAAGCTCGACCACCACCACAGCCGGCACCTCCACCAACGCCGCCAGCTCCACCTCCAGCCCAACCGTCACGAACGGCACCGCAGCGCCCTCGCCCACGGCAACCGGCACCCACTCCACCCGGAACAGCGCATCGCCGGTGCCGGCAGCACCCGCCCGGGTCACCTGGTCGGCCGAGACCGCGCGCAGGACGAGCGACCCCGCCGAGGCGACCGGTCGGCCCTCGCCGTCGGCGAGCGCCACGGAGACCGAGTCCTCGCCGGTGCGCACCACCCGCACCCGCACCGAGGAGGCGCCCGAGGCGTGCAGCGAGACGCCCTCCCAGGAGAACGGGACCACGCCCCGGGGCAGGCCGTTGAAGGCCGACACGTGCAGGGCGGCGTCCAGCAGGGCGGGGTGGAGCCCGAACGGCCCACCGTCCACGCCGTCGGGCAGCGCGACCTCGGCGAAGACCTGCTCGCCCAGTCGCCACGCCGCCCGCAGCCCCTGGAAGACCGGGCCATAGGCGAAACCGCCCTCGGACATCCGCTCGTAGAGGCCGGTCAGGTCCACGGGCTCGGCGCCGGCGGGCGGCCACACCGAGGCGTCGAAGTCGGCGATCCGCTCCCCGGGCGCGAGGACACCGGTCGCGTGCTGGACCCACGGGCGCTCGTCGGCCGCCTCCTGCCGGGAGCGGACATCCAGGGTGCGACGGCCGCTCTCGTCGGCCGCTCCCACCCTCAACTGCAGCCGAGTCCCGCCGCTTTCGGCGAGCACCAGCGGCGCCGCCAGCGTCAGCTCCTCGACCAGGTCGCAGCCGACCTCGTCGGCCGCGCGGATCGCCAGCTCCAGGAAGGCCGTACCCGGGAGCAGGACCGAGCCCAGGACGGCGTGGTCCGCCAGCCACGGGTGGGACCGCACCGACAGCCGTCCGGTGAACATCAGCCCGTCACCGTCGGCCAGTTCGACGGCGGCGCCGAGCAGGGGGTGGTCTGCCGGCGCCAGGCCGGCGGCACTGACGTCGGCGGACGCCGAGAGATCGGCGGTGGGCCAGAAGCGCTGGTGCTGGAAGGCGTAGGTGGGCAGGTCGACGCGGCGGGCGCCGGTGCCGGCCAGCAACGCGGTCCAGTCGACCGTCGTTCCACGAACGTGCAGGATCGCCATCGCACCGAGCAGCGTCGCCTCCTCGTCCTGTTCCCTGCGCAGTGCCGGTACCAGCAGCGCATCGTCCGGCAGGCAGGTCGCGGCCATCGCCGACAGGACACCGTCCGGGCCCAACTCCACCCAGCGGCTGACGCCCTGGGCCTGCAGCGTGCGCACGCCGTCGGCGAAGCGCACCGCCTCGCGGACGTGGCGCACCCAGTACTCCGGCGAGCAGAGCTGCTCGCCCGTCGCGAGGTCACCCGTCAGGTTGGACACCACCGCGATGACCGGCTCAGCGAAGGAGAGACCCGCCAGCACCGCCCGGAACCCGTCCAGCATCGGATCCATCAACGGCGAGTGGAAGGCATGCGAGACCCGCAGCCGCGACGCCTTGCGCCCCAGCTCCTCGAAGTGGACACGGATCCGGTCGACCTGCTCCTCGGCGCCGGAGACCACCACCGACGACGGACCGTTGATCGCCGCGATCGACACCAACTCGTCCAGCAGCGGCAGGACTTCGTCTTCGGAGGCCTGCACCGCCAGCATCGCCCCACCCGCCGGCAGCGCCTGCATCAGGCTGCCGCGCGCCACCACCAGCGCACACGCGTCCGCCAGCGAGAACACCCCGGCCACCTGCGCCGCCGCCACCTCCCCGATCGAGTGCCCGGCCACGAAGTCCGGCCGCACGCCCCAGGATTCGAGCAGCCGGAACAGCGCCACCTCCACCGCGAACAACCCCGCCTGAGCATGGACCGTCCGGTTCAGCAGCTCAGCGTCCGCGCCCCACACCACCTCGCGAACCGCACCGAAGCCCGGCTCCGCACAGACCGCGTCGAACGCCTCGGCGAACACCGGGAAACGGCCGTACAGCTCCCGCCCCATGCCGAGCCGCTGCGACCCCTGCCCCGAGAACAGGAACGCCAGCGGGGCCTTGGCCGCGACACCGTCGACCAGCCCAGCGGCGGCTCGGCCCGTGGCCAAGGCGTCCAGGCCACTCAGGAACGCCTCACGGTCACCGGCGACCACGGCGGCGCGGTGCTCCAGCGGGGTCCGGGTGGTCGCCAGCGAAAGGGCGACGTCGGCCAGGGCAAGGTCGGCGTCGGCGTCGGCGCGCAGGTGCGCGGCCAGCCGCGCCGCCTGTGCGCGCAGTGCGGCCTCGGTCCGGCCCGACAGCACCCACGGCACCACCCCGGGCACCCCCACCGGCGGCTCAACGGGCGGCAGTTCGGCCGGCTCGGCCTGCTCCAGCACGATGTGCGCGTTGGTGCCGCTGATGCCGAACGCCGAGACGCCCGCCCGGCGCGGACGGCCGGTCGCCGGCCACTCCTGGGCCTCGGTCAGCAGCTCGACCGCACCCGCGCTCCAGTCCACGTGCGAGGACGGCGCGTCCACGTGCAGCGTCCTCGGCAGCACGCCGTGGCGCAGGGCCAGCACCATCTTGATCACGCCGGCCACGCCCGAGGCGGCCTGCGCGTGCCCGAGGTTCGACTTGACCGCGCCGAGCAGCAGCGGCCGTGCGGGGTCGCGGTCCTGGCCGTAGGTCGCCAGCAGGGCCTGCGCCTCGATGGGGTCGCCCAGCGTGGTTCCCGTGCCGTGGGCCTCCACCGCGTCGACCTGGTCGGCGGAGAGCTGCGCGTTGGCGAGCGCCGCCTTGATCACCCGCTGCTGGGAGGGGCCGTTGGGGGCGGTGAGCCGGCTGCTCGCGCCGTCCTGGTTGACGGCGGTGCCGCGCACCACGGCCAGCACCTGGTGCCCGTTGCGCCGGGCGTCCGCGAGCCGTTCGACCAGCAGGACGCCCACCCCCTCGGCCCAGGAGGTGCCGTCGGCCGCCTCGGCGAACGGCTTGCAGCGGCCGTCGGGCGCGAGCCCGCGCTGGCGGGAGAACTCGGTGAACAGGCGGGTGGTCGGCATCACGGCCACGCCGCCGGCCAGGGCCATCGAGCACTCGCCGGCGCGCAGCGCGCGCACGGCCAGGTGCAGGGCGACCAGGGCGGAGGAGCAGGCCGTGTCGACCGTCACCGCCGGCCCTTCCAGGCCGAGGGCGTAGGAGATCCGGCCGGACAGGACGCTGACCGCGCCGCCGGTCAGCAGGTGACCCTCGGTCTGCGCGGACTGCCGGGCCAGCGAGCCGTAGTCGGTGTCGGCACCGCCGACGAAGACGCCGGTCTCGCTGCCGCGCAGTGCGGCGGGGTCGATCCGGGCGTACTCGACGGCCTCCCAGGCCGACTCCAGCAGCAGCCGCTGCTGCGGGTCCATCGCCAGTGCCTCGCGCGGTGCGATGCCGAAGAGTTCCGCGTCGAAGTCGGCCACGCCGTCCAGGAAGCCGCCGTGGCGCACGTAGCTCCTGCCCGGCGTGCCCGGCGTGGGGTCGTACAGCGCCTCGGTGTCCCACCCTCGGTCGTCCGGCAGCTCGCCGATGGCGTCGACGCCGTCGGCGAGCACCCGCCACAGGTCCTCCGGCGACCGGACGCCGCCGGGGAGGCGGCAGGCCATCCCGATGATGGCGATCGGCTCGCTCTCCCTGGCCTCGACGGTCTCCAGCCGCTGCCTGGTCCGCTTGAGGTCGGCGGTGACCTTCTTGAGGTAGTCGCGGAGCTTGTCCTCGGAGGAGCTGGCCATGGGTGGGAAAACCTCGCTGTTCGGAAAGGGCGTCGCGCGGCGTGCCGCGTGTTCGGTGTGACCCGTGGTGATCGGCTGGGCTGGGTCAGGCGAGGCCGAGTTCGTTGTCGATGAGGTCGAAGATCTCGTCGTCGGTCGAGGTTTCGAGGTCGGCGTCGCCGCCGTCACCGCTGTCGTCCTCGTCGTCGGCGTCGAGCTTCCACTGCAGTGTCCGCAGCCGCAGGACCAGCTGGGCGCGGGTGTCGGCGTCGAGTGCGCAGCCGGCGACGGCCTTCTCCAGGCCGTCGAGTTCGGCGAGGACCGGCGCGGCCGACGTGCCGCCCGGCGTGGTGCCCGAGGCGCTGTCCAGTGCGGTCCGCAGGTGGCGGGCCAGCCCGACCGGGGTCGGGTGGTCGAAGACCGCCGTGGTCGGCAGCCGCAGACCGGTCTCCGCGTTGAGGCGGTTGCGCAGCTCGACTGCCGTCAGCGAAGACATGCCGAGGTCCAGGAAGCCGCGCTCGGCCTCGATCGCCGCGGCGGATCCGTGGCCGAGGACGGTGGCGACATGACCGGTGATCAGCTGGAGCAGCAGCTGCTCCTGCCTGGCCGGGCTCAGCCCGGCCAGCCGGTCCCTGAGCTCCTGCTCCGCGAGCCGCCCCTCCCGCGCCCCGGTATCGGCGCCGGCCGCACTGCCGGCCTGGCGCACCGGGGTGCGGAGCAGCCCGCGCAGCAGTGCCGGGACGTCACCGGAGGTGCGGGAGCGCAGATCCAGCCGGAGGGGGACCAGCAGCGGGCTGTCGACGGCTGCCGCCGTGTCGAGCAGGCCGAGTCCTTGGCGGGCCGAGAGCGGCAGCATCCCGGAGCGGGCGAAGCGGGCAACATCCACGTCGGCCAGGGTGCCCGTCATTCCACTGGATTCTCCCCAGTATCCCCACGCCAGCGAGACGGCGGTCAGACCCTGCGCCCTGCGGTGGTGCGCGAGGGCGTCGAGGAAGGCGTTGGCCGCCGCGTAGTTGGCCTGCCCCGGGCCGCCGGCGAGGCCGGCGAAGGAGGAGAAGAGCACGAAGGCGGAGAGCTTCGTCTCCCGGGTCAGCTCGTGCAGGTGCCACGCGGCGTCCACCTTGGGCCGCAGCACCTGCTCGACCTGGTCGTCCGTCAGGGTCTCCAGCAGGCCGTCCCTGAGCACGCCGGCCGCGTGGACCACGCCGGTCAGCGGGTGCTCGGCCGGGATGTCGCACAGCACGGCGGCGAGCTGCTCCCGGTCGGCGGCGTCGCAGGCGACCACCGAGACTTCGGCGCCGAGGTCGGCCAGCTCCGCGCGCAGCGCCGCGGCTGCGGGGGCGTCGGGGCCGCGCCGCCCGGTCAGCAGCAGGTGGCGCACCCCGTGCCGGGTGACCAGGTGCCGGGCGACCAGGCCGCCGAGCGTGCCCGTCCCGCCGGTGATCAGCACGGTGCCCTCGCCCGTGTCGTCCCACTGCCAGGCGGGGGCAGCGGTGCGCGCCGGGGTGGCGGCCGGGAGCAGGCGCGGCACCAGCGCCGTGCCGTCGCGCAGGGCCAGTTGGGATTCCCCGGCGGCCAGGGCGGCGGCCGTCGCGGCCGCCAGGGCCTGTTCGGAGCCCGCCCGGCCGTCCAGGTCGACCAGCAGGAACCGGCCGGGGTGCTCGGACTGCGCGGAGCGGATCAGCCCCCAGACGGCCGCGTCCGCGGGGGCGGGGACCTCCTCCGGTGCTCCGGTGCCGACCGCACCACGGGTCACCAGGACCAGGCGCGAGGCGGCGAGGCGGGCGTCGGCCAGCCAGCAGCGGGTCAGCTCCAGCACCTCGCGCACGGCCTGGTGCGCCGCCGCGGCGAGCTCGCCGCCGGTCGGCGCCTCGGCCGCGTAGCGCAGCAGCACGGTGTCGGGTGCCGGTTCCAGTTCCCCGGCTGCGAGGGCGGCGCGCAGGTCGGGCAGCCGCTCGAAGCTGCGGGTCGACGGGGCGGGGCGGTCCTCGGCCCGGGTGACGGGCAGTGCGTTCCAGTCGATCCGGAACAGCGCGTCCTGCTGCCCGGCGGTGGCCGGTGGCGTCGCCTCCAGCCAGTAGCGCTCGCGCTGGAAGGCGTAGGTCGGCAGGTCCACGGCCCGGCCGCCCGCGACCGCGCCGCGCCAGTCGACCCGGACGCCGTGCGTGTGCGCCTCGGCCAGCGAGGCCAGCACGCGGGCCGCTCCGCCCTCGTCGCGGCGCAGGGACCCGACCACCACCGCTTCCGCCTCCGCGGCGGCGACGGTGTCCTCGATGCCCATGGTGAGGACGGGGTGCGGGCTGGACTCGACGAAGACGTCGTGGCCGTGGCGCAGCAGGGCGCGCACCGACTCCTCCAGGCGCACGGTGCGCCGCAGGTTCTCGTACCAGTACCGCGCGTCGAGCCGGGTGTCGCCGTCGGCCCAGTCGGCCGTCACCGTGGAGAGGAACGGGATCCGGCCGGGCCTGGTCGCGATGCCGGCCAGGTCCGCCAGCAGGGTCTCGCGGATCCGCTCGACCTGCGCCGAGTGCGAGGCGTAGTCCACGGGGATCCGCTTGGCCCGCACACCCTCGCGGGTGCAGGACTCGACGAGTTCGGCCAGGGCGTCGGGGTCGCCGGAGACGACCACGGCGGCGGGTCCGTTGACGGCGGCCACCGAGATCCGCTCGCCCCAGGCCGTGAGCCGGGCCAGGACCTCGGCGTGCGGCGCGGTCACCGACACCATCCCGCCGTGGCCCGAGAGTCCGGCGGCGATGGCCTTGCTGCGCAGCGCGACCACCTTGGCCGCGTCGGCCGGCGAGAGCAGGCCGGCGACGCAGGCCGCCGCGATCTCGCCCTGGGAGTGCCCCAGCACCGCGGCCGGCTCCACCCCGTGCGCGCGCCACACCTCGGCCAGCGCGACCATCACCGCCCACAGCGCGGGCTGGGCGACGTCCACCCGGTCCAGGTCGGGCGCGCCTGGGGCGCCGCGCAGCACCTCGCGCAGCGACCAGTCGACGTACGGCGCCAGCGCCTGCTCGCACTCGGCGATCCGCTCGGCGAACGCCGGTGAGGTGTCCAGCAGTTCGCGTCCCATGCCGGCCCACTGGGAGCCCTGGCCGGGAAAGACCAGGACGACCTTGCGCTCGCGGCCGGCGGCGTAGCGGCCGTGCACGACCCCGGGCGCCGGCGTGGCGTCGGCCAGGGCGCGCAGCCCGGTGCGCAGTGCCTCGCGGTCCGTGCCGATCACCACGGCCCGGTGTTCGAGGGTGGCGCGGCCGCCGACCAGGGACGCGGCGGTGTCGAGGACCGGGGCCGTCTCCAGGTGGGCGAGCAGGGCCCGGGCCTGGCCGCGCAGCGCGGGCGCGGTGCGGGCCGACAGCACCAGCGGCAGTGTGGGGGGCTCGGGCGCCGGCTCGGCCGGGCCCGGTTCGGCCGGTGGCGCCTGTTCGAGGATGACGTGCGCGTTGGTGCCGCTGATGCCGAAGGAGGAGACGCCGGCCCGGCGCGGGTGCCCGGTGGCGGGCCACGGCGCGGCCTCGGCGAGCAGGCTCACGGCGCCGGTGGACCAGTCCACCTGCGGGGTGGGGGTGTCGATGTGCAGGCTCCTGGGCAGCAGGTCGTGCCGCATCGCCAGCACCATCTTCAGCACGCCCGCGACCCCGGCCGCGGCCTGACTGTGCCCGATGTTCGACTTGATGGAGCCGAGCAGCAGCGGCCGGTCGCCGGGGCGGTCCTGGCCGTAGGTGGCCAGCAGGGCCTGGGCTTCGATCGGGTCTCCCAGCCGGGTGCCGGTGCCGTGCGCCTCGACGGCGTCCACCTGGTCGGCCGTCAGCCCGGCGTTGGCCAGGGCCTGGCGGATCACCCGCTGCTGGGAGGGGCCGTTGGGGGCGCTGAGTCCGTTGCTGGCGCCGTCCTGGTTGACCGCGCTGCCGCGCACCACGGCCCAGATCCGACGGCCGGCCCGCCGCGCGTCGCTGAGCCGTTCGACCACCAGCAGGCCGACGCCCTCGGCGAATCCGGTCCCGTCGGCGGCCGCCGCGAACGGCTTGCAGCGGCCGTCGGCCGCCAGCCCGCGCTGGCGGGAGAAGTCGACCATGATCCCCGGGGAGGACATCACGGTCACCCCGCCGGCCAGGGCCATCGAGCACTCGCCGCCGCGCAGCGCCTGCACCGCCAGGTGCAGGGCCACCAGTGAGGAGGAGCAGGCCGTGTCGACGGTGACCGCCGGGCCCTCCAGGCCCAGGGTGTAGGCGACCCGGCCGGAGACCACGCTGCCGGCGTTGCCGTTGTTGACGTAGCCCGCGAGCTCCTCGGGGATCTGGTGGACCCGGCCGAGGTAGTCGCTGGAGGAGAGGCCGGCGAAGACGCCGGTGCGGCTGCCGCGCAGCGTCCGCGGGTCGATGCCGGCCCGCTCGACCGCCTCCCAGGCGGTCTCCAGCAGCAGTCGCTGCTGCGGGTCCATCGCCAGTGCCTCGTTCGGGCCGATGCCGAAGAAGTCGGCGTCGAACTCGGCGGCGTGGTGCAGGAACCCGCCCTCCAGGGTGCGGGAGCCGCCGAGCTCGTCGGGGACGGCGTCGTAGAGCCGCTCCAGGTCCCAGCCGCGGTCGGTGGGCAGGGCGGCGACGGCGTCGGTGCCCGAGGCCAGCAGGGCCCACAGGTCCTCCGGCGAGCGGACGCCGCCGGGGTAGTGGCAGGCCATGCCGACGATCGCGATCGGCTCGTCGGCGGCGGCCGCCGCCACCGGCGTGCCCGTCTCGGTGCTCCCGCCCGAGAGGCGCGTATCGAGGTGGTCCGCGAGCGCGGCCGGGTTCGGGTAGTCGAAGACCAGGGTGGCCGGCAGCCGCAGGCCGGTGGCGGTGTTCAGCCGGTTGCGCAGTTCGACCGCGGTGAGCGAGTCGAAGCCCAGGTCGCGGAAGGGGCGGCCCGCGTGGACGGCCGCCGGGTCCGCGTGGCCGAGCACCGCGGCGGCGTTGCCGGTGACCAGGTCGAGCAGCAGGGCCCGGCGCTCGGTGGCGGTCAGCGCGGCCAGGGCGCGCCGCAACCCCTCCGGCGCGTCGGCTTCGGTGCGCTCGGCCGTGCGGCGGGCCGTGCCGCGGAAGAGCGCGCGCAGCAGGGCGGGGAGCTGGTCCCGGGTGCGCGAGCGCAGCGCGGCGGCGTCGAGCCGGACGGGGACGAGCAGCGCCCGCCCGGCCGCGACGGCCGCGTCGAACAGGTCGAGCCCGTGCCGGGTGTCCAGGGTCAGCCCGCCGGTCTGCCGCGCGCGGGTCAGGTCGGCGGCGTCCAGGTGCCCGGTCATCCCGCTGGCCTGTGCCCACAGGCCCCAGGCGAGCGAGGTGGTGGGCAGCCCGCGGCGCCGGCGGTGCTGGGCCAGGCCGTCCAGGAAGGCGTTGGCCGCCGCGTAGTTGCCCTGGCCGGCCGAGCCGAAGACGCCCGCGGCCGAGGAGAAGAGCACCAGGTCGGCGAGGTCCAGACGCTCCGTCAGCTCGTGCAGGTGCCAGGCGGCCTCGGCCTTGGGCCCAAGGACGGTGCGCAGCCGGTCCGGGGTGAGCGAGGCGAGCGCGCCGTCGTCCAGCACGCCCGCGGCGTGCACCACGGCGGTCAGTGGGTGCTCGGCGGGGACCGAGGCCAGCAGGCCGGCCAGCGCCGCCCGGTCGGCGGCGTCGCAGGCGGCGACGGTGACGTGGGCACCGAGGGCGGTGAGTTCCGCGCTCAGTGCCTGGGCGCCGGCGGCCTGCGGGCCCCGGCGGCCGGTCAGCAGCAGGTGGCGGACGCCACGTTCGGTGACCAGGTGGCGGACGAGCAGGCCGCCCAGCTCGCCGGTGCCACCGGTGATCAGCACGGTGCCTTCCGGATCCCAGGGACGGGGCACGGTCAGCACGACCTTGCCGGTGTGGCGGGCCTGGGCCATGTGCCGGAACGCCTCGCGGGCGTGCCGGACGTCCCAGCTGGTGATCGGCAGCGGGCGCAGCGCGCCCTGTTCGAAGAGGTCGACCAGCTCGGTCAGCATCTGCTGGATCCGCTCCGGGCCCGCCTCGATCAGGTCGAAGGCGCGGTAGTGGGCGCCCTGGTGCTCCCGGGCGACCTGGTCCGCCGGGCGGATGTCGGTCTTGCCCATCTCGATCAGGCGCCCGCCCGGCCGCAGCACACGCAGCGACGCGTCCACGTACTCGCCGGCCAGCGAGTTCAGCACCACGTCCACGCCGCGGCCGCCGGTGGCGGTGCGGAAAGCCTCCTCGAAGTCGAGGGTCCGGGAGGAGGCCAGCCGCTCGGCGGGCCACCCCTGGGCGCGCAGCGACTCCTGCTTGGCCTCGCTCGCGGTGCCGTACACCTCGGCTCCCCAGAGCCGGGCCAGCTGGGTGGCGGCCATGCCGACGCCACCGCTGGCGGCGTGGATCAGGACCGACTCGCCGGCGGCCAGGCCGGCCAGGTCGCGCAGGGCGTAGAAGGCGGTGAGGAAGACCACGGGGACGGCGGCGGCCTCCGCGAAGGTCCAGCCCCGCGGTATCCGCACCAGCACCCGGTGGTCGGCGACGGCCAGCGGGCCGAAGCCGCCGGTCACCATGCCCATCACCCGGTCGCCGGGGACCAGTCGGGTCACGCCCGGGCCGACCTCGACCACCGTGCCGGCGGCCTCGGAGCCGAGGAAGCGGGCGCCGCCGGGGTACATGCCCAGCGCGTTGAGGACATCGCGGAAGTTCAGGCCGGCGGCCCGCACCGCCAGCCGGACCTGGCCCGGCTCCAGGGCCTGCGCCGCCTCCGGGCCGGGCAGCAGGGCGAGGTTGTCGACGGTGCCCTTCTCGGTGATCTCCAGCCGCCACGGCCCCGCGGCCTGCGGCACGGCCAGCGCCTCGCCCGCCGCGGCCCGGACCAGGCGCGGCGCGTGGGCGGTGCCCTGACGCAGCGCCAGCTGCGGTTCACCCGTGTCGAGCGCGCCGGGCAGCGCCCGCCAGGAGGCGGGCTGTCCGTCGAGGTCGGCGAGCACGATCCGGCCGGGGTGCTCGGTCTGCGCCGAGCGGACCAGCCCCCAGAGCGCGGCACCGGGCAGGTCGAGGAGGTCCGCGCCGGCGTCGGTGGCGACCGCCCCCGCGGTCACCACGAGCAGGCGGGTGGCGGCGAAGCGGTCGTCGGCGAGCCACTCCTGGAGCAGCGCGAGGACGCGCTCCAGCGTCGCGGCGGTCGCCTCGGGGACGCCGGGCAGCGGCTGCGGGGCCGTCAGCAGGACGGTCCCGGGCGCCTCGGCGCCGGCCGGCTCCGTCCAGGCCTCCAGCACCACTTGGGCCTCGGCCAGGGCCGCCGCGTGGCGCGGCTCGGGGCCGATCAGCGCCCACCGGGCGGGCCGGGTGACGGGCTGCTCCGGGAGAGGCACGGCGGTCCACTCGATGCCGAAGAGCGCCTCCCTGACGGCATCCGCCCCGGCATCGCGGGAGCCGGCGTCGAGGGAGCCGGGCGCGAGCGGTCGCACGGCCAGCGTGTCGATCGTGGCGACCGGCCGGCCCGTGCGGTCCGCCATCAGCACGCGGACGCTGTCCGGGCCGGCCGGGCTCAGCCGCACCCGCAGTGCGGTGGCCCCGGCGGCGTGCAGCGAGACACCCGTCCAGCAGAACGGCAGGCCGGGGCGGCCGTCCTGGGCGCGCAGCGGACCGAGGCCGGCCGCGTGCAGTGCGGCGT
This sequence comes from Kitasatospora sp. NPDC008050, assembly GCF_042957465.1. NCBI lineage: Bacteria > Bacillati > Actinomycetota > Actinomycetes > Kitasatosporales > Streptomycetaceae > Kitasatospora > Kitasatospora sp. NPDC008050. The sequence continues at coordinate 110,409 of NZ_JBIBIJ010000013.1, forward strand.
CCAGCAGCGCCGGGTGCAGGCCGAAGCGGGCCGCCTGCGGCTGTGCCGCCTCGGGCAGCTCCACCTCGGCGAACACCTCCTCGCCCAGCCGCCAGGCCGCCCGGACGCCCTGGAACACCGGGCCGTACGCGTAGCCGGCCTCGTGCAGCGCGGGGTAGAAGCCGTCGACGGGCAGCGGCTGCGCCCCGCGCGGCGGCCAGGCGGCGAGCGCCTCAGCGGGAGTGTCGGCGGGGGTGTCGGCGGGCTCGGCGAGGGTGCCGGTGGCGTGCTCGGTCCAGGACGTGTCCGCCTCGCCCCGGCCGGTGTGCAGGGTCACCGGTCGCAGCCCCCACGCGTCGGGGGCGCCGACGGCGATCTGCACCCGCAGCTCACCGCCCTCGGGCAGCAGGACCGGTGCGTGCAGGGTGAGTTCCTCGATCCGGCCGCAGCCGAGCTCGTCGCCGGCCCGGATCACGGCCTCCACCAGTGCCGCGCCGGGCACGACCAGCACGCCCGCGACGGCGTGGTCGGCGAGCCAGGGGTGGCTGCGCAGCGACCACCGGGCCGTCGCCACCAGACCGTCACCGGCGGCGAGTTCCAGCGCGGCGCCGAGCAGCGGGTGGTGCAGGGCGCCCAGGCCCGCCGCGGTGACGTCACCGGCCGCCGGCGCGGCCTGCGGCCAGAACCGCCGGTGCTGGAAGGCGTAGGTCGGCAGCGGCGCCGGGTGGGCGGGGGTCTGCCCGGCGAAGAGCACGCTCCAGTCGATCCGGGCGCCGTGGTTGCGGGCCTCGGCCAGCGAGAGCAGGAACCGGGTGGGCGAGCCCTCGTCACGCCGCAGCGTGCCGGTCGCGGCGGCGCCGACCGCGGTGGACTCGATGGTCTCCTGTACGCCGGTGGTCACCACCGGGTGCGGGCTGACCTCGATGAAGACCCGGTAGCCGTCGGCCAGCAGGGCCCGGGTGGTCTGCTCGAACTCCACGGTGCGGCGCAGGTTGCGGTACCAGTAGGCGCCGTCCAGTTCGAGGGTGTCGATCGGCGTGCCGCTGACCGTCGAGTAGAACGGGATGTCGGCCGGGCCCGGCGTGATCGGGGCCAGCAGCGCGGCCAGTTCCTCCTCGATGCGCTCCACCTGGGCGGAGTGCGAGGCGTAGTCCACCGGCACCCGGCGGGCCCGGATCCCGTCCTGCTCGCAGGCGGCCAGCAACTCGTCGAGCGCCCCCGGCTCGCCGGAGACCACCACGGAGTTCGGTCCGTTGACCGCGGCCACCGAGGCCCGCGCGCCCCAGGCCCGGACCCGCTCGCGGACGGCCTCGACCGGGGCCGCGACCGAGACCATGCCGCCCAGCCCGGACAGCGCGGTCAGTGCCTTGCTGCGCAGCGCGACCACCCGCGCGGCGTCGTCCAGCGAGAGCGCGCCGGCCACACAGGCGGCGGCGATCTCGCCCTGGGAGTGGCCCACCACGGCCGCGGGCCGCACGCCGTGCGCCCGCCACAGCTGCGCGAGCGAGACCATGACGGCGAAGAGCACCGGCTGGACCACGTCGACGTTCTCCAGGGGCGGCGCCTGCGGCGCACCGCGCAGCACCTCCTCCAGCGACCAGTCGACGTACGGCGCGAGTGCCTGCTCGCACGCGGCGATCCGCTCGGCGAAGACCGGTGCGGTGTCCAGCAGTTCCAGCGCCATCCCGGGCCACTGGGAGCCCTGGCCGGGGAAGACGAACACCGTCTCCCCGTCGCCCTCGCAGGCGCCCTCGCGCAGGGCCGGGTGGGCGCGTCCGTCGGCCAGCGCGTCGAGGCCGGCCAGCAGGGTCGCGCGGTCGGCGGCGACGACGGCCGCGCGGTGGTCCAGGGCGGCCCGGGTGGTCGCCAGCGCCTGAGCGATGCCGGCCGGCTCGGTGCCCGGTGCCCTGAGGTGGGCGGCCAGCCGGCGGGCCTGCTCACGCAGGGCCTGCGGGCTGTGCGCGGACAGCATCCAGGGCAGCGGCGCCGGGTCGGGGGCGGCGTCGGGGGCGGCGTTGGCGTCGGCGGGGGTGTCGGCGGGGGTGTCGTCGGCGGGTACCGGTTCGGGGGCGGCCTCCAGGATCACGTGGGCGTTGGTGCCGCTGATGCCGAAGGAGGAGACGGCGGCGCGGTGCGGGCGGTCGGCGGCGGGCCAGGCGCTCGGTTCGGTGAGCAGTTCGACGGCGCCGGCGGACCAGTCGACGTGCGGCGAGGGCGCGTCGATGTGCAGCGACTTCGGGAGCAGGCCGTGCCGCATCGCCAGCACCATCTTCAGCACGCCCGCCACACCGGCCGCGGCCTGGGTGTGACCGAGGTTGGACTTGACGGAGCCGAGCAGCAGCGGCCGGTCGCCGGGGCGGTCCTGGCCGTAGGTGGCGAGCAGCGCCTGGGCCTCGATCGGGTCGCCCAGCCGGGTGCCGGTGCCGTGCGCCTCGACCGCGTCCACCTGATCGGCCGTCAGCCCGGCATCGGCCAGCGCCTGCCGGATCACCCGCTGCTGGGACGGGCCGTTGGGGGCCGTCAGCCCGTTGGACGCACCGTCCTGGTTCACCGCGCTGCCGCGCACCACCGCCAGCACCGGGTGCCCGTTGCGGACGGCGTCCGAGAGCCGCTCGACCAGCAGCAGCCCCACGCCCTCGCTCCAGCCGGTGCCGTCGGCGGCCGCCGCGAACGGCTTGCACCGCCCGTCCGGCGCCAGCCCGCGCTGGCGGGAGAACTCCACGAAGGTCCCCGGGGTCGACATCAGCGTCACGCCACCGGCCAGCGCCAGCGCGCACTCGCCGCGGCGCAGCGACTGGGCGGCCAGGTGCAGGGCCACCAGCGAGGAGGAGCACGCGGTGTCGACGGTGACGGCCGGGCCCTCGAAGCCGAAGGTGTAGGACAGCCGGCCGGAGACCACGCTCGACGCGCTGCCGGTCATCAGGTAGCCGGCGACGTCGTCCTCGGCGGCCTCCAGGACCCTCGGGTAGTCCTGGAAGTTGGAGCCGACGAAGACGCCGGTGGCGCTGCCGCGCAGCGAGTCCGGTGCCACACCCGCCCGTTCCAGGGTCTCCCAGGCGGTCTCCAGGAGCAGCCGCTGCTGGGGGTCCATCGCCAGTGCCTCGCGCGGCGAGATGCCGAACAGCTCCGCGTCGAAGCCGGCCAGGTCGGCGATGAACCCGCCCTCGCGGACATAGCTGGTGCCCGGGTGCTCCGGGTCCGGGTGGTAGATGCGCTCGGTGTCCCAACCGCGCTCCGCCGGGAAGGCGCCGATGCTGTCCGTCCCGTCGGCGAGCAGCTGCCACAGGTCCTCCGGCGTGCTCACCCCGCCGGGGAAGCGGCAGGCCATCGCCACGATCGCGACGGGCTCCTCGGAGCCGGCCGGGGCGGTGGCGGTGCGGGCCGGGGCTTCCTGACCGTCCGTCAGTTCGGCCCGCAGGTGCGCGGCCACCGCGAGGGCCGTCGGGTGGTCGAAGAGCAGCGTGGCCGGCAGGCGCAGGCCGGTGACGGCGGTCAGCCGGTTGCGCAGCTCGACCGCCGTCAGCGAGTCGAAGCCCAGCTCCCGGAAGGCACGCTTGGCGTCGACGGTGCCCGGGGAGGCGTGCCCGAGCACCTGGGCGATCTGCTCGCGCAGCAGCTCGACCAGGAGGCGCTCCTGCTCGGCCGCGGACAGGCCGGCCAGGCGCTGCCGCAGCGGCGAGGGGGCGGTTGCGGTGGCAGCCCGCAGCGCGCGCACCTCGGGCAGGTCGGCGATCAGCGGGCCGGGGCGGGCCGCCGTCAGGACGGCGGCCAGCGCGGGCCAGTCCACATCGGCCACGGTCACGCAGGTCGTCCCCCGGGCCACCGCCCGGCGCAGGGCGGCCAGCGCCGACTCGGGCGCCATCGGGGCCAGCCCGCCGCGCCGCGTCCGCTCGGCCGGCAGCTCGGTACCGGCGGCCATGCCGGCGCCGGCCCAGGGGCCCCAGGCCACCGAGGTCGCCACCAGGCCCTCGGCCCGGCGCTGCTCGGCCAGCGCGTCCAGGTAGGCGTTGGCCGCCGCGTAGTTGGCCTGGCCGGCGTTGCCCAGCACGCCGGAGATCGAGGAGAAGAGCACGAACATCGCGAGCTCGTGGTCACGGGTCAGCTCGTGCAGGTGGCGTGCCGCCGCGGCCTTGGCCCCCAGCACGGTCGCGAAGCGCTCGGCGGTCAGCGACGCCAGCACGCCGTCGTCCAGCAGGCCGGCCGCGTGCACCACGCCGGTCAGCGGCAGCTCCGCGGGGATCTCGGCGAGCAGCCCGGCCAGCGCCGCCCGGTCCGCGACGTCGCAGGCGGCCACGGTCACCCGGGTCCCCCGGGCCGTCAGCCGCGCCACCAGGTCGGCCGCGCCCTCGGCGGCGGCGCCCCGGCGGCCGACCAACAGCAGGTGCTCGGCCCCCGCGGCGGCCAGCCAGTGCGCCACCTGCGCGCCCAGGGCGCCCGTGCCGCCGGTGATCAGCACCGTGCCCCCGGGCGCCGTCCAGCCGTCCTCGGGGGCCGCGCTCCGCGGATCGGCCGGGATCCGGGCCAGCCGGCGGGCGAGCACGCCAGAGCCGCGGAGCGCGAGCTGGTCCTCGCCGACACCGGCGAGGACGCCGGCCAGTCCCGCCAGGATCCGGCTGTCCAGCTCGGCCGGCAGGTCGACCAACCCGCCCCACAGCTGGGGGTGTTCCAGCGCGGCGACCCGCCCCAGGCCCCAGAGCCCGGCCTGCGCCGCCCCGGGCACCTGGTCCGCGGCGTCGACGGCCACCGCCTCGCGGGTGACGCACCACAGCGGTGCCTGGACGCCCGCCCGCTCCAGGGCGCGCAGCAGCGCGGCCGTCGCGGCCAGGCCCTGCGGCACCGCCGGGAACTCGGGGTGCGGGCGCTCGTCCAGGGCCAGGGCGCAGAGCACCCCGGCCGGCGGCTGGGCCCGCAGGCGGGCGGCGACCTGCTCGATGTCCGTGCCCGGCACGACCAGGCGCTCGACCAGCGTGCCGCGGGCGGCCAGGCCGTCGCAGAGCGCGGCCGACCAGTCGTCATCGGCGGCGCTCTGCGGCAGCAGGACCAGCCAGTGACCGGACGGCACGCCGTGCGGGCGGGTGGTGAGCGGGGTCCAGAGCGTGCGGTAGCCCCAGCCGTCCACGGTGGAGGCGACCCGGCGCCGGCGCCGCCAGGCGGCCAGCACCGGGAGCAGGTCGTCGAGTGAGGCCTCGGCCGCACGGCCGTCGATCCCCAGCACGGTGGAGGCCGCCCGCAGGTCGCCGCGCTCCACCGCCGCCCAGAAGGCGGCCTCCACCGGATCGGCCGGCGACTCGCCCACCAGGACGTCCAGTGCGCCGGTCGGCGGCCAGAACCGCCGGTGCTGGAAGGCGTAGGTCGGCAGCTCGACCCGGCGCCCCCGCGAGCCGGACAGCGCGGTCCAGTCGACCCGCACCCCGTGGACGTGCAGGGTGGCCAGCGCGTGCAGCGCCGTCGCCTCCTCGCCGCGGTCCTTGCGCAGGACGGGCAGCAGGACGGCGTCCTCGCCGGCCGACTCCTGGGCCGGCCCGGACAGCACCCCGTCCGGGCCCAGCTCCAGGAAGCGGGTGACGCCCTGGGCCCGCAGCGTGCACACACCGTCGGCGAAGCGCACCGCCTCGCGGACGTGGCGCACCCAGTACTCCGGGGAGCGGAGCTGCTCGTGGGTCGCGAGCTCGCCGGTCACGTTCGACACCACCGGCAGCGTGGGCGCGTTGAAGGACAGGCCCGCCAGCACCGCCCGGAACGCCTCCAGCATCGGATCCATCAACGGCGAGTGGAAGGCGTGCGAGACCCGCAGCCGGCTCGTCCTGCGGCCCTGCTGCTCGAACCGGACGCGGATCGCGTCGACCGCCTCCCGCGCGCCCGAGACCACCACCGACGTCGGCCCGTTGACCGCCGCGATCGAGACGGAGGCGCCGAGCACCGGCCGGACCTCGTCCTCCGTCGCCTGCACGGCGAGCATCGCCCCGCCCGGCGGCAGCGCCTGCATCAGCCGACCGCGCGCGGCGACCAGCGTGCAGGCGTCCGCCAGTGAGAAGACTCCGGCCACGTGCGCGGCCGCGATCTCACCGATCGAGTGCCCGGCCACGAACTGCGGCTTCACGCCCCAGGATTCGAGCAGCCGGAAGAGCGCGACCTCGACGGCGAACAGCGCGGCCTGCGCCTGCTCGGTCCGGTCGAGCAGCTCCGCGTCCCCGCCCCAGACGACCTCGCGCAGCGGGCCGTCGAAGCCCGCGCACACGGCGTCGAAGGCCGCCGCGAACACCGCGAACCTCTCGTACAACTCCCGCCCCATGCCGAGGCGTTGCGATCCCTGACCGGAGAACAGGAAGGCCAGCGGCGCCTTGGCCGCGACACCGTCGACCAGCCCGGCGTCGATCAGTGCGGCGTCGGCCCGGCCCTCGGCCAGCGCGTCCAGTGCCCGCAGCGCCTGCGCGCGATCGGCGGACAGCACGACGGCGCGATGCTCCAGCAGGGCCCGCGTGGCAGCCAGGGAGTGGGCGACGTCCGCCGCGTCGAGCTCCGGACGGGCCCGCAGGTGCGCGGCCAGCCGCTCGGCCTGCGCGCGCAGCGCCTCGGTGCTCCTGGCCGACAGCAGCCAGACGGGGAGGGAGGGTTGATCGGCGGGCAGTTGCTCGTCGGAGGCCTCGGGCGCCTGCTCGATGATCACGTGGGCGTTGGTCCCGCTGACACCGAAGGAGGAGACGGCGGCGCGGCGCGGGTGGTCGGCGGCGGGCCAGGGGGCCGGTTCGGCGAGCAGCTCGACGGCGCCGGCGGACCAGTCGACGTGCGGCGAGGGGGCATCGATGTGCAGCGACTTCGGCAGCAGGCCGTGCCGCATCGCCAGCACCATCTTCATCACACCCGCGACGCCCGAAGCCGCCTGGGTGTGACCGATGTTGGACTTCAGCGAGCCCAGCAGCAGCGGCCGGCCCGGCGGCCGGTTCTGCCCGTAGGTGGCGAGCAGGGCCGCCGCCTCGATCGGGTCGCCCAGCCGGGTGCCGGTGCCGTGCGCCTCGACCGCGTCCACCTCCGCCGTGGCGAGCCCGGCATCGGCCAGCGCCTGGCGGATCACCCGCTGCTGGGACGGGCCGTTGGGGGCCGTCAGCCCGTTGGACGCACCGTCCTGGTTCACCGCGCTGCCACGCACCACCGCGAGCACCGGGTGCCCGTTGCGAACCGCGTCGGAGAGCCGCTCGACCAGCAGCAGCCCAGCGCCCTCGCTCCACGCGGTGCCGTCGGCGGCCGCCGCGAACGGCTTGCAGCGGCCGTCCGCCGCCAGCCCGCGCTGCCGGGAGAACTCCACGAACATCTGCGGGGTCGACATCACCGTGACGCCGCCGGCCAGCGCCAGCGCGCACTCGCCGCGGCGCAGCGACTGCACCGCCAGGTGCAGGGCCACCAGCGAGGAGGAGCACGCGGTGTCGACCGTGACGGCCGGGCCCTCCAGGCCGAGGGCGTAGGAGATCCGCCCGGAGGCGACACTGACGGTGTTTCCGGTCAGCAGGTGTCCGCCCACCTCCTCGCTCCGCGGTCGCCCGGTGAGCACCGTGTCGTAGCCGCCATGACCCGTGCCGATGAACACACCGGTGGGCGTGCCGTGCAGCGAGTCCGGGGAGATCCCGGCGCGCTCGACGGCCTCCCAGGCGGTCTCCAGCACCAGCCGCTGCTGCGGGTCCATCGCCAGCGCCTCGCGCGGCGAGATGCCGAAGAAGGCGGCGTCGAACTCGGCCGCCTCGTGCAGGAAACCGCTCGCGCGGGTGTAGGTGGTGCCCGGGTGGTCCGGGTCGGGGTCGAACAGGGCGTCGAGGTCCCAGCCGCGGTCGGCGGGGAAACCGCAGACCGCGTCCACCCCGTCGCGCACCAGCTCCCACAGCTCCTCGGGCGAGCGGACACCGCCCGGATAGCGGCAGGCCATCGCGACGATCGCGATCGGCTCCCGGCTCCGCTCGTCCGCCTCGCGCAGTTGCTCGCGAGTCTCGTGAAGGTCTGCGACGGCCCGCTTCAGGTAGTCGCGGAGCTTCTCCTCGTTCGACATCACGATGTCAACCTCTCGGGGTGGGATGCCGGGCTCCTGACCTCCAGGGCCGACCCGCCGCCCAGTCTGACCACGGTCGACTGCGGTTTTCCCTAGGGCTTGGAGCCGGAGTCCCCGGGACGGGCGCGCCGGGCACCCCCGACGGGGTGCCCGGCGCGCCCGGCCTGCGGTTCGCTCACTCCACCGCTTCGGCGGCGCGCAGCCACTCCTCCACGAGCTGTGCCGTCCGCGCCGAGTCCTCCCGGATCATCGACAGGTGGTCCGCCTCGACCAGGCGCACCTCCGCGCCCGGGACCAGCTGGTCCTTCTCCTGCCGCGCCGGCGCGACCGGTTCGGCGCCGCCCGCCCCGCCGAGCAGCGGCCTGCCGCACTGGACCAGCAGGACGGGGGCCGTGGTGTGCCGCACCTCCAGTTGGTTCAGCAGGACCATCCAACGCCCCATCGCCGACAGCCTGGAGTTGGTCAGCCGCACCGGGGAGGCGTCCGCCTGGGTGAAGTTGAGCCGCATCAGGCCGGAGTAGTCGACGCCCTCGCCGGCGTTGTGCCGAAAGCTCAGGGTGTCCAGCAGGACCACGCCCGCGGGCCTGATCCCCCAGGTGCTCTCCAGCAGTCCGGCGGCCGCGTAGGCGAAGGAGCCGCCGGAGGAGTGGCCGACCAGGACGAAGGGGTGACCTTCGCTGGCCCGCAGCGCGCTCTCGGCGATCACCCGCACCGCGACCTCCGGCGAGGCCGGCAGCCGCTCGCCGGTGGCGAAGCCGACCAGCGGCAGCGCCGAGACGTCCCGGTCACCGCGGAAGTGCGCGGCGAGCCTGGCGTACTGGTGGATGCCGGCGTTGGCCGTCGGAGCGCTGACGCAGATCAGGCGCGGCTTGCGCGGGCCCTCGGCCAGCGTGGCCGCCCACGGCAGGTCCTCCAGCTCCGCGGTCGCCTCGAAGGTCGGGCGCAGCGCGGCCACGGTCGCCAGCATCCGCTGGGCCTCGCCGACCTTGCCCACCGCCAGGGCCTGCGTGAACAGCCGCTCCAGCGAGTCGATCTCCTGCCCGCCGCCCGGCAGCGCGACGGCCCCGTTCTCCGCCGCCTGCGGACCGGGCTGCGCGGACAGTTCGCTGCGCAGCCAGGCGGCCAGCTCGGTGGGCGTGCGGCTGTCGAAGACGACCGTCGCGGGCAGCCGCAGCCCGGTGACCGCGGCCAGCCGGTTGCGCAGTTCCACCGCCGTCAGGGAGTCGAAGCCCAGCTCGTAGAAGTCCCGCTCCGCCTCGACCGTGCTGGGCGAGGCGTGGCCGAGCACCGCGGCGATCTCGGCCCGGACGGTCTCGACCAGGAAGCGCTCCCGGTCCCGCTCGCCCAGCTCCAGCAGCTGCCGGCTGAAGCCGGCCGCCGCGGCCGCCCCGCCCGAGGCGCCGGCGGCGGTGCGCCGGGCGCTGCGGACCAGCCCGCGGAAGAGCGGCGGCACCTCGCCCTGCGGGCGCATCCCGCCCGCGGCCAGCCCGAGCGGGATGACCAGCGGTTCGGCGCAGCCGGTGGCCGACTCGAAGAGGGCCAGGCCCTGCTCGACCGAGAGCGGCGGCATGCCGCCGGACTGCATCCGGCGCATGTCGGTGTCGGTCAGCTCGCTGGTCATGCCGTCGTCCTGGACCCACGGACCCCAGGCGATCGAGGTGCCCGCCAGCCCCAGCGACCTGCGGTGCTCGGCGAGCGTGTCCAGGAAGGAGTTCGCCGCGGCGTAGTTGGCCTGTCCCGGGCTGCCCATGACGCCCGCGACGGAGGAGAAGGTGAGGAAGGCCGCCAGATCGAGGTGGCGGGTGAGCTCGTGCAGGTGCCAGGCCGCGTCCACCTTCGGCCGCAGCACGTCCGACAGGCGCTGCGGGGTCAGCGCGGTGACGATGCCGTCGTCGAGCACGCCGGCGGTGTGGATCACCGCGGTCAGCGGGTGCTCGGCGGGGAGGCCGGCCAGCAGCGCGGCCGCCGCCTCGCGGTCCGCCGTGTCGCAGGCCGCGACCGTCACCTGGGCGCCCATCGCCCGCAGTTCGGCGGTCAGCTCGGGCGCGCCGGGCGCCGCCGGGCCGCGCCGGCTGGTGAGCAGCAGGTGCCGCGGGCCGGAGCCGGCCAGCCGGCGGGCCAGGTGGCGGCCGAGCGCACCGGTCCCACCGGTGATCAGGACGGTTCCCTCCTGGTCCCAGCTCAGCAGCCGGCTTCCGGTGCCGGTGGTCAGCGCGGCCAGCCGCCCGACGCGCACCACGCCCTCGCGCACCGCGAACTGCGCCTCACCGGCGGCCAGCGGGCCGGCCAGGCCCGCCAGCGCCGCGCTGACGTCCTCGTCCTTCTCGACGTCGAGCAGCACGAACCGGTCCGGGTGCTCGGCGTGGGCCGAGCGGACCAGGCCCCAGGCGGAGCCGCCGGCCAGGTCCCGCACCGCCTCGCCGTCGGCGGCGCTGATCGCGTTGCGGGTCACGAACACCAGGCGCGAACGGGCGAACCGCTGCTGCGCGAGCCACTCCTGGACCAGTGCCAGGACCCGTGCCGTCAGCGCGTGCACGGCGGCGGGCACATCGTCGCCGGCCGGGGCCGGCAGGGCGGCCACCACCAGGTCCGGGACGCCCGCCCGGCCACGGGCCAGCTCCGCCAGGGAGCCGACCGAGTCACCCAGCCCGAACTCGTCGATCCCGAGTGCCACCGAACGCAGGGTGCCGGCGCCGGCGGTCTGCTCGACCGCGGGCCACTCCAGCCGGAACAGCGGCTCCCGGCCGCTCCTCGATCCGGCCGCCGCGAGGTCGGTGGCCGGGGCCCGCAGGGTCAGCGCCCGCACGTCGAGCACCGGTGCGCCCTCGGCGTCGATCGCCGTGACGGACACCGAGTCCTCGCCGAGCCGGGTCAGCCGCAGGCGCAGCGAGGCGGCGCCGCCGGCCCGCAGCGACACCTCGTGCCAGGTGTGCGGCAGCCAGATCCGCCCCTCCTCGCCCAGGCCGAGCAGCACGGCGGCCTGCAGCGCCGCGGCCAGCAGCGCCGGGTGGATGCCGAAGTATCGGGCGTCCTCGGCGAGTTCTCCTGGCAGTTCGGCCTCGACGAAGGCCTCCTCGCCGCGCACCCAGGCGGCCCGCAGGCCGTGGAACGCGGGTCCGTGGCCGGTCTCCCGGTGGAAGCCGTCCAGGTCGATCTCGGCCGCGCCGGCCGGCGGCCAGATCACGCCGTCGAGTTCGGCGGCCTGCTCGCCCGCCCCGGTGGCCAGGGTGCCGGTGGCGCAGCGCGTCCACGGCTCGTCCGGGGCGGCCTCGGCGGGGCGTGCGAAGCAGCTGACGCTGCGCAGCCCCGACGCGTCGGCCGCGCCGACCCAGACCTGGACCACCGGCTCCGCGTCCTCGGAGAGCGGCAGCGGCTCGGTCGTGGTGAAGTCCACGATCCGCTCGCAGCCGACCTGGTCCCCGGCCCGGATCGCCAGCTCCAGGAAGCCGGTGGCCGGGAAGAGGGCCTGCCCCTGGACCGTGTGGTCGAGCAGCCATGGGTGCACCCGCGGTGACAGGCGGCTGGTGAAGAGCACCCCGTCGGAGTCGGCCAGCGGCACGGCCGCGCCGAGCAGCGGGTGCTCCGCCGGCACCAGGCCGACCGAGGTCACGTCACCGGACAGGGCGGCCGGGCGCGGCCAGTAGCGCTCGTGCTGGAAAGCGTAGGTGGGCAGCTGCACGCGGCGGGCGCCGGTGCCGTCGAAGACCCGGGCCCAGTCGACGGGCACGCCCGCGACGTGCAGCCGGGCGAGGCCGGTGAGCAGGGCGGCCTCCTCACCGAGGTCCTTGCGCAGGACCGGGGCGGCCACGCTCGCCTGGTCGAGGGTCTGCTGGGCCAGGGCGGTCAGCACCCCGTCGGGGCCGAGCTCCAGGAAGGCGTTCGCGCCCGCGCCGGCCAACGCCCGCACCCCGTCGGCGAAGCGGACGGCCTCGCGCACGTGCCGGACCCAGTAATCCGGGGAGCACAGCTGCTCGGCCGTGGCCGAGGTGCCCGTCACGTTCGAGATCAGCGGGATCCGCGGCGCGCCGTACGACAGGCCCTCGACGACCGTGCGGAACTGCGCCAGCATCGGGTCCATCAGCGGCGAGTGGAAAGCGTGGCTGACCGACAGGCGGTTGGTCCTGCGGCCCTGGGCCGCGAAGCCTTCGGCGATGCGCAGGACTTCGGCCTCGGCGCCGGCCAGCACGAGCGCCGACGGACCGTTGATCGCCGCGATCGAGACCGATGCGCCGAGCAGCGGCAGGACTTCGTCCTCCGTCGCCTGGACCGCCACCATCGCACCGCCGGCGGGGAGTTCCTGCATCAGGCGGCCGCGGGCGGCCACCAGCGTGCAGGCATCGGCCAGCGAGAGGACGCCGGCCACATGCGCGGCCGCGACCTCGCCGATCGAGTGCCCGGCGACGAACTCCGGCCGGACGCCCAGGGATTCGACCAGCCGGAAGAGCGCCACCTCGACGGCGAACAGGCCGGCCTGGGCGTGCACGGTCCGGTCCAGCAGCTCGGCGTCGGTGCCCCAGACCACCTCGCGCACCATCGCGAAGCCCGGCTCCGCGCAGACCGCGTCGAAGGCGTCCGCGAACACCGGGAACCGGGCGTACAACTCCCGTCCCATGCCCAGGCGCTGCGAGCCCTGCCCGGAGAAGAGCACCGCCAGGGAGCGATCCGTGGCCGTGCCGCGCGCCACCTCGGCACCGTCCAGTGCCGCGTCAGGCAACTTTTGTCGCGACGGGGCGAAGGTTGCCCGACGCGGCACTAGCAGCACCGCCCGCTGTCCGAAGGCGCTGCGCCCCGCCAGCGACAACCCCACGTCGAGCGGCGACCGGTCGGCCGAGGCGACGACCTGTGCCACCCCTGCCAGTTGGGCGTCGAGCGCCGTCTCCGTCCGGCCCGAGACGATCCAGGGCACCGCGCCGGGTGTCAGGGCCGCCTGCTCGACCGTCTCCTCGACGGCCGGCGCCTGCTCGATGATCGTGTGCGCGTTGGTGCCGCTGATCCCGAAGGAGGACACGCCCGCCCGCCACGGCCGGCCCACCTCGGGCCAGGCCCGCGCCTCGGTCAGCAGCTCCACCGCACCGGCCGACCAGTCCACGTGCGAGGACGGCCGGTCGATGTGCAGCGACTTCGGCAGCATGCCGTGCCGCATCGCCAGCACCGTCTTGATCACACCCGCCACACCCGCCGCCGCCTGGGCGTGACCGATGTTCGACTTCAGCGACCCGAGCAGCAGCGGGCGCTGCGGGTCGCGGTCGCGGCCGTAGGTCGCCAGCAGCGCCTGGGCCTCGATCGGGTCGCCGAGCGAGGTGCCCGTGCCGTGGCCCTCGACCGCGTCCACCTCACCGGCCGTCAGACCGGCGCTCGCCAGCGCCTGGCGGATCACCCGCTGCTGGGACGGGCCGTTGGGCGCCGTGATGCCGTTGGACGCGCCGTCCTGGTTGACCGCGCTGCCGCGCACCACCGCGAGCACCTGGTGCCCGTTGCGCCGCGCGTCCGAGAGCCGCTCCAGCAGCAGCACGCCCACGCCCTCGGACCAGTTGGTGCCGTCGGCCGCGTCCGAATAGGCCTTGCACCGGCCGTCCGAGGCCAGTCCGCTCTGCACCGTGAACCCGGCGAAGCTCACCGGTGTGGTCATCACCGTGACGCCGCCCGCCAGAGCGAGCGAGCACTCGCCGTTGCGCAGCGCCTGGGTGGCCCAGTGCAGCGCCACCAGCGAGGAGGAGCACGCGGTGTCGACCGTGACGGCCGGGCCCTCCAGGCCGAGGGCGTACGAGATGCGGCCCGACAGCACGCTGGTGGCGAGGCCGGTGCCGGCGTGGCCTCCGATGTCCTCGCGCGAGTTCATCATGAGCGTCGCGTAGTCCAGGCCGTTGGTGCCGACGAACACACCGGTCCGGCTGCCCTGCAGCCGGACCGGGTCGATGCCGGCGCGCTCGATCGCCTCCCAGGAGGTCTCCAGCAGCAGCCGCTGCTGCGGGTCCATCGCCAGCGCCTCGCGCGGCGAGATCCCGAAGAACGGCGCGTCGAAGTCGGCGACGCCCTGCAGGAACCCGCCTTCGAGGGTCGCGCTGCGCCCGCGCCCGTTGCGGTCGCCGAGCAGCAGCGTGCGCAGGTCCCAGCCCCGGTCGTCGGGGAAGTCGCAGATCCCGTCGCGGCCCTCGGCGACCAGCTGCCACAGGTCCTCCGGCGAGGTGACCCCGCCCGGCAGCCGGCAGGCCATGCCGACGATCGCGATCGGGTCGTCGGCGACCGGGGCAGCGGGGAGCTGCCCGTCGGACCGGTCGTGCCGGTCGTGCCGGTCGTCCCGGTCGTGCCGGTCGTCCAGCAGTTCCGCCAGGAGGTGCCCGGCCAGGGCGGTCGAGGTCGGGTAGTCGAAGACGGAGGTGGCCGACAGCTTCACGCCCGTGGCCAGGTTCAGCCGGCCGGGCAGCTCGATCGCGGTCAGCGAGTCGAAGCCCAGGTCGCGGAACTTCCGGTCGGCTGCCACGGCCGCCTTGTCGGCGTACCCCAGCACCGCCGCCACCTGCGTGCGCACGAGGTCGGTCAGCACCGCGAGCCGTTCGGCCGGGCCGAGCAACCGCAGGCGTTGGGCGAGTTCCGAGGCGGTGGAGGCGAACTCCTGACGGGCCGCGTCCGCGTCCGCGATCGCCTGCCGAGCAGCCGGCAGCTCCTTCAGCAGCGGGTTGCCACGCAGACCGACCAGGGTGTCGAGGATCTGCGGCTGGCGCAGGTCGAGCACCACCAGCGTGGGCGCCGGCCGGGTGACGGCCTGCCGCAGCGCGGCCAGGGCCAGCTCGGGGTGGACCACCGGGACCGTGGTGCGGCGCGCCGGGCCGTCCTGCTCCCCGGCGGCCTCGGCCGCCTCCTCGCCGACCCACGCGCCCCAGGCCAGCGAGGTCGCGGCCAGGCCCTGCGCCCGGCGCCGCTGCGCCAGCGCGTCGACCACCGCGTTCGCGGCGGCCACCGCCGCCCGCCCGGGGGTGCCGACCGCACCGGCCACCGAGGAGAAGAGGACGAACGCGGAGAGCTCCCGGTCCCGCGTCAGCTCGTCCAGGTTGAGCGCCGACGCCACCTTCGACCGGTACACCGCGGCGATGCGCTCGGGCGTCAGGTCGTCCAGCACGCCGTCGTCGACGACCGCGGCCGCGTGCACCACCGCCGTGAGCGGCGCCTGCTGGGGGACCTCGCCGAGGACGGCCGCCAGCGCCGCGCGGTCCGCCGTGTCACAGGCGGCCACGGTCACCTCGGCACCCAGCAGGCGCAGTTCCGCCGCCAGTTCCGCCGCACCCGGCGCCTGCGGGCCGCGACGGCTCAGCAGCAGCAGGTGGCTCGCACCCGCGCCGGCCAGCCAGCGGGCCACCCGCCCGCCCCGGCCGCCGGTGCCGCCCGTGATCAGCACGGTGCCGCGGGCGGTGCCCGGGGTCCAGCCCGCGTCCGGGGAACCGGCGGGGGCGGGTACCAGCCGGCGGGCGTACACCGCGGCGGACCGCACGGCGAGCTGGTCCTCACCGTCGAGGCCCGCCAGCACTCCGGCGAACCGCTGCGCCGCCCGCTGGTCGAACACGTCCGGCAGGTCGATCAGGCCACCCCACTGCTGGGGGTGTTCCAGCGCCGCGACCCGGCCCAGCCCCCACACCCCGGCCTGCGCCGGGGCCTGGGGGGACTCGCTGCTGCCGACTGCCACCGCACCGCGCGTCACGCACCACAGCGGCGCCGTGATCCCGGCATCCCGCAGGGCCTGGAGCAGGACCGCGGTCGAGACGACCGCGGCGGGCTCGCCGACACCGGTCGGCGCCGCGGTCGCGAGCAGCGAGACGACGCCCGCGAACTGCTGGTCAGGCGCGGGACGTTCGCGCAGCTGGGCGACCAGCGCGGAGCTGTCCGGGGTCGACCCGGCGGTCTCGGGGGTATCGGGGGTATCGGGGGTATCGGGGGACCCGGCGGTCTCGGAGGTCTCGGAGGTCTCGACGGTGAGGCGGAGCGCCTGCGGTCCGACGGCCTCGGTCACGGCCGCCGTCCACGCCTCGTCGGCGCAGTGCGCCGGGACGACGACCAGCCACGCACCGCCGGGCCGGAGCACGGACACTCCCGACAGCGGCTGCCACGACTCGTGGAAGCGCAGCGCGTCCAGCAGCGACTGATCACGGCGGTGGCGCCGCCAGGAGGACAGCGCGGGCAGCACAGCGCCGAGGGCCTCGGTGTCCACGTCGAGGTCCGCCGCGAGCGCGTCCAGGGCCTCGCCGTCCACGGCGGCCCAGAACCGTGCGTCGAGCGGGTCCTCGCCGCCGCCCTGCGCCCGGTCCGCGGCCGGGCGGGTGTCCGGCCAGTAGCGCTCGTGCTGGAAGGCGTAGGTGGGGAGCACGGTGCGGCGGGCGCCGGTGCCGGCGAAGACCCGGGCCCAGTCGACGGCGACGCCCGCGACGTGCAGCCGGGCGAGGCCGGTGAGCAGGGTGCTCTCCTCGGCGCGGTCCTTGCGCAGGACCGGGGCGGCCACGCTGTGCTCGTCCAGGCTCTGCCGGGCCAGGGCGGTGAGCACCCCGTCGGGGCCGAGCTCCAGGAAGGCGTTCGCGCCCGCGTCGGCCATCGCCCGCACGCCGTCGGCGAAGCGGACCGCCTCGCGCACGTGCCGGACCCAGTACTCCGGGGAGCACAGCAGCTCGGGCGTCGCGATGGCACCGGTCAGATTCGACACCAGCGGGATCTGCGGCGCGCCGTACGAAAGGCGCTCGACGACCGTGCGGAACTCCGCCAGCATCGGGTCCATCAGCGGCGAGTGGAAAGCGTGGCCGACCGGCAGCGGGGTGGTCCTGCGGCCCAGCTGCTCCACGTGGGCGCGGACTGCCGCCACGGCCTCCTGCGCGCCGGAGACGACCACGGACGACGGCCCGTTGACAGCTGCGATGGACACCCACTCGCCGAGCAGCGGAAGGACTTCGGACTCGGTTGCTTCGAGCGCGACCATCGCACCGCCGGCCGGGAGCGCCTGCATCAGGCGACCACGGGCGGCCACCAGGGCGCAGGCGTCGGCCAGCGAGAGGACGCCGGCCACATGCGCGGCGGCGACCTCACCGATGGAGTGCCCGGCGACGAACTGCGGCCGCACGCCCAGGGATTCGACCAGCCGGAAGAGCGCCACCTCCACGGCGAACAGCCCGGCCTGCGCGTGCACGGTCCGGTCCAGCAGCTCGGCGTCAGTACCCCACAGCACCTCGCGCACCGACGCGAAGTCCGGCTCCGCGCAGACCGCGTCGAAGGCGTCCGCGAACACCGGGAACCGGGCGTACAACTCCCGCCCCAAGCCCAGACGTTGCGTGCCCTGTCCGGAGAAGAGCACCACCAGGGAGCGATCCGCTGCCGTCCCGCGCGCCACCTCGGCGCCATCCAGCAGCACCGCCCGGCACTCGAAGGCCGTGCGCTCCGCCAGCGACAACCCCACGTCGACCGGCGACAGTTCGGTCAGGGCAGCGGCCCGTGCCAGCTGCGCGTCCAACGCCGCCTCGGACTTGCCCGACACGACCCAGGGCACCACCGCGGGCGTCAGGACCGACTGGTCGGCCGCCTGCTCGACGGCCGGTGCCTGCTCGACGATCACATGCGCGTTCGTCCCGCTGATCCCGAACGCCGACACCGCCGCCCGACGGGGCTCCTCGCCCTGCGGCCACGTCACCGCCTCCGTCAGCAGCTCCACCGCACCGGCCGACCAGTCGACGTGCGAGGACGGCTGGTCGATGTGCAGCGACTTCGGCAGCACACCGTGCCGCATCGCCATGACCATCTTGATCACACCCGCCGCACCCGCGGCCGCCTGCGTGTGACCGATGTTCGACTTCAGCGAACCGAGCAGCAACGGCCGCCCCTCCGCCCGCTCCTGGCCGTACGTCGCCAGCAGCGCCTGCGCCTCGATCGGGTCGCCCAGCGTGGTGCCCGTGCCGTGGCCCTCGACCGCGTCCACCTCACCGGCCGCCAGACCGGCGTTCGCCAGTGCCTGGCGGATCACCCGCTGCTGCGAAGGCCCGTTCGGCGCGGTCAGGCCGTTGGACGCACCGTCCTGGTTCACCGCGCTGCCGCGCACCACCGCCAAGATCTCGTGCCCGTTGCGCCGGGCATCCGAGAGCCGCTCCAGCACCAGCACACCGACACCCTCGGACCACCCCGTGCCGTCCGCCGCCTCCGCGAACGCCTTGCACCGGCCGTCCGAGGCCAACCCGCCCTGCCGGGTGAAACCCGGGAAGCCCAGCGAGGAGGACATCACCGTAACGCCACCCGCCAGGGCGAGCGAGCACTCGCCGCTGCGCAGCGACTGGGCGGCGAGGTGCATCGCCACCAGCGAGGACGAGCAGGCCGTGTCGACGGTGACCGCCGGGCCCTCCAGCCCGAAGGTGTACGAGACGCGACCGGAGACCACACTGGCGGCGAGACCCGTACTGGCGTGCCCCTCGATGTCCTCCCGGGAGTTCATCACCAGCATGAGGTAGTCCTGGCCGCCGGTCCCGACGAAGACACCGGTCGCGCTGCCGCGCAGGCTCGCGGGGTCGATCGCGGCGCGCTCGATCGCCTCCCAGGAGGTCTCCAGGAGCAGGCGCTGCTGCGGGTCCATCGCCATCGCCTCACGCGGCGAGATCCCGAAGAAGCCGGCGTCGAACTCGGCCACTCCGTGCAGGAATCCGCCCTTGGCCGTGGCGCTGCGGCCGCGGCCGTCCTGGCCACCACGCTGCAGCGTGTCCAGGTCCCAGCCCCGGTCGGCGGGGAAGTCGGCGATCCCCTCCCGGCCTTCGAGGACCAGCCGCCAGAGCTCCTCCGGGGAGGCGATCCCGCCCGGCAGGCGGCAGGCCATGCCGACGATCGCGACGGGGTCGTCCGAGAGCCCCGCCGCCACGGCCGTGGGGATGGTCACGTCACCGTGCTCGTCGAGCAGTTCGGCGAGCAGGTGCTCGGCGAGGACGGTGGGGGTGGGGTAGTCGAAGACCAGGGTGGCCGGCAGGCGCAGTCCGGTGACCGAGGTCATCCGGTTGCGCAGTTCGAGCGCGGTCAGCGAGTCCAGGCCCAGGTCGTGGAAGTCCCGTTCGGCGCCGATGGCCTGCGCGGAGGCGTGCCCCAGCACGGAGGCGGCCTCGGCGCGGACCAGGTCGACCAGGTGACGGATCCGCTCGGTCTCCCGCAGTTCCCACAGCCGGGCGGTGAGCGCCAGCGCCGTTCCGGCCCCGCCTGCGGTGGTGGCGGCCATCCGCCGCCCGCCCCGGACCAGGCCGCGGAACATGGTCGGCACCTCGCCCCGCGGACGCGGTGTGCCCGCGGTCGCGAGCGGGCCGAGCGCGACCAGGAAGGGGTCGTCGGTTGCGGTGGCGGCGTCGAGGAGGGCCAGGCCCTGCGCGACGGTGAGCGGCGGGACACCGGAGGCGGCGATCCGCCGCATCTCCGCCTCGGAGAGCGTCCCCGTCATACCGGCCGAGGGCGCCCAGGCACCCCAGGCCAGCGACTGCGCCGCCAAACCACGCGAGGCACGGAACTGCGCGAGCGAGTCCAGGAAGACGTTACCCGCCGCATAGTTCCCCTGACCCGCACTGCCCATCACCCCCGAAACCGAGGAGAACAACACGAACGCCGACAGGCCCAAGTGCTCCGTCAACTCGTGCAGATACCAGGCCGCATCCACCTTCGGCCGCAGCACCGCCGACAACCGCTCCGCAGTCAGCGCGGTCACCACCCCGTCGTCGAGCACACCCGCCGTGTGCACCACCGCCACCAGATCACCCACCTCCGCCAACACCCCGGCCAACGCCCCACGATCCGCCACATCACACGCAACCACCGCCACCTCCGCACCCAACCCCGACAACTCCGCCCGCAACCCCACCGCCCCCGGCGCGTCCAGCCCCCGCCGGGACACCAACAACAACTTCCGAACCCCATGCTCGACCACCAGATGCCGGGCCACCTCACGACCCAGACCACCCGTCCCACCCGTCACCAACACCGTCCCCGGCACACCCCACACCGACGACCCCGCATCACCGGCCGCCAGCCGAGCCAACCGACCCACCCGCACCACACCACCACGCACCACCACCTGCGACTCGCCCGCCGCCAACACCCCGGCGACCGGCAACTCACCGTCACCGTCCAAGTCCACCAGCAGGAACCGGCCCGGGTTCTCCGACTCCGCCGACCGCACCAGACCCCACACCGCGCCGGCCGCCAGATCCCGCACCGTCTCGCCCGCATCGGCCCGCACCGCGTTGCGCGTCACGAACACCAGCCGCGCCCGCCGCTCCCCCGCCAGCCACTCCCGCACCAACCCCAGTACCCATGCCGCCAGTTCATGCGCCTCACCCGCCACGTCGATGCCCGCGCCCGACACCGGAACCACCACCAGCTCCGCGTCCGCCGGCACATCCGCCAGGTACGACACCTCGGCACCCAGCGTCACGCACCGGGCCGTTCCCACCACCTGACGCGCCGTGGCCGGCACCCACTCCAGCCGCAGCAACCCGTCCCGGCCGGCGTCGGCCAGGGACAGGGGCGACGCCGACGCGGCCCCGAGGGCGAGGCTCTCCACCGAGAGCACCGGCGCGCCCTCGACATCGACCACCGCGAGCGACACCGCGTCCTCGCCGGCCCGGACGATCCGCGCCCGCACCACCGACGCACCCGCCGCATGCAGCGACACACCGTCCCACGCCACCGGCACGAGATCCTCGTCGGCGGCTCGCACCACCGCCGCGAGCAACGCCGGGTGGATCCCGTACTGCTGGGCATCCCGGGCCGTCTCGCCCGCCAGCCGGGCCTCGACGTAGATCTCCTCACCCTGGTGCCATACCGTTGCTGACGGATCGTCAGTGACGATGGCCGCGCCACGTGGCGGCCACGGCGCCGCGTCGAAGTCCGCGATCCGCTCCCCCGTGACCAGCAGACCGGAGGCATGCTCGGTCCACGGGCCCTCCACGACGTCACCGCGCGAGAAGAGCCGCACCGTTCGCGCACCCGCCTCGTCGGGCGCGCCCAGCCACACCTGGACCGTCACCGCGCTGTCCTCGGCCAGCACCAGCGGCGCGGTCAGCGCGAACTGCTCGACACGGTCGCAGCCGACGAAGTCACCGGCCCGGACGGCCAGTTCCAGGAAGCCCGTCGCCGGGAAGGACACCACCCCGGCCACGGTGTGTTCGGCCAGCCACGGGTGTGCCGTCGGCGACAGCCGTCCGGTGAAGAGCACGCCCTCGGAGTTCGCCAGGGCAACGGTCGCGCCGAGCAGCGGGTGCTCTGCGGGCAGCAGCCCCGCGCCGGTCACGTCACCCCGGTGTGCGGCAGGCCTCGGCCAGTACTTCTCGTGCTGGAAAGGGTAGGTGGGGACGTCGGTCCGGCGGGCGCCGGTGACCGTGAAGAGCTCCGCCCAGTCGACGGCCACGCCCGACACGTGCAGCCGGGCCAGAGCCGTGACCAGGGCGCTCTCCTCGGCGCGCCCCTTGCGAAGGACCGGTTCCGCCACCGTGTCCTGGTCCAGCGTCAGCTGCACCAGGCCCGTCAGCACCCCGTCGGGGCCGAGCTCCAGGAACGCGTTCGCGCCCGCGTCGGCCATCGCCCGCACGCCGTCGGCGAAGCGGACCGCCTCGCGCACGTGCCGGACCCAGTACTCCGGCGAACACAC
This sequence comes from Kitasatospora sp. NPDC008050, assembly GCF_042957465.1. Taxonomy (NCBI): domain Bacteria; kingdom Bacillati; phylum Actinomycetota; class Actinomycetes; order Kitasatosporales; family Streptomycetaceae; genus Kitasatospora; species Kitasatospora sp. NPDC008050. The sequence goes on from NZ_JBIBIJ010000013.1 coordinate 132,059, forward strand.
CAGCTCGGGCGACGCGATGGCACCGGTCAGATTCGACACCAGCGCGATCCCCGGCGCGCCGTACGACAGCCCCTCGACCACCGCGCGGAACTCCGCCAGCATCGGATCCATCAACGGCGAGTGGAAAGCGTGACTCACCGCGAGACGAGCCGTCTTCCGCCCCTGCGCGGCAAATCCCTCAGCGATCCGCAACACCTGCGCCTCGGCACCGGACACAACCACGGACGACGGACCGTTGACAGCCGCGATCGACACCAACTCACCCAGCAGCGGCAGCACCTCCTCCTCGGTCGCCCGCACCGCCACCATCGCACCACCAGCCGGCAACGCCTCCATCAACCGACCACGCGCAGCCACCAACGCACACGCATCCGCCAACGAGAAGACCCCGGCCACATGCGCGGCCGCCACCTCACCAATCGAATGCCCACCCACGAACTCCACCCGCACACCCAACGACTCGACCAACCGGAACAACGCCACCTCGACCGCGAACAACCCCGCCTGGGCATGCACCGTCCGCTCCAGCAACTCGACGTCCGCGCCCCAGACCACCTCCCGCACCGACGCGAACCCCGGCTCCGCACACACCGCATCGAAAGCCTCGGCGAACACCGGGAACCGGGCATACAACTCCCGCCCCATCCCCAGACGCTGCGCGCCCTGCCCCGAGAACAGCACCGCCAACGAACGCTCACCGGCCCGCCCCCGCGCCACCTCCACACCGTCCACCAGCACCGCCCGGCACCCGAACGCCGTCCGCCCCGCCAACGACAACCCCACATCCACCGGCGACCGCCCGGCCAGCGTGGACACCCGCCCCAACTGCGCGTCCAACGCAGCCTCCGTCCGGCCCGACACCACCCACGGCACCACCGAGGGCACCACCACAGACGGCTCGGCCACCTCCTCCACGACCGGCGCCTGCTCCACGATCACATGCGCGTTCGTCCCACTGATACCGAACGCCGACACCGCCGCCCGCCGCGGCCCCTCGCCCTGCGGCCACGCCACTGTCTCCGTCAGCAGCTCCACCGCACCGGCCGACCAGTCGACGTGCGAGGACGGCCGGTCGATGTGCAGCGACTTCGGCAGCATGCCGTGCCGCATCGCCAGCACCGTCTTGATCACACCCGCCACACCCGCGGCCGCCTGCGTGTGACCGATGTTCGACTTCAGCGAACCGAGCAGCAACGGCCGCTCCGCAGAGTGCTCCTGGCCGTAGGTCGCCAGCAGCGCCTGCGCCTCGATCGGGTCACCCAGCGGCGTCCCCGTCCCGTGCCCCTCCACCACATCGACATCCGCCGCCGTCAGACCGGCGCTCACCAGCGCCTGCCGGATCACCCGCTGCTGCGAAGGCCCGTTCGGCGCGGTGAGGCCGTTGGACGCGCCGTCCTGGTTCACCGCGCTGCCGCGCACCACCGCCAACACCTCGTGCCCGTTGCGCCGGGCATCCGAGAGCCGCTCCAGCACCAGCACGCCGACACCCTCGGACCACCCCGTGCCGTCCGCCGCCTCCGCGAACGCCTTGCACCGGCCGTCCGAGGCCAACCCGCCCTGCCGGGTGAAACCCGAGAAGCTCATCGGGGTCGAGAGCACCGTCACGCCACCCGCCAGCGCCAGCGTGCACTCGCCGGACCGCAGCGAGTGCGCGGCGAGGTGCAGAGCGACCAGGGAGGACGAGCAGGCCGTGTCCAGCGTGACCGCCGGGCCCTCCAGACCCAGCGCGTAGGAGATCCGGCCCGACAGCACGCTCGCCGTGAGCCCGGTCGTGGCGTGGCCTTCGACGTCCTCCAGGGAGTTCATCACCACACCGACGTAGTCCACCCCGGCTGTGCCGACGAAGACACCGGTCCGGCTGCCGCGCAGCGTCACCGGGTCGATGCCGACCCGCTCGAAGGCCTCCCACGAGGTCTCCAGCAGCAGCCGCTGCTGCGGGTCCATCGCCATGGCCTCACGCGGCGAGATCCCGAAGAACTCCGCGTCGAAGGCACTCGCGTCGACGAAGCCGCCCTCCAGCGCCGCGCTGCTGCCGTCCCCGTCACCGGCCAGGGCCGCCAGGTTCCAGCCGCGGTCCGTGGGGAACGCCGCGACTCCGTCCCGCCCCTCGGCGAGCAGCTGCCAGAGGTCCTCCGGGGAGCCCACCCCGCCCGGCAGCCGGCACGCCATGCCGACGATGGCGATCGGCTCCTGCTTGCCCGACTCGACCTCCAGCAACCGTTGGCGGGTCTGGTGCAGGTCCGCCGTGACCCACTTGAGGTAGTCAACGAGCTTGCTGTCGTTCGGCATGGTGGAGAGGAACCTTCCTGTGGTGGTGAGGACCGGATCAGCGGTCGCTCAGACGGCCGAGCTCGTTGTCGATGAATGCGAGAACCTCGTCCGCGCTCGCGGACTCCATCCGTTCGGCGACGCTGCTCGCCGAGGTGTCCAGCTCGTTGCCCTGCAAGCTCTCCAGCATCCGGCGCAGGCGGACGGAGAGCGCGGCCTTGGTCACCTCGTCCGGCACCTCTGCCGTCAGCGCGGCGCTCAGGCGGTCGAGTTCCGTCAGTACTGCGTACTCGTCGGCCGCGCCGTGCTCGTTCAGCAGACCGGCGAGCAGGTGCTCGGCGAGGACGGCGGGGGTCGGGTAGTCGAAGACCAGGGTGGCCGGCAGGCGCAGCCCGGTGACCGAGGTCAGCCGGTTGCGCAGCTCCACAGCCGTCAGCGAGTCGAAGCCCAGGTCCCGGAACTCGCGTGCCGGGTCGACGGACTTGGCGGAGGCGTGCCCCAGGACGGAGGCGCCCTCGGTCCGGATCAGGTCGATGACAGCGCGAAGGCGCTCGCCCTCCCGCATGCCGCGCAGCCGGGCCGCGAGGGCCACGGACGTCGCGGCCCCACCTCCCCCGCTCGCCGCCGTCCGCCGGGTACCCCGGACCAGGCCGCGCAGCAGCGCGGGGACCGGCCCCTGCATGCGCACGGCGCCGGAGGCCCGGCCGATCGCGACCAGGTAGGGCTCGTCGGTTGCGGTGGCGGCGTCGAGGAGGGCCAGGCCCTGCGCGACGGTGAGCGGCGGGACACCGGAGGCAGCGATCCGCCGCATCTCCGCCTCGGAGAGCGTCCCCGTCATACCGGCGGACTGAGCCCAGGCACCCCAGGCCAGCGACTGCGCCGCCAAACCACGCGAGGCACGGAACTGCGCGAGCGAGTCCAGGAAGACGTTACCCGCCGCATAGTTCCCCTGACCCGCACTGCCCATCACCCCCGAAACCGAGGAGAACAACACGAACGCCGACAGGCCCAAGTGCTCCGTCAACTCGTGCAGATACCAGGCCGCATCCACCTTCGGCCGCAGCACACCCGACAACCGCTCCGGAGTCAACGAGGTCACCACCCCGTCGTCCAGCACACCCGCGGTGTGCACCACCGCCACCAGATCACCCACCTCTGCCAGCACCCCGGCCAACGCCCCACGATCCGCCACATCACACGCGACCACCGCCACCCCCGCACCCAACCCCGACAACTCCGCCCGCAACCCCACCGCACCCGGCGCCTCCAACCCCCGCCGAGACACCAACAACAACTTCCGAACCCCGTGCTCGACCACCAGATGCCGGGCCACCTCACGACCCAGACCACCCGTCCCACCCGTCACCAACACCGTCCCCGGCACACCCCACACCGACACCCCCGCATCACCGGCCGCCAGCCGAGCCAACCGACCCACCCGCACCACACCACCACGCACCACGAACTGCGACTCACCGGCAGCCAGCAGCGGAGCGAGGCCCTCCAACAGGCCCGCCACCTCCGCCTCCGTCTCCTGCTCGACATCCACCAGCACGAACCGCTCAGGATTCTCCGACTGCGCCGACCGCACCAGACCCCACACCGCACCAGCCGCCAGATCCCGCACCACCTCACCCGCCCCAGCCGCCACCGCACCACGCGTCACGAACACCAACCGCTCCCCCGCAGCCCCCTCCCCCGCCAGCCACTCCTGCACCAACCCCAGCACCCGCACCGTGAGTTCATGCACACCACCCGGAACCTCCAGCTCCGCCCCCGACACCGGAACCACCACCAGCGACGGCGACTCACCACCCGGCACCCCAACACGCACCACCCCGGACGCGGCCGGACGCGACACGGCCGGCACCCACTCCAGCCGCAGCAACCCGTCGCGGCTGCCATCGGTGGCGGAGCCAACCGTGGCCGCTGGTGCGGACAGTGCGAGCGACGCGACCGACAGCACCGGAGCACCGTCGGCGTCGACCGCCGCCACGGCGACCGAGTCCTCGCCGAGCTTCACCACGCGGAGCCGGAGCACGGACGCACCGGTCGCATACAGCTCCACCCCGGCCCAGGCGGAGGGCACCAGGCGCTCGCTGTCGTCGACTCCGGCGAAGCCCACGGCCTGCACGGCCGCCTCCAGCAGAGCCGGGTGCAGACCGAACGCCCGCGCCTCGTCCGCCCGGCCGGACAGCGCCGCCTCGACGAACACCTCGTCACCGCGTTGCCACACCGACCGCAGCGTCCGGAATGCCTCTCCGCTCTCCGTCGGCTCGTAGAAGCCCTCCAGGTCCACCGCTCGGGCATCGTGGGGCGGCCAGACCGAGGCGTCGAAGGCCGATGCCGGCAACGCGTCCGGGGCCATCTGCGCGTCCGGGGCCAGCGCGCCACTGGCATGGCAGATCCACGGAGCGTCCGGCGCGCCGTCCGGGCGCGCGTAGCACCGCAGCGCACGGAGACCGGCCTCGTCGGGGGCTGCGACCGAGACCTGCAGCACGGTGGCCGCGTCCTCGGAGAGCAGCAGCGGCTCGGCCAGGGTCAGCTCCTCGACCCGGTCGCAGCCCACCTGGTCACCGGCCCGGATCGCCAACTCCAGGAAGGCGGTGGCCGGGAGGGCCATCGCCCCGCCGAGCCGGTGGTCACGGAGCCAGGGCTGAGCGTCGACCGACAGTCGGCCGGTCAGCAGCACGGCCTGCGTGTCGGCCACCGAGACCGCCGCCCCGAGCAGTGGGTGCTCGGCCGGGGTGAGACCCGCACCGCTCACATCGCCGCTCCGTGCGGCCGGGACGGGCCAGTAGCGCTCGCGCTGGAAGGCGTAGGTGGGCAGACCGACCCGGCGGGCGCCGGTGCCGGTGAAGAACGCGGTCCAGTCGACGGCCACACCCGCCACGTGCAGGCGGGCCAGGCCCGTGACCAGAGCCGCCTCCTCACCGGTGTCCTTGCGCAGCACGGGGACGGCCAGCTCCTCCTGATCGAGCGTCAGCTCGGTCAGGCCGGTCAGCACCCCGTCGGGGCCGAGCTCCAGGAACGCCGAAGCGCCCGCGTCGGCCAACGCCCGCACCCCGTCCGCGAAGCGGACCGTCTCCCGGACATGCCGCACCCAGTACTCCGGCGAACACACCAGCTCGGGCGACGCGATGGCACCGGTCACGTTCGACACCAGCGCGATCCCCGGCGCGCCGAACGACAGGCCCTCGACGACCGCGCGGAACTCCGCCAGCATCGGATCCATCAACGGCGAGTGGAAGGCGTGGCTCACCGCGAGACGCGTGGTCCTGCGACGCTTGCTCTCGAAGTACGCGCGGATGGTCTCCACCGCGTCGCCGGCGCCGGAGACGACCACGGACGACGGTCCGTTGACGGCCGCGACCGAAACGAAATCCCCGAGCAGCGGCAGGACTTCGTCCTCGGTCGCCTGCACCGCCAGCATCGCGCCACCGGTCGGCAGCGCCTGCATCAGGCGACCACGCGCGGCCACCAGCACACACGCATCCGCCAGCGAGAAGACCCCGGCGACGTGCGCGGCAGCGACCTCGCCGATCGAGTGCCCGGACACGAACTCCGGCCGGACGCCGAGGGATTCGACCAGCCGGAAGAGCGCCACCTCGACCGCGAACAGGCCCGTCTGAGCATGCACCGTCCGGTCCAGCAGTTCGGCGTCCGTGCCCCAGACCACCTCGCGCACCGACGCGAACCCCGGCTCCGCGCAGACCGCGTCGAAAGCTTCGGCGAACACCGGGAACCGGGCGTACAACTCCCGCCCCATGCCGAGGCGCTGCGCACCCTGGCCCGAGAAGAGCACGGCCGGCGAACGCTCGCCGCGCCGGCCGCGCGCCACCTCGACGCCGTCCAGGAGCACCGCCCGGTACTCGAAGGCCGTGCGCCCCGCCAGCGACAACCCCACGTCGAGCGGCGACAGTTCGGTCAGGGCAGCAGCCCGCGCCAGCTGGGCGTCCAGGGCCGCCTCGGACTTTCCGGACACCACCCATGGCACTGCCGGAACCACCGGCACCAGCGACGCCACGACGCCCTCCGCCGCCGCCTCCACGACGGGCGCCTGCTCGACGATCACATGCGCGTTCGTCCCGCTCAGCCCGAACGAGGAGACGCCCGCTCGCCAGGGCCGGTCCACCGCAGGCCACGGGGTCGGCTCGGTCAGCAGGGCGACCGCGCCCTGGACCCAGTCGACGTGCGAGGACGGCGCGTCCACGTGCAGCGTCTTCGGCAGCACCCCGTGCCGCATCGCCATGACCATCTTGATCACACCGGCGACACCGGCCGCCGCCTGGGTGTGCCCGATGTTGGACTTGATCGAGCCCAGGTGGAGCGGCCGCTCCCGCTCCTGACCGTAGGTCGCCAGCAGCGCCTGGGCCTCGATCGGGTCACCCAGCGGCGTCCCGGTCCCGTGCCCCTCCACCGCATCGACATCCACCGCCGCCAGGCCGGCACCGGCCAGCGCCTGCCGGATCACCCGCTGCTGCGAGGGCCCGTTCGGCGCGGTGAGGCCGTTGGACGCGCCGTCCTGGTTCACCGCGCTGCCGCGCACCACCGCGAGCACCGGATGCCCGTTGCGCCGGGCGTCCGACAGCCGCTCCAGCACCAGCACACCCACACCCTCGGACCACCCCGTGCCGTCCGCCGCCTCCGCGAACGCCTTGCACCGGCCGTCCGAGGCCAGCCCGCCCTGCCGGGTGAAACCCAGAAAGCTCATCGGCGTGGAGAGCACCGTCACGCCGCCCGCCAGCGCCAGCGAGGACTCACCGCTGCGCAGCGACCGGGCGGCCAGGTGCAGCGCGACCAGGGAGGACGAGCAGGCCGTGTCCAGCGTGACCGCCGGGCCCTCCAGGCCGAAGGTGTAGGAGACCCGTCCCGAGATCACGCTGTTCGCAAGTCCCGTGCTGGCGTGGCCTTCCACGTCCTCACGGGAGTTCAGCACGAGCGAGGCGTAGTCCTGGCCCGTGCTGCCGACGAAGACACCGGTCCGGCTGCCGCGCAGCGTCACCGGGTCGATGCCCGCCTGCTCGAACGCCTCCCAGGACGTCTCCAGCAGCAGCCGCTGCTGCGGGTCCATCGCCAGCGCCTCACGCGGCGAGATCCCGAAGATGTCCGCATCGAACTCGGCCAGCCCGGTGAGGAATCCACCGCGCCGGGTCGCGCTGACACTGCGGCTGTCCGCACCGGCACCGCCGAAGAGCGCGGCCAGGTCCCAGCCCCGGTCGGTGGGGAAGTCCACCATCCCCTCGCGACCGTCGAGCAGCAGCTGCCACAGCTCTTCGGGAGTCTCCACGCCACCTGGCATCCGGCAGGCCATTCCGACGATGGCCACCGGCTCGTCGATCTCCTGCGGAACCCCCTCATGCGTGTTCGACTCCCCCTGCTCGTCGAGCAGTTCGGCGAGCAGGTGCTCGGCGAGGACGGCGGGGGTCGGGTAGTCGAAGACCAGGGTGGCCGGCAGGCGCAGCCCGGTGACGGAGGTCAGCCGGTTGCGCAGCTCCACGGCCGTCAGCGAGTCGAAGCCCAGGTCCCGGAACTCGCGCCCCGCGTCGACGGCCTTGGCCGAGGCGTGCCCCAGCACGGACGCGGCCTCGGTGCGGACCAGGTCCGCGACGAAGCGGTCCCGCTCCCCGTCCCGCAGTCCCCGCAGCCGGGCCGCCAGGGCGGCAGCCGTGCCGGCCCCGCCCACCGTGGTCGCCGACCGCCGCCGCGCACCACGGACCAGGTTGCGGAAGAGCGAGGGCACCTCGCGGTGCGGCTGCGCGGTTCCAGTGAGCCGCCCCAGGGGCACCAGGAAGGGCTCGTCGGTTGCGGTGGCGGCGTCGAGGAGGGCCAGGCCCTGCGCGACGGTGAGCGGCGGGACACCGGAGGCGGCGATCCGCCGCATCTCCGCCTCGGAGAGCGTCCCCGTCATACCGGCGGACTGAGCCCAGGCGCCCCAGGCCAGCGACTGCGCCGCCAAACCACGCGAGGCGCGGAACTGCGCGAGCGAGTCCAGGAAGACGTTACCCGCCGCATAGTTCCCCTGCCCCGCACTGCCCATCACCCCCGAAACCGAGGAGAACAACACGAACGCCGACAGGCCCAAGTGCTCGGTCAACTCGTGCAGATACCAGGCCGCATCCACCTTCGGCCGCAGCACCGCCGACAACCGCTCCGGAGTCAGCGCGGTCACCACACCGTCGTCCAGCACACCCGCCGTGTGCACCACCGCCACCAGATCACCCACCCCCGCCAACACCCCGGCCAACGCCCCACGATCCGCCACATCACACGCAACCACCGCCACCTCGGCACCCAACCCCGACAACTCCGCCCGCAACCCCACCGCACCCGGCGCCTCCAACCCCCGCCGGGACACCAACAACAACTTCCGAACCCCATGCTCGACCACCAGATGCCGGGCCACCTCACGACCCAGACCACCCGTCCCACCCGTCACCAACACCGTCCCCGGCACACCCCACACCGACAACCCCACATCACCGGCCGCCAGCCGAGCCAACCGACCCACCCGCACCACACCACCACGCACCACGAACTGCGACTCACCGGCAGCCAGCAGCGGAGCGAGGCCCTCCAACAGGCCCGCCACCTCCGCCTCCGTCTCCTGCTCGACATCCACCAGCACGAACCGCTCAGGATTCTCCGACTGCGCCGACCGCACCAGACCCCACACCGCACCAGCCGCCAGATCCCGCACCACCTCACCCTCCCCAGCCGCCACCGCACCACGCGTCACAAACACCAACCGCTCCCCCGCAGCCCCCTCCCCCGCCAGCCACTCCTGCACCAACCCCAGCACCCGCACCGTGAGTTCATGCACACCACCCGGAACCTCCAGCTCCGCCCCCGACACCGGAACCACCACCAGCGACGGCGACTCGCCACCCGGCACCCCAACACGCACCACCCCGGACGCGGCCGGACGCGACACGGCCGGCACCCACTCCAGCCGCAGCAACCCGTCCTGCGCGGAAGTCCGCCCTCCCGACCGGACACCCAGCGTGAGCGATTCCACCGAGAGCACCGGCGCGCCCTCGACATCGACCACCGCGAGCGAGACCGCATCCTCACCGGCCCGGACGATCCGCGCCCGCACCACCGGCGCACCCGCCGCATGCAGCGACACACCGCCCCACGCCACCGGCGCCAGTTCGCCGCAGACCTCCCCGAGCACCACCGCCAACAGCGCCGGATGGACGCCGTACCGGCCCGCGTCGCGCGCGGCCGCACCCTCCAACGCAGCCTCGACGAAGGTCTCCTCACCCCTCCGCCAGACCGACATCGACGCACCGTCGGACACGGCGACCGCACCGCGCGGCGGCCATACCGACGCGTCGAAGTCGGCGATCCGCTCCCCCACCGCCAGGGTTCCCGAGGCATGCTCGGTCCAGGGGCCGTCCAGCGCCCCCTCGCCGCGCGAGTAGAAGCTCAGCGTGCGCGCACCCGTCCCATCGGGTGCGCCCACCCGCACCTGGACCATCACGCCGTCGCGCTCCGGGAGCACCAGGGGTGCGGTGAGCGACAGCTCCGCGACCCGGTCGCAGCCGACGTGGTCGCCCACGCGGATGGCCAGCTCCAGGAAGCCGGTGGCCGGGAAGGTCACCTCGCCGTCCACGGCGTACTCCGCCAGCCATGGGTGGGTCCGGGAGGAGAGCCTGCTGGTGAACACCACCGCGTCGGACCCGGCCAGCGGGATCGCCGCACCCAACAGCGGGTGCTCGGCATTGAAGAGTCCCACGGCCGTCACGTCGCCCACGGCCGGCGCCAAGGTCGGCCAGTGGCGCTCGTGTTGGAAGGCGTAGGTGGGCAGGTCGACCCGGCGCGCGCCGGTGCCGTCGAAGACCCGGGCCCAGTCGACGGCCACGCCCGACACGTGCAGCCGGGCCAGAGCCGTGACCAGGGCGCTCTCCTCGGCGCGCCCCTTGCGAAGGACCGGTTCCGCCACCGTGTCCTGGTCCAGCGTCAGCTGCACCAGGCCGGTCAGCACCCCGTCGGGGCCGAGCTCCAGGAACGCCGAGGCGCCCTCAGCCGCCAACGCCCGCACGCCGTCCGAAAAGCGAACGGCCTCCCGGACATGCCGCACCCAGTACTCCGGCGAACACACCAGCTCGGGCGTCGCCAGCTCACCCGTCACATTCGACACCAGCGCGATCCCCGGCGCACTGTACGACAGCCCCTCGACCACCGCACGGAACTCCGCCAGCATCGGATCCATCAACGGCGAGTGGAAAGCGTGACTCACCGCGAGACGAGCCGTCTTCCGCCCCTGCGCGGCAAATCCCTCAGCGATCCGCAACACCTGCGCCTCGGCACCGGACACGACCACGGACAACGGACCGTTGACAGCCGCGATCGACACCACCTCACCCAGCAGCGGCAGCACCTCCTCCTCGGTCGCCCGCACCGCCACCATCGCACCACCAGCCGGCAACGCCTCCATCAACCGACCACGCGCAGCCACCAACGCACACGCATCCGCCAACGAGAAGACCCCGGCCACATGCGCGGCCGCCACCTCACCAATCGAATGCCCACCCACGAACTCCGCCCGCACACCCAACGACTCGACCAACCGGAACAACGCCACCTCGACCGCGAACAACCCCGCCTGGGCATGCACCGTCCGCTCCAGCAACTCGACGTCCGCGCCCCAGACCACCTCCCGCACCGACGCGAACCCCGGCTCCGCACACACCGCATCGAACGCCTCGGCGAACACCGGGAACCGGGCATACAACTCCCGCCCCATCCCCAGACGCTGCGCGCCCTGCCCCGAGAACAGCACCGCCAACGAACGCTCACCGGCCCGCCCCCGCGCCACCTCCACACCGTCCACCAGCACCGCCCGGCACCAGAACGCCGTCCGCCCCGCCAACGACAACCCCACATCCACCGGCGACCGCCCGGCCAGCGTGGACACCCGCCCCAACTGCGCGTCCAACGCAGCCTCCGTCCGGCCCGACACCACCCACGGCACCACCCCCGGCGCTGCGGCAACCTCCGTATCCACCTCCCCGACGACCGGCGCCTGCTCCACGATCACATGCGCGTTCGTCCCACTGATACCGAACGAGGACACCCCGGCCCGCCGCACCCGACCCACCTCGGGCCAAGCCCGCGCCTCCCGCGTCAGCAGCTCGACCGCACCGGCCGACCAGTCGACGTGCGAGGACGGCGCGTCCACGTGCAGCGTCTTCGGCAGCACCCCGTGCCGCATCGCCATGACCATCTTGATCACACCGGCGACACCGGCCGCCGCCTGCGCATGACCGATGTTCGACTTGATCGAGCCCAGATAGAGCGGGTGTTCGCGCTCCTGGCCGTAGGTCGCCAGCAGCGCCTGCGCCTCGATCGGGTCACCCAGCGGCGTCCCCGTCCCGTGCCCCTCCACCACATCGACATCCGCCGCCGTCAGACCGGCACCGGCCAGCGCCTGCCGGATCACCCGCTGCTGCGAGGGCCCGTTCGGCGCCGTGAAGCCGTTGGACGCACCGTCCTGGTTCACCGCGCTGCCGCGCACCACCGCCAACACCTCGTGCCCGTTGCGCCGGGCATCCGAGAGCCGCTCCAGCACCAGCACACCGGCACCCTCGGACCACCCCGTGCCGTCCGCCGCCTCCGCGAACGCCTTGCACCGGCCGTCCGAGGCCAACCCGCCCTGCCGGCTGAACTCCAGCAGGGAGCCGGGCGTCGACATGACGTTGACGCCGCCGGCCAGCGCGAGCGAGCACTCGCCGGACCGCAGGGACTGCACCGCCCAGTGCAGGGCGACCAGGGAGGACGAGCAGGCCGTGTCGACCGTGACGGCGGGGCCTTCGAGCCCCAGCTCGTAGGAGATGCGGCCGGAGGCGGCGCTGGCCGCGATTCCGGTGCCGATGTCGCCGGTGGCGTCGTCCAGGCCCCGGACCAGGAGGTAGGCGTAGTCCTGGCCGTTGGTGCCGACGAAGACACCGGTCCGGCTGCCGCGCAGCGTCACCGGGTCGATCCCGGCCCGCTCGAAGGCCTCCCACGAGGTCTCCAGCAGCAGCCGCTGCTGCGGGTCCATGGTGACGGCCTCGCGCGGCGAGATGCCGAAGAAGTCGGCGTCGAAGCCGGCCACGGAGTCGAGGAAGCCGCCGCGGCGGCTGACGCTGGTGCCCCGTTCGTCGACCCCGGCCGTGCGGAGGGCGTCGAGATCCCAGCCTCGGTCGGCCGGGAAGCCGGACATCGCGTCGGTGCCGGCCGCCACCAGCTCCCAGAGGTCCTCCGGGGATGCCACCCCACCGGGGTACCGGCAGCCGATCCCGACCACGGCGATGGGTTCGGTCGCCGCGGCGACGAGGCTCCGGTTCTGGCGCCGGAGCCGTTCGGTCTCCTTCATCGAGGACCGGAGGGCTTCGACAACCTTGTCGGTGGGTGTGGTCATGGTTCCGCTCCGTCAGTCCTGCTCGTGGTCAGAGGTGTGCTGCAGGGCCGCCTGCACCAGGTCCTCGACGTCCATCGCGTCGATCGACTCGTCGAAGGCGTCCTCGGCCCCGGAACCGTGCCCGGCGCCCTGCCCGGAACCGTGCCCGGCGCCCTGCTCGGTGTCCTGGGTGGCGGCCAGTTTCAGCAGCGGTTCCAGCACTCCGATCCGGCGCAGTTGGGCGACGGAGACCGAGGCGAGCAGGGTCCGGATCCGCGCCTGGTCGAGTTCCTCGACCTGCCCGGGCTGCTCCTCCCGGCCGCCCGGCAGCAGCTCCCGCAGGATGTGCTCGGCCAGTTCGGCCGGTGTCGGGTGGTCGAAGACGAGCGTCGCGGACAGGCTCAGCCCGGTGGCGGCGTTGAGCTGGTTGCGCAGCTCCACCGCCCCCAGCGAGTCGAAGCCGAGGTCGCGGAACGCCTTGTCCGCGCCGACCAGGTCCGCGGTCGGGTGGCCCAGCACCTCGGCCGCCCGGCCACGGACCAGCCGGAGCACGACCGCGGATCGGCGGGCCCGGGAGAGCCCGGCCAGCTCCTCGCGCAGGGCGGGCCCGGCCGACGGTCCGCCGTCACGCGGTCCGGCCCCGGAAGCCGGCAGCCCGGCCTGGCCCGGGAGTTCGGCGAGCAGCCGGCTGGGCCGCACGGCCGTGAACGCGCGCAGGAACACCGCCGGTTCGACGTCGGAGACGACCGTCGTCGGCTCGGGGTCCATGACCGCCTGCCGCAGCGCCAGCACCGCCAGGTCGGGGTCGAGCGGCCGGATCCCGGTCCGCTGGGCCGCGCCGGCCGCCCGGTCGGTGGCGGCCATGCCGTCCCCGCCCCAGGCGCCCCAGGCGATCGAGGTGGCGGCCAGGCCCTGGGCCCGGCGCCGCTCGGCCAGCGCGTCCAGCACGGCGTTGGCCGCCGCGTAGTTGCCCTGCCCGGGGTTGCCGACCGCCGCGGAGGCGGAGGAGAAGAGGGCGAACACCGCCAGGTCCTGGTCCCTCGTCAGTTCGTCCAGCAGCAGCGCGGCTGCGGCCTTGGCCCGGAAGACCGGTTCGAAGCGGGCCGGGGTGAGGCTGTCGAGCACGCCGTCGTCGACCACGCCGGCCGCGTGCACGACCGCGGTGAGCGGCGCGTCCGCGGGGACGGCGGCGAGCACGGCGGTGAGCGCGTCGCGGTCGGCGGCGTCGCAGGCCGCGATGGTGACGCGGGCCCCGGCGGCGGTCAGCTCGGCCCGCAGCTCCGCCGCCCCGGGGGCGGCCGGGCCGCGCCGGCCGAGCAGCACCAGGTGCCGCGCGCCCTGCTCGGCGAGCTTCCGGGCGACGTGGGCGCCGAGGGCGCCGGTGCCGCCGGTGATCAGGACGGTGCCGGCCGGGTCCCAGGTGCGCACCGGCGCACCGCCGGCGGGCAGTTGGCCGAGGCGGCGGCCGTAGAGCGCCGAGGGGCGCACCGCGACCTGGTCCTCCCCGTCGGGGTTCGCCAGGAAGCCGGCGAACCGGGCGCCCGAGCGCCGGTCGAGCTCCTCGGGCAGGTCGATCAGACCGCCCCAGCGCTGCGGGTACTCCAGTGCCGCGACCCGGCCCAGGCCCCAGACCCCGGCCTGGCGGAGGCCGGTCACCGGCTCATCGGGCGACACCGCCTGCGCGCCCCGGGTGACGCACCACAGGGGTGCGGCGATCCCGGCGTCGCCGAGCGCCTGCAGCAGGGTGGCCGTGCCGGACACGCCCACCGGCGCCGTGCCGTCCGCCGGTGCGGCAGCGGAGACGGAAACGGAAACGGCAGCGGCAGCGGCAGCGGCAGCGGCAGCGGAAACGGCGGGCGACTCGTCGAGCGCGAGCAGCGAGACGACTCCGGCGAAACCACCGGCCTCCTCGGCCGCTTCGCGCAGCCGCTTGGCCAGGGCCTCCCGGTCGGTGTCGGCGTCGGCCGTCAAGCGCACGGTGTCGGGCCCGAGCAGGCCGACGGCCGCGGCGATCCACTCCTCCTCGGCGCGCTCCGCCGGGATGACGGCGAGCCAGGTCCCGGACAGGGCACCGGCGTGCGCGCCGTTCAGCGGCCGCCAGCCGATCCGCTGGCGCCAGCCGTCCACCGTGGCCTGCTCGCCACGCCGGCTGCGCCAGTCCCGCAGGGCGGGCAGCACCTTGGCGAGCGCGTCACCGTCCACGTCGAGGGTGCCGGCCAGGGTGTCGAAGGCCTCGGCGCCGACCGCGGTCCAGAACTCCTCGTCCTCGGAGCGGACTTGAGTGGCGGTGTCGGCCTCGGCGGCCTGCAGCCAGAAGCGCTCGTGCTGGAAGGCGTAGGTCGGCAGGTCGACCCGGCGGGCGCCGGTGCCCTCGAAGACCCCGGACCAGCGCGGGTCCAGGCCGTCGGCCTGCAGTCGGGCCAGCGCGGTGAGCACGCAGGCCTCCTCGCCGCGGTCCCGGCGCAGGGCCGGTACGGCGAGCACGGGCCGGTCCGTCGGCTCGGACTCGGCGCCGAGGCAGTCCGCCACCATCGCGGTCAGGGCGCCGTCCGGGCCGAGTTCGAGGAACCGGGTCACGCCGTGTGCGGCCAGGGCGCGCACGCCGTCGCCGAAGCGGACGGTCTCCCGGACGTGGCGCACCCAGTACCCGGGGGCGCCGACCAGCTCGGCCGTGGCCGGCTCACCGGTCACGTTGGACACCAGCGGCACGCTCGGGGCGTGGTAGGCCAGGCCCCGGGCGACCCGCTCGAAGTCCTCCAGCATCGCGTCCATGTGTACGGAGTGAAATGCATGGCTCACCCGCAAACGCCTAGTCTTGCGCCCGGCCGCCTCGAAGTCGGCGGCGATCCGCAGGACCTCGGGCTCGTCACCGGCGATCACCACGGCCTGCGGGCCGTTGACCGCCGCCAGCGAGACCCCGCCGGTCAGGCGGGCGAGCGCCTCCTGTTCGGTGGCCCGGACGGCGACCATCGCGCCGCCGGCGGGGAGCGCGGCCATCAGCCGGGCCCGGGCCGCCACCAGGGAGCAGGCGTCCGCCAGCGAGAACACCCCGGCCAGGTGGGCCGCCGCGATCTCGCCGACCGAGTGCCCGGCCAGGAAGTCCGGCCTGATGCCCCAGGACTCGACGAGGCGGAACAGCGCCACCTCGATGGCGAAGAGGGCGGGCTGGGTGCAGCCGGTGTCGTCGAGCAGCGCGGCCTCGGCCGTGCCGGCGGGCGCGAACAGCACGTCCCGCAGCGGGCGGTCGAGCAGCGCGTCGAAGTGGGCCAGCACCGCGTCCAGGGCCTGCCCGAACACCGGGAACCGGCCGTACAGTTCCCGGCCCATGCCCACCCGCTGAGCGCCCTGCCCGGAGAACAGGAAGGCGGTCCGGCCGCGCCGGGCCGCCCGGCCCCGCACCAGGTGCGCCGCGCCTCGGCCGTGGGTGAGGGCGGTGAGACCGCGCAGCAGCTCCGCGCGGTCGCCGGCCAGCACGGTGGCCCGGTGCTCGAAGGCCGATCGGGTGGTGGCCAGCGAGTGCCCGAGGTCGGTGACGGCCAGGTCGGGGTGTGCGGCCAGGTGGGCGACCAGCCGGCCGGCCTGGGCACGCAGCGCCTCGGGCGTGACGGCGGACAGCGTGACCGGCAGCACCGCGGGGGTGACCGGAGCCGGCTGCGTCGCGGCCTCGGGCTCGGTCGCCGGGGCCTGTTCCAGGATCACGTGCGCGTTGGTGCCGCTCGCCCCGAAGGCCGAGACCCCGGCGCGGCGCGGCCGGTCGGTGGCCGGCCACGCGGTCTGTACGGTGAGCAGTTCGACCGCGCCCGCCGACCAGTCGACGTGCGAGGACGGCTCGTCCAGATGCAGCGTTCCCGGCAGCACGCCGTGCCGCATGGCCAGCACCATCTTGATCACACCGGCGACGCCCGAGGCGGCCTGGGTGTGGCCGATGTTGGACTTGATCGCGCCGAGCAGCAGCGGACGCTGCGGGTCCCGGTCGCGGCCGTAGGTGGTCAGCAGGGCCTGGGCCTCGATCGGGTCGCCGAGCGTGGTCCCGGTCCCGTGCGCCTCGACGGCGTCCACGTCCGCGGCCGTGAGGCCGGCGTTGCCCAGGGCCCGGCGGATGACGCGCCGCTGTGACGGGCCGTTGGGCGCCGTGATGCCGTTGGACGCGCCGTCCTGGTTGATCGCCGAGCCGCGCAGCACCGCGAGCACCTGGTGCCCCTGGCGGCGGGCCTGCGAGAGCTTCTCCAGGACCAGCACGCCGACGCCCTCGGACCAGCCGGTGCCGGTCGCCGAGTCGGCGAAGGCCCGGCAGCGCCCGTCCGGCGAGAGCGCGCCCATCTCCCCGAACTCGATGAAGCCCACCGGGGTGGACATCACGGTCACCCCGCCGGCCAGCGCCATCGAGCACTCCCCAGCGCGCAGCGCCTGGGCGGCCAGGTGCAGCGCCACCAGCGAGGAGGAGCAGGCCGTGTCGACGGTCACCGAGGGCCCTTCGAGGCCGAGGGTGTAGGAGAGCCGACCGGACAGCAGGCTGGCCGACTGGGCGGTCTGCACGTGGCCGAGCTGGCCGGCGGCGGGCCGGTAGTCGCCGCTGCCGCCGCCGATGAACACACCGGTGCCGCCGCCGCGCAGGCCCACCGGGTCGATCCCGGCGCGTTCCAGCGCCTCCCAGGCGGTCTCCAGCACGATCCGCTGCTGCGGGTCGACCACCAGCGCCTCGCGCGGCGCAACACCGAAGAAGGCGGCGTCGAAGTCCGCCACGTCGTAGAGGAATCCGCCGTGGCGGGTCACGCTGCGGCCGCGCCCGTCCCGGTCGCCCCGGGCCAGCCGGTCGAGGTCCCAGCCGCGGTCGGTCGGGAACGAGCCGATCGCGTCGACCCGCGCGAGCAGCAGCTCCCACAGGTCCTCGGGCGAGCGGACGCCACCGGGATAGCGGCAGCCCATGCCGACGATCACGATCGGATCGTCGGCGTCGTCGGCCGAGCCGGGCTCCGCCGGGGCTCCGCTCTCCTGCTCTTCGGCGCCGAGCAGTTCGGCCCGCAGGTGGGCGGCGAGCGCCGCCGGGGTCGGGTAGTCGAAGACCAGCGTGGCCGGCAGGGCCAGACCGGTGGCGGCCTTGAGCTGGTTGCGCAGGTCGACGGCGGTCAGCGAGTCGAAGCCGAGGTCCTTGAACGCGTGAGCCGCCGGGATGTCGCTGGTGTCCGGGTGGCCGAGCACGGCGGCCACCTCGGTGTGCACCAGCGACAGCAGCGCCTCGGCCTGGTCGGCGGTGGAGCGGGCGAGCAGCTCGGCCCGCAGGGTGCCGGCGGTGGACGCCTGCTCCCGCGCGCCGTCCGCCGCCCGGGCCAGGGCCGCGCGCGCCTCGGGCAGCTCCGCGAGGAACGGGTTCGGGCGGCCCTGGGTGAAGGCCGGCGCGAACCGGTCCCAGGCCACGTCGACCACCGTGGCGGTGGGCGCGCCGTCCGTGACGGCCCGGCGCAGCGCCGACAGCGCCCGCCCGGCGTCCATGACGGGCAGTCCGCTGACCCGCAGGTGCTGGGTGAGGGAGGCCGGGGTGTTCTCCGCCCAGGCGCCCCACGCGACGCAGAGGGCGCTCGCCCCCCGTGCGTGGCGGCGCTCGGCCACCGCGTCCAGGTAGGCACTGGCCGCCGCGCCGGCCTCCTGGCCGCGGACGCCCCAGATCCCGGAGATCGACGCGAACAGCACGAACGCGTCCAACGGCCGGTCCCCGAGCGCCGCTTCCAGGTTGTCGACACCGTCCCTCAGCCGGGACAGCTCGGTGCTGTGGCCGGCGTGGACCACCGCGGTGAGCGGGAGCCGTTCCGGGACGGCGGCGAGGATCGCCGCCAGCGCCTCGGGGTCGGCGGGGTCGCCGGTCGCGAGGGTGAACCCGACTCCACGCTCGGCCAGTTCGGCGGTGAGCGCGGTCGGCTCGGCGGCCTGCGGGTCGGCCGGGCCGAGCAGCAGGACGTGCTCGGCGCCTTCGCCGGCGAGCCAGCGGGCAACCTGCCCGCCGAACCCGGCGGCTTCGCCGATCACCAGCACGGTGCCGTGCGGCCGCCAGTCGGTGGCCGCCGGGTCGCTCGCGGCCCGGACCAGCCGCCGGGCGAAGACGCCGGAGGGGCGCAGCGCGAGCTGGTCCTCGGCGTCGCCGCGGGCCAGGGCAGCGCACAGCCGGCCCGCCGACCGCTCGTCGAGCTCCTGCGGCAGGTCGATCAACCCGCCCCACAGGCCGGGGTGTTCCAGGGCCGTCACCCGGCCCAGGCCCCAGACGGCGGCCCGGGCCGGGTCGGCGGGTGCATCGGAGCGCCCCACCGACACCGCTGCCCGGGTGGCGCACCACACGGGAGCGTCCAGGCCGGCCGCGGCCACCGCCGCGGCCAGCGCGTCCGGCCGGGCCAGGCCACCGGGCAGCGGTTCGTCGGCGGTGGCGAGCAGCGACAGCACGCCCGCCGCGCCCGTGCCGAGCTCCACCAGGCGGGCGACCAAGGCGTCGTGGTCGGTGGGATCGGTCTCGACGCACACCGCGTCCGCGCCGAGCGCGGTGACCAGGGCGGCCGTCCACGCCTCGCCGGCGCGGCCCGCCGGGACCAGCACCAGCCAACCCCCGCTGCGGGGAGCCGCGGTGGCCGCCGGAGCGGCCAGCGGCTGCCAGACCACCCGGTAGCGCCAAGTGTCGACGGTCGAGTGCTCGGAGCGCTTGCGGCGCCAGGCGGACAGGGCCGGGAGCAGCGCCGACAGGGCGCTGCCGTCGCCGAGTTCCAGCGTGGCGCCGAGCGCGTCGAGGTCCTCGCGCTCCACCGCGGACCAGAAGGCACTCTCCACCGGGTCCGCGGCCGCGGTCGGTGCGGGCGCGCGGTCCGGCCAGTACAGCTCGCGCTGGAAGGCGTAGGTCGGCAGGTCCACCCGGCGGGCGCCGGTGCCCTCGAAGACCCGGGCCCAGTCGGCCGCCACGCCCGCGACGTGCAGCCGGGCCAGGGCGGTGACCAGCGCGGCTTCCTCGGCGCGGTCCTTGCGCAGCACCGGGGCGGCCACCACCTGCTGGTCCAGGTTCTGCTGGACCAGGGCGGTCAGCACCCCGTCGGGGCCGAGCTCCAGGAAGGCGTTCGCACCAGCGTCGGCCATCGCCCGCAGGCCGTCGGCGAAGCGGACGGCCTCCCGGACATGGCGCACCCAGTACTCCGGCGAGCACACCAGCTCGGGCGTGGCGAGGCCGCCGGTCACGTTCGACACCAGCGGTATCGACGGCCGCTCGAAGGTCAGGCCCGCCAGCACGGCGCGGAACTCGGCCAGCATCGGCTCCATCAGCGGCGAGTGGAAGGCATGGCTCACCCGCAGGCGGGTGGTCCTGCGGCCGCGCGCCGCGAACTGCGCGGTGACACGCAGGACCTCGGCCTCGGCGCCGCCCAGCACGAGGGACTCGGGGCCGTTGACGGCGGCGATCGACACCAGGTCCCCGAGCAGCGGCAGGACTTCGTCCTCCGTCGCCTGGAGAGCCGCCATCGCGCCGCCCTCGGGCAGCGCCTGCATCAGGCGGCCGCGCGCGGCCACCAGCGCGCAGGCGTCGGCGAGTGAGAGGACGCCGGCCACGTGCGCGGCCACGACCTCGCCGATCGAGTGCCCGGCGACGAACTCCGGCCGGAGGCCGAGGGATTCGACCAGCCGGAAGAGCGCCACCTCGACGGCGAAGAGCCCGGCCTGGGCGTGCACGGTCCGGTCCAGCAGTTCGGCGTCGGTGCCCCAGAGCACCTCGCGCACCGACTCGAAGCCCGGCTCCGCGCAGATCGCGTCGAAGGCGTCCGCGAACACCGGGAAGCGGTCGTACAACTCCCCTCCCATGCGGAGGCGTTGCGAGCCCTGCCCGGAGAAGAGCACGGCGGTCGAACGCCGTTCGGCCACCCCGCGCGCCACCTCGGCCCCGTCCAGCAGCACCGCCCGGTGCCCGAAGCCCGCCCGCCCGGTGGCCAGCGAGTAGCCGACGTCCAGCGGCGAGAGCTCGCGCACCGCGGACACCCGCGCCAGCTGCGCGTCCAGCGCCGCCGAGGACTTGCCCGACACCACCCACGGCACCACCGAGGGCACCGCCACGGGCGGCTCGGCCGGCTCCTCGGCGCCCGGGGCCTGCTCGACGATCACGTGCGCGTTGGTCCCGCTGACGCCGAAGGCGGACACACCCGCCCGGCGCGGCTCCCCGGTGCGCGGCCACGGCCGCGCCTCGCGCAGCAGCGTGACAGCGCCGCCGGACCAGTCCACGTGCGAGGACGGCTCGTCCACATGCAGCGTCCTGGGCAGCACGCCGTGCCGCATCGCCATGACCATCTTGATCACCCCCGCGACACCGGCCGCCGCCTGGGTGTGCCCCAGGTTGGACTTGACCGCACCCACCAGCAGCGGGCGCTCGCGCTCCGGCCCGTAGGCCGCGATCAGCGCGTGGGCCTCGATCGGGTCGCCCAGGGTGGTCCCGGTGCCGTGGGCCTCCACCGCGTCGACCTGCCCCGGTGCCAGGCCGGCGTCGGCCAGCGCCTGGCGGACGACGCGTTGCTGCGCGCGCCCGTTCGGCGCGGTCAGCCCGTTGCTCGCACCGTCCTGGTTGACGGCCGCGCCGCGCAGGACGCCCCAGACCTGGTGGCCGTTGCGACGGGCGTCGCAGAGCCGCTCCAGCACCAGCACGCCCGCGCCCTCCGACCACGCCGTGCCGTCCGCCGCATCGGCGAACGCCTTGCAGCGGCCGTCGGGGGCCAGCCCGCCCTGGGCGGTGAACTCGATGAACGCGTCGGGGCTGGACATCACCGACACGCCGCCGGCCAGGGCGAGCGAGCACTCGCCGCTGCGCAGCGTGCGCGCGGCCAGGTGCATGGCCACCAGGGCGGAGGAGCAGGCGGTGTCGACGGTGACGGCCGGGCCCTGGAGGCCCAGCAGGTAGGAGAGCCGTCCCGACATCACGCTGGCCGCGTTGCCCGTGGCCACGTGCCCCTGGACGTCGGCGGTGCCGCGGCGCAGCACCGAGGTGTAGTCCTGGCCGTTGGTGCCGACGAAGACGCCGGTGGCGCTGCCGCGCAGCGAGTCCGGCACGATGCCGGCCCGCTCCAGCGCCTCCCAGGAGGTCTCCAGCAGCAGCCGCTGCTGCGGGTCCATCGCGATCGCCTCACGCGGCGAGATCCCGAAGAAGCGGGCGTCGAACCGGCCCACGCCGTCCAGGAAGCCGCCCTGCAGGGTGGCCGAGGCGCCGTGCCCCAGGACGTCGAGGTCCCAGCCGCGGTCGGCGGGGAAGGTCGAGATCACGTCCTGCTCCCGCATCAGCACCTGCCACAGGTCCTCGGGGGATTCCACCTGGCCGGGGAAGCGGCAGCCGATGCCGACGATCGCGATCGGGTCGTCGTCCACGGCCCTGGGGGCCGGTGCGACGGATTCGTGGCCGGGCCGCGAGCCGGGCAGCGAGCCCAGCGGTAGTGAGCCCAGCAGTTCGGCGAGCAGGAACTCGGCGAGCGCCCGCAGGTTGGGGTGGTCGTAGACGAAGGTGGTGGGCAGGCGCAGGCCCGTGGTGGCCGTCAGGGCGTTGCGCAGTTCCACGATGGTCAGCGAGTCGAAGCCGAGGTCGGTGAAGGCCTGGTCGGCCTCGATGGCCGCGGGGTCGGCGTGGCCCAGGACGGCAGCCACGTGGGCGCGCACCAGGTCCTGGACCAGGCGCCCGCGCGCCGAGCCGGTGAGCTCGGCCAGTCGCCGCCGCAGCTCGGACTCCTGACCCGTCGTCGCCTTCCCGGCTGTCGGGCGGGACCCGCGCAGCTCGGGCAGGTCGGCGACCAGCGGGTTCGGCCGCACGGCGCTGAACACCGTGGCGAACCGCTGCCAGTCGATGTCCGCCACGGTCACCACCGGGTCGTCGGACCCGAGCGCGTGCCCGAGCGCGGCGAGGGCGAGTCGCGGTGCCATGGGCGCGAATCCGCCCCGGCGCACCCGCGCCTCGACGCCCGCGCCCTCGGCGGCCATGCCGGCCTGGGCCCAGGGGCCCCAGGCGATGGAGGTCGCGGGCAGGCCCTGGTCCCGCCGGTGCTGCGCGAAGGCGTCCAGGAACGCGTTGGCGGCGGCGTAGTTGGCCTGCCCGGCGGCGCCGAAGGTGGCGGTGGTGGAGGAGAACAGCACGAAGGCCGACAGCTCGGCCTCGCGGGTCAGCTCGTGCAGGTGGACCGCGGCGTCGAGCTTGGGGCGCAGCACGGCCGCGAAGCTCTCGGCGGTCAGCGAGTCGAGGACACCGTCCGCGACCACGCCGGCGGTGTGGAACACCGCGGTGAGCGGCAGTTCCTCGGGGACGGCGGCCAGCACGGCCGCCAGTTCCTCGCGCTCGGCGGTGTCGCAGGCCACCACGGTGACCTGGGCGCCCAGCGCGGTGAGGTCACGGTTCAGCTCGTCCGCGCCCGGTGCCGCCGGGCCGCGGCGGCTGACCAGCAGCAGGTGCTCGGCGCCCTGACCGGCCAGCCAGCGGGCGACCTGCCCGCCGAGGCCGCCGGTGCCGCCGGTGACCAGCACGGTGCCGGTGGGGGTGAACGCCCGCGCCGCGGGCCGCTCGCCGACCGGCTGGTGGGCGAGCCGGCGGGCGAAGGTGCCGGCGGGCCGCAGGGCCAGCTGGTCCTCGCCCGCGCCGCCGGCCAGGGCGGCCGCCAGTCGGCGCACGACGCTCTCGTCGACCGTCTCCGGCAGGTCGACCAAGCCGCCCCAGCGCTGCGGGTGTTCGAGCGCGACGCTGCGGCCCAGGCCCCAGACCGCGCTCTGCGCGGGGTCGGTGAGGCGGTCGGCGCCACCGGTCGTGACCGCGCCGCGGGTCAGGCACCACAGCGGTGCCTCGATCCCGGCGTCGCCGAGCGCCTGCACCGCGGTGACGGTCGCGGGCAGCGCCGCCTCGCCCGGCGGGAGTGGGGCCAGCACGCCGGTGAACTCGTGGCCGGCGGCGCCGAGTTCACCCAGGCTCGCGGCCAGCGCGGCCCGGTCCCGGCCGGTGACCGCCAGGCGGACCGAGCCGGCGAAGAACGAGTCGAGCCACTCCTGGCCGACGGCCTCGCCGGCCGGGAGGAGGAGCAGCCAGGTCCCGGCCGGGCGCCCGGTGGGCGCGCCGCTGAGCGGCTGCCAGGTGACCCGGTAGCGCCAGCCGTCCACGGTCGAGCGCTCGCGCCGCCCGCGGCGCCAGGTCGACAGCGCGGGCACCATCGCCCGCAGCGTGTCGTCGTCCAGACTGAGGTCGGCGCCGAGCGCCGACAGGTCGGCGCGCTCCACCGCCGACCAGAACTCCGCGTCCGCCTGGTCCGGTTGGCCGGCGGTCCGGACGGCGTCGGCCGTCGGCCAGTACCGCCGGCGCTGGAACGGATAGGTCGGCAGCTCGACGCGGCGGGCGCCGGTGCCGGCGAGGACCGCGTCCCAGTCCAGCCGCACACCGTTCGTGTACAGGCCGGCGAGTGCGCCGATCAGTGTCGGCTCCTCGGCGCGCCCGGCCCGCAGGGCCGCGATCGCGGTCGACCGCGCCGCGTCACCGAGGCCGAGGGTCTCCCGGGCGGCGCCGGCCAGCACGCCGTCGGGGCCCAGCTCCAGGAAGGTGGTGGTGCCCTGCTCGGCGAGCAGGCGCACGGCGTCCGCGAAGCGCACGGTGCGGCGGACCTGGTCCACCCAGTAGTCGGGCGAGCGGAGTTGCTCGGCGGTGGCGAGTTCACCGGTGACGGTGGAGACCAGCGGGATCACCGGCGCGTGGTAGGTCACCGTGGCGGCGACCTCGGCGAAGGCGGCGAGCATCGGGTCCATCAGCGGCGAGTGGAAGGCGTGCGAGACGCGCAGCCGCTTGGTCCGGCGCCCCTGGGCCGTGAAGCGGTCCACCAGCGCCTGGACGGCCGGCTCCTCGCCCGCGACGACCAGTGCGGTCGGCGTGTTGACCGCGGCGATCGAGACCGCCGCGTCGAGCAGCGGCCGCACCTCCTCCTCCCCCGCCTCCAGCGAGGCCATCGCGCCCCCGGCCGGCAGCGCGGCCATCAGCCGGCCGCGGGCCGCCACCAGGCGGCAGGCGTCCGCAAGCGAGAGCACGCCGGCCACGTGGGCGGCGGCGAGCTCGCCGACCGAGTGCCCGACCAGGTGGTCGGGCCGCAGGCCCCAGGACTCGACCAGCCGGTAGAGCGCGACTTCGAGTGCGAACAGCGCGGGCTGGGTCCAGCCGGTGTCGTCCAGCAGCGCGGCCTGCGGCGTGCCCGCCGCGGCGAACAGCACCTCCCGCACCGGGCGGTCGAGTTCGAGGTCGAAGCGGCTCAGGACGGCGTCCAGCTCCTCGGCGAACACCGGGTAGCGCTCGTAGAGCTCGCGGCCCATCGCCGGGCGCTGGCTGCCCTGCCCCGTGAAGAGGAAGGCCAGCCGGCCCCGGGCGGCCCGGCCGGTGGCCAGGGCGCGGTCGGGCAGGCCGTCGCGCAGCGCGGCCAGGGCCCGGACCAGCTCGGCGCGCTCCGCGGTCACCACGGCCGCCCGGCGCTCCAGCGCGGAGCGGGTGGTGGCGAGCGAGAGGGCCAGGTCGGTGAGCGGCAGTTCGGGCCGGGCGTCGAGCAGGGAGAGCACCCGCTCGGCCTGGGCGCGCAGCGCGGCGTCGGTGCGGGCGGACAGCAGCACGGGCACGGCGGCCGGCACGGCGGCCGGCGCGGCAGGCTCCACCGAGGCCGGCTCCGCCACCGGCGGTGCCTGTTCCAGGACGAGGTGCGCGTTGGTGCCGCTGAGCCCGAAGGAGGAGACGCCCGCGCGGCGCGGACGGCCGGTCCGCGGCCAGGCGCGCTCCTCGGTCAGCAGCTCGATCGCGCCGGCCGACCAGTCGACGTGCGAGGACGGCCGGTCGACGTGCAGGGTGGCCGGCAGCACACCGTGCCGCATCGCCAGCACCATCTTGATCACCCCGGCTACGCCGGAGGCCATCTGGGTGTGGCCGATGTTCGACTTGACCGAGCCGAGCAGCAGCGGGCGCTCCCGGTCCTGGCCGTAGGTCGCCAGCAGCGCCTGGGCCTCGATCGGGTCGCCCAGCCTGGTGCCGGTGCCGTGGCCCTCCACGGCGTCGACCTCGGCGGGGCTCAGCCGGGCGTTCGCCAGCGCCTGGCGGATCACCCGCTGCTGCGAGGGGCCGTTCGGCGCGGTCAGGCCGTTGGAGGCGCCGTCCTGGTTGACGGCGCTGCCCCGGACCAGGGCCAGCACCCGGTGGCCGTTGCGCAGCGCGTCGGAGAGCCGCTCCACCAGCACCAGGCCGACGCCTTCGGCCAGGCTCATGCCGTCGGCGGCCTCGGCGTAGGCCTTGCAGCGGCCGTCGGCGGCCATCGCCCGCTGCCGGCTGAAGCCGACGAACGCGTTGGGCGTGGCCATGATGCTCACCCCGCCGGCCAGGGCCAGCGAGCTCTCGCCGTTGCGCAGCGACTGGCAGGCCAGGTGGAGCGCGACCAGCGAGGAGGAGCAGGCGGTGTCCAGGGTGACGGCCGGGCCCTCGAAGCCGAAGGTGTAGGAGAGCCGTCCGGACAGCACGCTGGGGATGGTGCCGGTGATCAGGTGCCCCTCGTCGCCGTCCTGGCCGGAGCCGCCGGAGCTGTAGTCCTGGTAGCTCGCGCCGATGAAGGTGCCGGTCAGGCTGCCGCGCAGGGTGGCGGGGTCGATCCCGGCCCGCTCCATCGCCTCCCAGCCGGTCTCCAGGAGCAGCCGCTGCTGCGGGTCCATCGCGAGCGCCTCGCGCGGCGAGATGCCGAAGAACGCGGGGTCGAACTCGGCCGCGTCGTGCAGGAATCCACCGCGGGTCGAGTAGGTGCGGCCCGGGCGGTCCGGGTCCGGGTCGTACAGCCCCTCGGCGTCCCAGCCCCGGTCGAGCGGGAACTGCGAGATGGCGTCGGCGCCTTGCGAGACCAGCTGCCACAGGGCCTCGGGCGAGCCGGCCTCGCCGGGGTAGCGGCAGCTCATGCCGATGATGGCGATCGGGTCCTCGTCGGTGGCGGCGCCGCCCGCCTGCTGCGGCGTGGCGGCCTCCAGTGGCACGCCGGCGATCCGGGTGCGCAGGAACTCCACCAGCGCGAGCGGGTTCGGGTAGTCGAAGACCATGGTGCTCGGCAGTGCCAGCCCGGTCACGTTGGCCAGCCGGTTGCGCAGGTCCACGGCGGTCAGCGAGTCGAAGCCGACCTCGCGGAACGCCCGCTGCTCGGACAGCACCTCGGGCGAGGCGTGCCCCAGCACGGTGGCCGCCTCGGCGCGGACCAGGTCCAGCAGCAGCCGGCCCTGCTCGACCGCCGGCAGCGCCCGCAGCCTGGCGGCGAACTCGCCGTCGGATGCGGGCCGTTCGTCCACCGCCAGGAGCCGCTGGACCTCCGGGAGCTGCTCGAAGAGCGCGGTCGGCCGCACCGAGGTGAAGACCGGGTGGTAGCGGTCCCAGTCGATGTCGGCGACGGCCAGCACGCCCTGCTCGTCGATGGCCTGGCGCAGCGCGGACAGGGCCAGTCGCGGGTCCATGAAGACCAGGCCGCTGCGGCGGATCTGGCCGGGGTCGACCCGGCCGAGCTCGATGTCGTCGGACCAGATGCCCCAGGAGATGGCGGTGGCGTGGGCGCCGCGGGCCCGGCGGTGCTCGGCCAGCGCGTTGAGGTAGGCGTTGGCCGCGACGTACGCGGCGTGCTGCCCGCTGCCCCACAGGCCGGCGGTGGAGGAGTAGAGGACGAAGGCGTCGAGCTCCTGGTCGTCCAGGAGTTCGTCCAGGTGCCGGGCGCCGGCGACCTTGGCGTGCACGACCCTGGCGAAGGCCTCGGGGCCGGTCTCGTCCAGCGAGGCGAGTTCGATGACGGCGGCGGTGTGCACCACCGTGCGGACGGTGTGGCCCTCGGCCTTCAGCTCGGCCAGCAGGCGGGCGACCGCCGCGCGGTCGGTGAGGTCGCAGGCCACCACGGTGGCCTGGCAGCCGCGCTCGGCGAGCTCGGTCAGCAGGTCGGCCGCGCCGGGCGCCGCCATGCCCCGGCGGCTGGTCAGCACCAGGTGCTCGGCGCCCTGGTCGGCCAGCCAGCGGGCCAGGTGCGGGCCGAGGGTGCCGGTGCCGCCGGTCACCAGGGTGGTGCCGCGCGGTGTCCACCCGGTGGCGGGCCCGGCGGGGGCCGGGGCCGGGGCCCTGACGATCCGTCGGGCGAGCGCGCCCGAGGGCCGGATGGCGACCTGGTCCTCGCCGGTGCCGCCCGCGAGGACGGCGGCCAGCCGCTCGCCGGCCCGGCGGTCCAGGGTCGCGGGCAGGTCGACCAGTCCGCCCCAGCGCTGCGGGTGCTCCAGCGCGACCGTCCAGCCGAGGCCGTGGATCTGCGCCTGCACGGGGTTGGTCAGCCGGTCGGCCCGTCCGGTGGAGACGGCGCCGCGGGTGACGCACCACAGCGGGGCGTCGATGCCCGCGTCGCCCAGGGCCTGGACCAGCGCGAGGGTCAGCGCGAGACCGCCGGACAGCGCCGGGTGGCACTCGCCGGGCGCCTCCTCGGCGGCCAGCGCGGACACGATCGCGGTGAACTCCCCAAGGCCCGCGAGGCGTTCGGCCAGGGTGGCACGGTCGGTGGCGGCGTCCAGCACCAGGCGCTGGACCTGCGCGCCGTGCGCCGTCAGCGCCTCGGCGACGTCCTGCGCCCCGGCAGCTTCCTGCGCGCCGTGCACCCTCGGCGCCCCGGCGGCTTCCTGCGCGTCGGCGACGCGCTGCGCGTCGTCGGCCCGGCTCGTGACGAGCAGCCAGGTGCCCGCGAGGGCGACCGTGCCCAGCCCGCCGAGCGGCTGCCAGGCGGCCCGGTAGCGCCAGGAGCCGACCGTGGAGCGGTCGCGCCGGCGGCGGTGCCAGTCGGAGAGCGCGGGCAGCACGGGGGCCAGCGAAGTGCGGTCGAGCCGCAGGCTGGCGGCGAGCGACTCGACGTCCTCCCGCTCGACCGCCGTCCAGAACGCGGCGTCCGCCGGGTCCGCCGCACCGGCGCTTCGCGGTGTCACGGGGACGGCCCACAGGTGCTCGCGCTGGAAGGCGTAGGTCGGCAGGTCGACCCGGCGGGCGCCGGTACCGGCGAAGGCCCGGGTCCAGTCCACCGGGAGGCCCTGGACGTGGGCCTCGGCGAGCGAGGTCAGGAAGCGGTCCAGGCCGCCCTTGTCGCGGCGCAGCGTGCCGACCACGCTCGCGCGCGCACCGGCGTCCTCGGCGGTCGCCTGGACGGTCATGGTCAGCACCGGGTGTGGGCTGACCTCGACGAACACCGTGTGTTCGTGTGCGAGCAGTTCCCGCACGGCGGGGTCGAAGGCCACGGTCCGGCGCAGGTTGCGGTACCAGTACCCGGCGTCCAGCCCGGTGGTGTCCAGCCAGTCGCCGGTCACGGTGGAGAAGAACGGCACCTCGGCGGTGCGCGGGCGCACCGGCGCCAGCGCCGTCAGCAGTTCGTCGCGCAGCAGCTCCACCTGGGTGGAGTGCGAGGCGTAGTCGACCGCGATCCGCCGGGCCCGCACGTTCTCGGCGGCGAGGTCGGCGATCAGCGCGTCCAGCTGCTCGGGCGCACCGGCCACCACGACGGTGCGCGGCCCGTTGACGGCGGCGACGCAGAGGTCCCCGCCCCGGGCCCGCAGGAGCTCCTCGGTCTCGGCCGCCGACAGCGGGACGGACACCATGCCGCCGGAGCCGGCCAGCCCCCGGGCGATGGCCCGGCTGCGCAGCGCGACCACCCGGGCGGCGTCCTCCAGGGTCAGCGCCCCCGCCACCGCGGCGGCGGCGATCTCGCCCTGCGAGTGCCCGAGGACGGCGTCCGGCCGGACGCCGTACGACTGCCACAGGCGGGCCAGCGACACCATCACCGCGAACGAGGCGGGCTGGACGACGTCGACCCGCTCCAGCGAGGGCGCGCCCTCGGCCTGGCGCAGCACGTCCACCAGCGACCAGTCGACGAAGGCCGACAGCGCGGCGGCGCACTCGTGCAGACGCTCGGCGAAGACCGGGGACTCCTCCAGCAGCCGTGCGCCCATGCCGGCCCACTGGGAGCCCTGGCCGGGGAAGACGAAGACGGTCCTGCCGGCGGCGCCTTCGACGCCCTGGACGACGGCCGGCGAGGACTCGCCCGCGCCCAGGGCCGCCAGCCCCTCGCGCAGGCTCGCGCCGTCGGTGCCGAGGACCACCGCGCGGTGGTCGAACAGGGCGCGCGAGCCGACCAGGGAGCACCCGACGTCCACCGGGCGCAGGTTCGGGTCGTGGGCGGCGAGGTTCGCGGCCTGGGCGCGCAGCGCGCCCGGCGTCCGCGCGGACAGCACCCACGGGACGAGGCCGGCGGCCGGGGCCCCCGACCGCTCCTCCTCGGCCGCGACCAGGCGCGGCGCCTCCTCCAGGACCGCGTGCGCGTTGGTCCCGCTGATGCCGAAGGAGGAGACCGCGCAGCGGCGGGTCCGCTCGCCCTCGCGCCACTCCACCGGGTCGTGGAGCAGCGAGACCGCCCCCTGGGTCCAGTCGATGTGCGAGGACGGCCGGTCGGCGTGCAGGGTGCGCGGCAGGGTGCCGTGCCGCAGCGCCAGGACCATCTTGATCACGCCGGCGACGCCCGCCGCCGACTGGGTGTGGCCGATGTTCGACTTGACCGAGCCGAGCAGCAGCGGACGCCGCGGGTCCCGGTCGCGGCCGTAGGTGGCCTGCAGGGCCTGTGCCTCGATCGGGTCACCGAGCGAGGTACCGGTGCCGTGCGCCTCGACCGCGTCGATGTCGCCCGTGCCGAGCCCGGCGTTGGTCAGCGCCTGCCGGATCACCCGCTGCTGGGCGGGCCCGTTGGGCGCGGTGAGCCCGTTGCTGGCGCCGTCCTGGTTGATCGCCGAGCCGCGCACCACGGCCAGGATCCGGTGGCCGTTGCGCTGCGCGTCCGAGAGCCGCTCCAGGACGAGCACCCCGACGCCCTCGGCCAGGGTCATGCCGTCGGCCTCCTCGGCGAACGACTTGCACCGGCCGTCGGCGGCGAGCGCCCGCTGGCGGCTGAAGGCGATGAAGGACGCCGGGTTGGTCATCACGGTCGCACCGCCCGCCAGGGCCAGCGAGCTCTCGCCGTTGCGCAGCGACTGGCAGGCCAGGTGCAGGGCGACCAGCGAGGAGGAGCAGGCGGTGTCCACGGTGACGGCCGGGCCCTGGAGGCCGAACAGGTAGGCCAGCCGCCCGGACAGCACGCTCGGGCTGCTCCCGGTCACGGCGTGCCCGGCGGAGCCGTCGGCCATGCCGAGCCCGTACTCCTGGTAGGTCGAGCCGATGAACGTGCCGGTGGGGCTGCCGTGGACCGAGGCCGGGTCGATGCCGGCGGCCTCGAACGCCTCCCAGGTGGTCTCCAGCAGCAGGCGCTGCTGCGGGTCCATGGAGAGCGCCTCGCGCGGCGAGATGCCGAAGAAGCCCGGGTCGAACTCCCCGGCGTCGTGCAGGAACCCGCCCTGCGTGGTGTAGGCCTTGCCGGGCGCGTCCGGGTCCGCGTCGTACAGGTCGGTGATGTCCCAGCCGCGGTTGACCGGGAACTCGGAGATGGCGTCGGCACCTTGGGAGACCAGCTCCCAGAACTGCTCGGGCGAGCGGACCCCGCCGGGCAGCCGGCAGCCCATGCCGACGATCGCGATCGGCTCGTCGAAGCGGCCCGCGACGGCGGCCGCCGAGGT
Organism: Kitasatospora sp. NPDC008050; assembly: GCF_042957465.1. NCBI lineage: Bacteria > Bacillati > Actinomycetota > Actinomycetes > Kitasatosporales > Streptomycetaceae > Kitasatospora > Kitasatospora sp. NPDC008050. Next base: position 163,341 of record NZ_JBIBIJ010000013.1, read on the forward strand.
CGCCGCCTCGGCCTCGGCCAGGCCCAGCAGCCGGCCGCGCAGGAAGCCGGCCAGGGCGAGCGGGGTCGGGTAGTCGAAGGCCATGGTGCTCGGCAGCGCCAGACCGGTCAGCGTGGCCAGCCGCTTGCGCAGCTCGACCGCGGTCAGCGAGTCGAAGCCCGCCTCGCGGAAGGCCCGCTTCTCCGCCACCCCTTCGGCGGAGGCGTGCCCGAGGACGACGGCCGCCTCGCGGCGGACCAGCTCGACCAGCACCCGCTGCTGCTCGGCCTCACCCAGGCCCGCCAGCCGGCGGGCGAAGTCCGAGCCGGCATCGCCCTGCTGACTCTCCGTCAGAAGACTCCGCACCTCGGGCAGCCCGGTGAGCAGCGCGCTCGGACGGGCGGCGGTGAAGACCGGCGCGTAGCGTTCCCAGTCGACGTCGGCGACCGTCACGGTCACCTCGCGCTGCAGCACGGCGCGGCGCAGCTCGGCGATCGCCGACTCGGGTGCCAGGTACCGCAGTCCCTGCCGCCGCAGGCTGTCCGCCACGGCTTCGTGGCCGGCCATGCCCGCTCCGGCCCACGGGCCCCAGGCCACCGAGGTGGCGGCCAGTCCACGGGCCGCGCGGTGCTCGGCCAGCGCGTCGAGGTAGGCGTTGGCGGCGCCGTAGGCGCTCTGCCCGGCGCTGCCCCAGATGCCGGCGACCGAGGAGACCAGGACGAAGAAGTCCAGCTCCCGGTCGCCGAGCAGTGCGTCGAGGTTGGCCGCGCCGCGCAGCTTCGCCGAGGTCAGCTCCTCGATCTCGGACAGCTCCGTCACGGCCAGCGGTGCGGCCTGGCCGACGCCCGCCGCGTGCACCACGCCGGTCAGCGGGTGCTCGGCCTCGATGGTGGCCAGCAGCGCGGCCAGCTGCTCCCGGTCGGCGACGTCGCAGGCCGCGACGGTCACCCGGGCGCCCGACTCCGCCAGTTCGGCGACCAGTTCGCGGGTGCCGGGGGCATCGGGGCCGCGCCGGCCGGTCAGCACCAGGTGCTGTGCACCGCTGCGGGCGAGCCAGCGGGCGGTCTCGGCACCGAGCGCGCCGGTGCCGCCGGTGATCAGCACCGTCCCGGTGGCGGTGAAGGCGTCGGCCTGCGGCAGTTCGGCGCCGGGGTGGCGCACCAGGCGCCGGCCGTGGGCGGTGCCCGCGCGCAGCGCGAGCTGGTCCTCGGCGCCCTCGCCGCCGCGGCTCGCCAGCGCGCTGACCAGCCGCTGCACGGTGGGGGTGTCGAGCACGGGGGGCAGGTCGATCAGCCCGCTCCACTGCTGCGGGCGCTCCAGCGCGGCCACCCGTCCCAGGCCCCAGGCCGCGGCCTGGACGGGGTTGCCGAGCAGGTCATCGGCCCCGGTGGAGACCGCGCCGCGGGTGAGCGTCCACAGCGGGGCACTCAGGTCGGCGTCGCCCAACGCCTGGGCGAGCAGCGCGCTCAGCGCGAGCCCGGTGGGCAGCCCGGTCAGGGTGAGGCCGGGCCGGTCGGCCAGCGGCAGCAGCGACAGGATGCCGGCGAGTCCTTCGAACGCGCCGAGCCGGGCGGCGAGTTCGGCCCGGTCGAAGCCGTCCTCGGCCAGCACCAGCCGCTCGAACCGCGCCCCGTGACCGCGCAGGGCCTCCAGCAGCTCGCCGTCCTCGATGCCGCCGGTGGTGACCACCAGCCAGCTGCCGTCCAGCACCGGGGCCGCGCTCGCGCGCACCGGCTGCCACACGACCCGGTAGCGCGCGCCGTCCAGCCGGGCCTTCTCCTGCCGGTTCTGGCGCCAGTTCGACAGGGAGGGCAGCAGGGCGCAGAGGCTGGCGTGCTGCTCGTCGCGCAGACCGAGCAGCGCGGCCAGCTCGCCGGCGTCCCCGCGCTCCACCGCTCCCCACAGCGCGGTGTCGGCCGGGTCGGCCGAAGTCGCGGTGCCGGGGACGGCCGTGCTCTCGGGCCAGTAACGCTCGTGCTGGAAGGCGTAGGTGGGCAGGTCGATGCGGCTCGCGCCGGTCCCGGCATGGAACTGCGCCCAGTCCACCGGGATCCCGCGCACGTGCAGCCGGGCGAGCGCCGTGGCCGCGGCCTGCTCCTCGGCGCGGTCGGCGCGCAGCAGCGGCACCAGGTCCAGGCCGGGCTCGTCGCCCAGGGTGTCCTGGGCGAGCGAGCAGAGCATGCCGTCCGGGCCGAGCTCCAAGAAGGTGGTGGTGCCCGAGCTGCGCAGGCTGCGCACCCCGTCCGCGAAGCGGACCGTACGGCGCACCTGCTCGACCCAGTAGTCGGGGTCGGCCAGCTCCTCCCCGGTCGCGGGCCGGCCGGTCACGCTCGACACCAGGGTGAGCCGCGGCTCCTGGAACGTGAGCGCACCGACCACCTGCCGGAACTCCGCCAGCATCGGCTCCATCAGCGGCGAGTGGAACGCGTGCGAGACGCGCAGCCGCCGGGTCCTGCGCCCCTGCGCGGCGAACAGCCCGGCGATCCGCACGACTTCGTCCTCGTCCCCGGCGATCACCACGGCCCGCGGGCCGTTGACCGCCGCCACCGAGACGTCCGCCGCCATCAGCGGCAGCACCTCCTCCTCGGTGGCCTGCAGGGCGAACATCGTGCCGCCGGTGGGCAGCGCCTGCATCAGCCGGGCCCGGGCCCGGACCATGGCGGCCGCGTCCGGCAGCGAGAGCACGCCCGCCACATGGGCGGCGGCGATCTCCCCGACCGAGTGGCCGAGCAGCGCGCCCGGCCGCACGCCCCAGGACTCGACCAGCCGGTGGAGCGCGACCTCGATCGCGAACAGCGCCGGCTGCGCACAGCCCGTCTGCTCCAGCAGCTCGGCCTCGGGCGTGCCCAGGGCGGCGAAGAGCACCTCGCGCAGCGGCCGCTCGGCACCGGCGTCCAGCTGCGCCAGCACCTCGTCCAGGGCCTGCGCGAACACCGGGAAGCGGTCGCACAGTTCACGCCCCATCCCGATCCGCTGCGAGCCCTGGCCCGCGAAGAGGAAGGCCGGCCGGCCGGCGCCGCCCCGCTCGCCCTCGATCAGGGCGGGGTCGCAGGCACTCGCGGCCAGCGCGGCCAGCGAGCGCAGCAGCTCCGGCCGGGAGCCGACCACGACCGCGCGCTGCTCGAAGCCGGACCGGGTGGTCGCCAGCGAGAGGCCGAGGTCGGCCGGCCGCAGCTCCGGACGCTCCGTCACGAAGGCGAGCAGCCGCGCCGCCTGGTCCCGCAGGGCCGCCCGGCTACGGCCGGCCAGCGGCCAGGCGGCCACGCTCGGCGTGATCACGGCCTCGGGCGACGCGCTGCTCGGCCGCGGTGCCTGCTCGACGATCAGGTGCGCGTTGGTGCCGCTGAAGCCGAACGAGGAGACGCCGGCCCGGCGCGGCCGGCCCGTCCGCGGCCAGGGCAGCTGCTCGGTGACCGGCTCCACCGCTCCGGCCTCCCAGTCCACGTGGGAGGAGGGCCGCTCGGCGTGCAGCGTGCTCGGGATCACGCCGTGGCGCATCGCCATGACCATCTTGATCACGCCCGCCACGCCGGCCGCCGCCTGGGTGTGGCCGATGTTCGACTTGATCGAGCCGAGGTAGAGCGGGGTCTCCCGGTCCTGTCCGTAGGTCGCCAGCAGCGCCTGCGCCTCGATCGGGTCACCGAGGGTGGTGCCCGTGCCGTGTCCCTCCACCACGTCCACGTCGGCCGCGCGCAGCCCCGCGCCGGCCAGCGCCTGGCGGATCACCCGCTGCTGCGATGGGCCGTTCGGGGCGGTGAGCCCGTTGGAGGCGCCGTCCTGGTTGACGGCGCTGCCGCGCACCACGGCCAGGATCCGGTGGCCGTTGCGCCGCGCGTCGGAGAGCCGCTCCAGGACGAGCACGCCGACGCCCTCGGACCAGCCCACCCCGTCGGCGCTGTCCGCGTAGGCCTTGCACCGGCCGTCCGGGGAGAGTCCGCGCTGACGGGAGAACTCGATCAGCGAGGTCGGGGTGGACATCACGGTCACGCCGCCGGCCAGCGCCAGCGAGCACTCGCCGGCCCGCAGCGCCTGCATCGCCCAGTGCATGGCGACCAGCGAGGAGGAGCAGGCGGTGTCCACGGTGACGGCCGGGCCCTCCAGGCCGAGCACGTAGGAGACCCGCCCGGAGGCGATGCTCGGCGAGGTGCCGCTGCCCTGGTAGCCCTCGTACTGGCCCCCGGTCAGGTGGGCCGCGTAGTCGTTGTACATCACGCCCGCGAAGACGCCGGTCCGGCTGCCGCGCAGCGAGAGCGGGTCGATCCCGGCGCGTTCGATCGCCTCCCAGGAGGCCTCCAGCAGCAGCCGCTGCTGGGCGTCGGTGGCCAGCGCCTCGCGCGGGCTCATGCCGAAGAACGCGGGGTCGAACTCGGCGGCCTCGTGCAGGAATCCGCCGCACCGGGTGTAGGCCGTGCCGAGGTGGTCCGGGTCCGGGTCGTAGAGCGCCTCCAGGTCCCAGCCGCGGTCGGTGGGCAGGCCGGAGATGGCGTCGGTGCCCTCGCTGACCAGGCGCCACAGGTCCTCGGGCGAGGCGACGCCGCCCGGGTAGCGGCAGCCCATGCCGACGATCACGACCGGATCGCCGGCCGCGGCGGCGCGCGGGGCACCGGCCTGCCGGTCGCCAGGAGCACCCTGGGCACCCCGGCCGTCCTGGAGATCGGTGAGCTGGTCCAGCACGTGACCGGCCAGTGCCGTCACGGTCGGGTAGTCGAAGACCACGGTGGCCGAGGTCCGCAGGCCGGTGGCGCTGCTGAGCCGGTTGCGCAGCTCCACGGCGGTGAGCGAGTCGAAGCCGAGGTCCTGGAACCGCCGCAGCGGGTCGACGTCCGCGGCGCCGGAGTGCCGCAGCACGGCGGCCACCTGAGCGCGGATCAGCTCGACGACGGCCTCGGTGCGGGCCGCCTCGTCCAGCCGGGAGAGCCGCTGCGCCAGGCTCGCGGCCGCCTCCGAGCCGGTCACCACCGAGCGCCGGACCGGGGTGCGGATCAGCCCGCGCAGCAGCGGCGGCACCTCGCCCCGGGCACGCAGCGCCGCGAGGTCCAGGCGCACCGGCAGCGGCGCGGGGGTGTTCAGGGTGAGTGCGGCGTCGAAGAGCGCCACGCCCTCGTGCTCCTGGAGCGCGGGGGTGCCCAGGCGGGCCAGCCGCGCCAGGTCGGCCTCGGTCAGGCCCCCGGTCATGCCGCCCGACGGCGCCCACGGGCCCCAGCCCAGTGAGACGCCCGGCAGGCCCTCGGCACGGCGCAGCCGGACCAAGGCGTCGGCGAAGGCGTTGGCGGCGGCGTAGTTGCCCTGCCCGGCCGCACCGACGGTGCCGGAGAGGGAGGAGAAGACGACGAAGGCGGCCAGGTCGAGCCCACGGGTCGCCTGGTGCAGGTTCCACAGCGCGTCGGCCTTGGGCCGCAGCACCGCGCTGATCCGCTCCGGGGTCAGCGCGTCGAGCACGCCGTCGTCCAGCACGCCGGCCGTGTGCACCACCGCTGTGACCGGGTGGGCGGCCAGCAGCCGTTCGACCGCCGCGCGGTCGACGAGGTCGCACGCCTCGACGGCGACCTGTGCGCCCAGGCCGCGCAGCTCCTCGGCCAGCTCGACGGCTCCTGCCGCCGCCGCTCCCCGACGGCTCGCCAGCACCAGCTGCCGGACGCCGTGTTCGGTGACCAGATGACGGGCCATGACCTGGCCGAGCCCCCCGGTGCCACCGGTGATCAGCACCGTGCCCTCGGGGTGCCACGAGAACGCCTGCGGCGCGGCGGGACGGACCCGCGCCAGCCGGGCGACCAGCACCGCGCCGTCCCGGATCGCCAGCTGCGGCTCCGCGGAGCCGAGCGCCTGTGCCAGGGCCAGGGCCACCGTGGGGGCTGCGGCCGGATCGAGGTCCAGCAGCCCGAACCGGCCCGGGTGTTCGGCCTGCGCGGAGCGCACCAGGCCCCAGACCGCGGCCGCCGCCGGGTCCGCCACACCCTCGTCCTCGGCGGCGGCGACCGCGCCTCGGGTCACGACGACCAGACGCGAGTCGGCGCACGCCTCGTCCGCCAGCCAGGACTGCAGCTGACCGAGCACCCGCGCGGTCAGCGCGTGGGCCGAGGCGAGGAGGTCGTCGCCGGTGCGGCCCACGACGGGGGCCAGGACGACCGCGGGCAGCGGAGCGGCGCCGTCGACCGGCCCGAGGCCGAGCCCGAACGGGTCCTCGCCGAGCACCGCGACCGCTCCGGGCTCCCCCGCCGCCCTACCGCGCAGGCGGGGCCAGCGCAGCTCGAACATGGCCTCCCGGACCACCGGCACCGTACTGCCCGGCAGCTGATCGGGCATCGCGCGCAGCACCAGCGACCCGATCGAGGCGACCGGCCCGCCCTCGGTGTCGGCGACGGTGACCGACACCGCGTCCTCCCCCGCCCAGGAGAGCTTGACCCGCACCGCCGAGGCGCCACCGGCGTGCAGCGTGACGTCCTGCCAGGAGAACGGCAGGCCGCCGAGTTCCAGGAACGCGCAGGCGTGCAGCGCGGCGTCGAGCAGCGCGGGGTGCAGGCCGAAGGCGGCGGCCTCGGTGGCGGCGCCGCCCGGCAGCGCCACCTCGGCGAACACCTCCTCGCCCCGCCGCCAGGCGGCGCGCAGGCCCTGGAAGACCGGTCCGTATCCGAAGCCGCTCCGCGCGAGCCGCTCGTACAGCCCGTCCAGGGCCAGCGGCTCGGCATCGGCCGGTGGCCAGGCCTCGGTGGTGAGCTGCTCGAACGCGGCCGGCTCCGCGCCGGTGGCGAGCATGCCGGTGGCGAGGATGCCGGTGGCGTGCTGGGTCCACGGCTGCTCCTCGGCCCCGTCCGGGCGGGAGTGGATGCCGAGCGTGCGCCGGCCCGCCTCGTCGGGGCTGCCGACCCACACCTGCACCTGGACCCCGCCCTGCTCGGGCAGGGCCAGCGGGGCGGTCAGGGTCAGGTCCTCGACCAGCTCGCAGCCGACCTCGTCCCCGGCGTGCACGGCCAGCTCCAGGACGGCGGTGCCGGGCAGCAGCACGGTGCCCCGGACGGCGTGGTCGGCCAGCCAGGGGTGCGTCCGCACCGAGAGCCGCCCGGTCAGCAGCAGGCCCTCCGAGTTCGCCAGCGAGACGGCGGCGGCCAGCAGCGGGTGGTGCGCCGCGCCGAGTCCGGCGGCGCGCACGTCACCGGCACGGCTGAGCACGCTCTTCGGCCAGAACCGGCGGTGCTGGAAGGCGTAGGTCGGCAGGTCGACCGCCCGGGCGCCGGTGCCGGCGAAGTACGGCTGCCAGCGGACCGGGACCCCGCGCACGTGCAGGCCGGCCAGCGCCGTGGTGAGGGTCTCGGTCTCCGGACGCCCCGGGCGCATCGCCGGCAGTGCCACCGGCCCGCGCTCGCCGGTCTCCGCCAGGCATGCCTGGGCCAGCGCGCTGAGCACCCCATCGGGTCCGAGTTCCAGGAAGGTCCCGGTGCCGTGGCCGTGCAGCCAGGAGACGGCGTCGGCGAACCTCACCGTCCGGCGGGCGTGGTCCACCCAGTAGGCGGCGGAGGTCAGTTGCCCGACCGTGGCGGGCAGACCGGTCAACGTCGAGATCACGGGCAGGACCGGTGCCTGCGGCGACAGGCCCTCGACCACCGCGCGGAACTCCGCCAGCATCGGCTCCATCAGCGGCGAGTGGAAGGCGTGCGAGACGCGCAGCGGGCGGACCTTGCGGCCGAGCGCGGTGAAGTGCTCCGCGACGGCGGCGGCCGCCTCGGCCGTGCCGGCGATGACGACCGCGTCGGGGCCGTTGACGGCAGCGATCGAGACCTGCTCGTGCCGGGCCTCGACCAGCGGCGCGACCTCGTCCTCGCTCGCCCGGAGCGAGATCATCACGCCGCCGGCCGGCAGCGCCTGCATCAGCCGGCCGCGCGCCAGCACCAGGGTCGCGGCGTCGGCGAGCGAGAACACCCCGGCCACGTGGGCGGCGGCGATCTCACCGATCGAGTGCCCGGCCAGGGCGTCCGGCTTGACGCCGCAGGACTCGACCAGCCGGTGGAGCGCCACCTCGATCGCGAAGAGCGCGGGCTGCGCGTACGCCGTCTGCTCCAGCAACTCGGCCTCGGGCGTGCCCTCGGCGGCGAACAGCACCTCGCGCAGCGGCCGTTCGAGACCGGCGTCCAGGTGCGCCAGCACCTCGTCCAGGGCCTGCGCGAACACCGGGAAACGGTCCCGCAGTTCACGCCCCATCCCGATCCGCTGCGAGCCCTGGCCGGCGAACAGGAAGGCCAGCTTGCCCCGGCCCTGGGTGCTGCCCCGCAGCAGGCCGGCCGGCATCGGCTCCCCGGCGGCCAGGCCCCTCAGGGCGGCCAGCGCCTGCGTCCGGTCGGCGGCGACCACGGCCGCGCGGTGCTCCAGGCCGGACCGGGTGGTGGCCAGCGAGAACGCGGTGTCGGTGTTGCCGGGCGCAGCAACGGAGTCGTCGGCGGAGTCGGACTCGGCGTCGTCGGCGGCGGAGGAGGCGCACTCGGAGTCGTCGGAGTCGGAGTCGGAGTCGGAGTCGAGGAAGGCGACCAGCCGCTCGGCCTGGGCGCGCAGCGCCTCGGGGGTCCGGCCGGACACCAGCCAGGGCAACTCCCGCGCGCCGCCCAGGGCCAAGGCCGCTGACACCTCATCGGGTTCCGGCGCGGGCGCCTGCTCGATGATCGCGTGCGCGTTGGTGCCGCTCAGCCCGAAGGAGGAGACGCCCGCCCGGCGCGGCTCGGAGTGCTGCGGCCACGCGGTCTGCTCGGTCAGCAGGCGCACCGCCCCCGCCGTCCAGTCCACGTGCGAGGACGGCGCGTCGACGTGCAGCGTCCTCGGCAGCACACCGTGCCGCATCGCCAGCACCATCTTGATCACACCGGCGACACCGGCCGCGGCCTGGGTGTGGCTGATGTTCGACTTGATCGAGCCCAGCAGCAGCGGGCGCTCGGGGTCGCGGCCCTGTCCGTAGGTGGCCAGCAGTGCCTGCGCCTCGACCGGGTCACCGAGCGTGGTCCCGGTGCCGTGCGCCTCGACCACGTCGACCTGGTCGGCCGAGAGCCGGGCGTTGACCAGCGCCTGCTCGATCACCCGCTGCTGGGACGGGCCGTTGGGCGCGGTCAGGCCGTTGGAGGCACCGTCCTGGTTGACGGCGGTGCCCCGGACGACGGCGAGCACCTGGTGCCCGTTGCGGCGGGCGTCGCAGAGCCGCTCCAGCACCAGGACGCCGACGCCCTCGGCCCAGCCGGTGCCGTTCGCGGAGTCGGCGAACGAGCGGCAGTACCCGTCGGCGGCCAGCCCGCCCTGGCGGGCGAACTCGACGAAGGTGGTCGGGCTGGACATGACCGTCACGCCGGCGGCCAGCGCCAGCGTGCTCTCCCCCGCCCGCAGCGACTGGGCGGCCAGGTGCAGCGCCACCAGCGAGGAGGAGCAGGCGGTGTCCACGGTCACCGCGGGGCCCACGGCCCCGAAGACGTACGACAGCCGGCCGGAGATGATGCTGGTGGCGTTGCCGGTCAGCACGAAGCCCTGCACGTCGTCGTCCGGGCCCACCCGGTAGTCCTGGGGCATCGCGCCGACGAAGACACCGGTCCGGCTGCCGCGGATCGAGGCGGGATCGATGCCCGCCCGTTCGAAGGCCTCCCAGGAGGATTCCAGCAGGACGCGCTGCTGCGGGTCCATGGACAGGGCCTCGCGCGGCGAGATGCCGAAGAAGTCGGGGTCGAAGCGGGCCGCGCCGTCCAGGAACCCGCCGCGGACCTCGGTGGGCCCGTCCTCGGCGGCGAACTCCCAGCCACGGTCGGCCGGGAAGCCCGAAATACCGTCCGCACCGTTGACCAACATGGTCCAGAGGTCCTCCGGACCGGTCACCCCACCCGGGTAGCGGCAGCTCATCCCGACGATGGCGATCGGCTCGTTCGCCGCCGCCTCGAGCTCGTTCACCCGCTGCCGTGAGCGCTGGAGGTCCGCGCTCGCCCGCTTGAGGTAGTCCCGGAGCTTCTGTTCCTTGTCCATATCAACTCAACCCATCTGGAAGACCGGCGGACGGCAGGCGATTCGATGTGGACAGCCGGCGTGGACCGCACGTGCAGCGCTCGCATTCCTGCACACCAGCGATCAGTCTCGGGTCGGCCCGGCCAGGAAAATCCCTAGGGTCTGGCCGGGCCGTCGGGCCGACGGGGCGTCAGGAGGAGGTCGCGGCCTCGGTCCGGCCGCGCACGGCGGTGGCGTACAGCGGCCACCCGTACTGGTCCAGGTGGCCGGTCACCTCCGTGAAGCGCGGGTCGGCGCCGAGCAGGTCGGGCACCGCCGCCGCGTGCAGGTGGCCGTGCTCGACCACCAGCGTGCCGCCGGGCCGCAGCAGTGCGGCCGCCGTCCGCACCGCGTGCCGGATCACGTGCAGTCCGTCCGGACCGCCGAAGACCGCCTGCCGGGGCTGGTACACGCCGAACTCGGCGGGCACCTCGGCCTCGTCGGGCATGAAGGGGGGATTGGTCAGCACCAGGTCCACGGTGCCGGCCAGCTCGGCCAGCAGCCCGGGCTCGGTCACGTCGCCCTGGTGCAGCTCGATCGGCGTGTCACCGAGCGCGGCCCGCAGCGCGCTGTTGCGACGGGCGAACTCCAGCGCCACCGGATCGCAGTCCACCGCGTGCACCGTGGCCTGCGGCAGCTGGTGCGCCACCGCGAGCGCCATCGCCGCGGAGCCGGCGCAGAGGTCGACCACGAGCGGTCGTCGGATGCCCTTGAGCGCGACCAGGCCGTCCGCGACCACCGCCTCGCTCTGCACCCGCGGCACGAACACGCCCGGCCCGACCGCCACCTCCACACCCGCGAGCTCGGCCACCCCGGTCAGGTGGCCGAGCGGAACCCCGGCGACCCGGCGGGCCACCAGCTCCAGGTACCGCTCGGCCTCCCCGTCGCCCGGAACGCCGTCCCACTCCAGCTGGGCCAGGCCCGTGCCGAACAGGTGGGCGGCCAGCGCCTCGGCGTCCGGGCGCGGACCGATCACCGTCCCGGTGTCGGCCAGCGTCCGCACCGCGTCCTCGACCAGTTCTCTGATCGTCGTCCTCACATCAGCCTCCGTGTCGTCCGTACCGCCCGAGCAGCCGCCGGGTGGCACCGCGCGGTCCGTTCCCGCGGGTCGAGCGGCAACTATGCGGCAGGAGCAGCTAGGGCTTGTCTCATAATTCGCGTCGGATCAGCGCGCGGCGGTGGGCGCCCGGCGGGAATGATGAGACAAGCCCTGGGGGAGACCCGAGACTTTTCCCCGAGCCGGAGGCCTTGCCAGCGGGGCGGCCAAGTGGCCCGCGAGACTAGTGATTTGCCGGGCGGTCCGGCGGGACGATCGCTGCACGCGAGCCATCGGGCCCCGGGACCCCTCCCGGCCGCCGACTTCGACGAGGATGTCTCCCATGCCCGAACCCGTTCTGCGCGGTGACCCCCCGGTGCCTGCGGCCTCCCTCGACGAGGGCACCGCGGAAGGTGCCGCCGAGCGCTCCGAGCTGGCCGAACGCGCCGACCTGGCGGAGCTGGAGGAACTCGACGAGCAGCTCATCTCGCAGCTGCTGCGGCGAACCCGGTGCGCCCGCGCCTACCAGCTGAACCGGCGCGCCGCGAACCTGCCGGCCAGCAGCCTGTGCCAGGAGAACGCGATGCTGAGCCAGTACACCAGCCGCCTCGGGCGGCCGGGCGCCGAGATCGCGCTGCTGATCCTCGCCCTGTCCCACCCGCCGGGCGCCGGCCGCCAGGGCCGCGAGGCCGACCGGCAGTAGTGACCCGGCGGTAGTGACGCAGCGGGGACGCAGCAGCAGTGACCCGGCCGCAGTAACGCAGCGGGCCCGTCGGCCCCCGGTGGTTCCACCGGGTGGCCGACGGGCCCGTGCGCGTCGCGCGGCGATCGCCGGCCGGTGCCCCGCTACCAGCGCACCATGGAGAGCGCCGAGCCGTACTCGTGCACCAGCCGTGCCTGGTCGAGGTCCGACTCCACCATCATCTGGATCAGTCCGGTGAAGTCCACCTCCGGCTTCCAGCCCAGCGCCTTGCGGGCACTGCTGGAGTCGGCGCAGAGCGTCTCCACCTCCGCGGGCCGGACCAGCCCGGGGTCGATGACCACGTACTCCTCCCAGTTCAGTCCGGCGCACTCGAAGGCGACCCGCGCCACGTCGCGCACCGTGTGCATCTGCCCGGTGCCCACCACGTAGTCGCCCGGCTCGTCCTGCTGGAGCATCAGGTGCATCGCGCGGACGTAGTCCCCGGCGAAGCCCCAGTCGCGCTCGGCGTCGAGGTTGCCCAGGCTCAGCTTCCCCTGGAGCCCGAGCTTGATCTGCGCCACCGCCAGTGAGATCTTCCGGGTCACGAACTCCGCACCGCGGCGCGGCGACTCGTGGTTGAACAGGATCCCGGAGACGCCGTACATCCCGTAGGACTCGCGGTAGTTCCGGGTGATGTAGTGCCCGTACGTCTTGACCACACCGTACGGGCTGCGCGGGTGGAACGAGGTCGTCTCGCTCTGCGGCGTCTGCGCCACCTTGCCGAACATCTCGGACGAGGAGGCCTGGTAGAAGCGGATCTGCCCGTTGGTCCCGGCATGCGCCGCCGGCTTGTTGAGCCCGCTCACCATCCGGATCGCCTCCAGCACCCGCAGCACTCCGGTCCCGTTGACCTCGGTGACCAACTCCGGCTGCTGCCAGGACATCGGGACGAAGGAGATCGCCCCCAGGTTGTAGACCTCGTCCGGCTGGACCGCGTCCACCGCGGACACCAGACTGCCCTGGTCCATCAGGTCGCCGTCCACGAACCGTAGTTCGGGGATCAGCCGGCTGATCCGGTCCTTCCGCGGGTTCGCCTGCCCCCTGGTCAGCCCCCAGACCTGGTACCCGAGGGAGATCAGGTGCTCGGCCAGATACGATCCGTCCTGCCCCGTGACCCCGGTGATCAGTGCGCGCTTGGACATCATTCCCCTTTCGCCACCATGGATGAGCCCGTCGAGCGGTCGCAGCCCTCAGCGCGGCACGCCGTTCTCGGCACAGTCAGCGAAGCAGAAAGAAGCTAAGGAATTTTCGAGACTTCGGCGGACCCACCGGCGTCCGGAGCCTCGCCCCCCGCACCGTGAGACCCTCGCCCCCGAGCCGGTGCACCCCCTCGGACCAGTGAGAACACCACGGATCGACGACGAACGTCAACACCGTGTCAGGAGACCGGCGGCCGGGATCAAGATGGCGTCAGGCCCTTCCACTCCACCCCCGCCACGGCCATAGCGTCGCCGCGGGCGCTCTCCCCCTTGCGCCTGCCCGAAGGGCCGATGGAACTCACCCCTCCGTCCCCTCTCATCCGCGCACGGGCAGTCGGCCCGTGCGTCGCCGTGCCGTTCGAATTGAGTTGCGAGTTGAGCGTCGAGAACGTCGTGGGCCTGGTGGTCGCGGTGGTCCTGGTGGGCTACCTGGTCCTCGCCCTGAAGCACCCGGAGAAGTTCTGATGGCCGCCGTCACGCCGGTCACCGACCGGCCCGACCCGGCCCCCAAGACGCCCGTCCGACCGCCTGATCCCGCCGGCCCCCGCAAGGTGGGCGCCGGGATGCTCGACCCCGAGCAACTGTGGCGCGCCCTCCCCGAGGCGCTGCGCAAGCTCAACCCGGTCACCCTGGTGCGCAACCCGGTCATGTTCGTCACCGAGATCGGCGCCGTGCTGACCACCGGGCTCGCCGCCGCGCACCCCTCGCTCTTCGCGGTGCTGATCACCGGCTGGCTCTGGTTGACGGTGGTCTTCGCGAACCTCGCCGAGGCGGTGGCCGAGAGCCGGGGCAAGGCGCAGGCCGACTCGCTGCGCCGCACCCGCCGGCAGACCACCGCCCGCCGCCTGACCGACTGGCCCGCCGACCGGGCCGCAGCCTCCCACGGCGAGGAGCGGGTGGCAGCGAGTGAGCTGCGGCGCGGCGACTTCGTGATCGTCGCGGCCGGGGAGCTGATCCCCGGTGACGGCGACGTGGTCGAGGGCGTCGCGAGCGTGGACGAGTCCGCGATCACCGGCGAGTCCGCGCCCGTCATCCGCGAGTCGGGCGGCGACCGCTGCGCCGTCACCGGCGGCACCCGGGTGCTCTCCGACCAGGTGATCGTGCAGATCGGCCAGGAGCCCGGGGACAGCTTCCTGGACCGCATGATCGCCCTGGTCGAGGGCGCCAACCGGCAGAAGACGCCGAACGAGCTCGCCCTCAACCTGCTGCTGACGATGCTCACCTTCGTCTTCCTGATGGCCGTCATCACGCTCCAGCCGATGGCGATCTTCTCCAAGCACTACAACGCCGCCGCCCACGACACGGCGGTGGTGAACGGCAACGGCGTCACCGGCATCGTGCTGGTCTCGCTGCTGGTCTGCCTGATCCCCACCACCATCGGCGCGCTGCTCTCCGCGATCGGCATCGCCGGCATGGACCGCCTGGTGCAGCGCAACGTGCTCGCCATGTCCGGGCGCGCGGTCGAGGCGGCCGGCGACGTCAACACCCTGCTGCTGGACAAGACCGGCACCATCACCTTCGGCAACCGTCAGGCCGCCGCCTTCCTGCCGGTGGAGCAGCTCCCCGCGCAGCGGCTCGCCGAGGCCGCACTGCTCTCCAGCCAGGCCGACGAGACCCCCGAGGGCCGGTCGGTGGTCACCTTCGCCCTCGACGAGTACGGCCTGGCCGAGCAGGACACCACCGGCGCCGCGTGGGTGCCGTTCAGCGCCACCACCCGGATGTCCGGCGTGGACCTGCCGACGGGCCGGTGCCTGCGCAAGGGCGCCGCCTCGGCCGTGGCCGCGTGGGTGACCGAACGCGGCGGCACCGTGCCGCCCGCCCTGGACGCCGCGGTGGACCAGGTGTCGGCCGCCGGCGGCACCCCGCTGGCCGTCGCCGAGCACGACGACAGCGGCGCCCCGGCGCGCGTGCTCGGCGTGATCCACCTCAAGGACGTGGTCAAGCCCGGCCTCAAGGAACGCTTCGCCGAGCTGCGCCGGATGGGCATCCGGACCGTGATGATCACCGGTGACAACCCGGTGACCGCCCGAGCGATCGCCGCCGAAGCGGGCGTGGACGACTTCCTCGCCGAGGCGACGCCGGAGGACAAGCTCGCGCTGATCAAGAAGGAGCAGGCCGGCGGTCAGCTGATCGCGATGACCGGCGACGGCACCAACGACGCACCCGCGCTCGCCCAGGCGGACGTCGGGGTGGCGATGAACACCGGCACGTCGGCCGCCAAGGAGGCCGGCAACATGGTCGACCTCGACTCCGACCCGACGAAGATCATCGAGATCGTCGAGATCGGCAAGCAACTCCTCATCACCCGAGGGGCGTTGACCGCCTTCTCGATCGCCAACGACATCGCCAAGTACTTCGCGATCCTGCCGGCCATGTTCGGCGCGGTCTACCCGAGCCTGCACACGCTCGACATCATGCACCTGCACTCGCCGATGTCCGCGATCCTCTCCGCCGTCATCTTCAACGCGGTGGTCATCGTCGCCCTGATCCCGCTCGCCCTGCGCGGGGTGCGCTACCGGCCGGCGTCCGCCTCCGCGCTGCTCACCCGCAACCTCTGGGTCTACGGCCTGGGCGGCGTGCTGGTGCCGTTCGCGGCGATCAAGCTGATCGACCTGCTCTTCGTCCAGTTCGTCCCGGGGATCTGACCATGACTCGACTGACTCGACTGCCCCACTGGGTCTCCCGGCATCTCGCCGCGCTCCGGGTCGTCCTGGTGCTCACCCTGACCGTCGGCCTGCTCTACCCGCTCGGCATGACCGCCCTCGCCCACCTCCCCGGCCTGCGGGCCCCCGCCCAGGGTTCCCTGCTCACCGCGGCCGACGGCAGCGAGCTCGGCAGCTCGCTGATCGGCCAGAACTTCACCGACGACCAGGGCAACCCCCTGCCGCGGTACTTCCAGCCGCGCCCCTCCAACGCCGGCGCCGGCTACGACCCGACCGCCTCCGGCGCCGGCAACCTCAGCCCGCAGAGCATCGTGGACACCCTGGCCACCGGCAACGACCCCAAGACCTTCAAGCCCAGCCTGCTCACCCAGGTCTGCTCGCGCAGCAAGGCCGTCGGCGACCTGGAACACGTGGACGGCTCCCGGCCCTACTGCACCGGCGACGGTGTCGGCGCGGTCCTCGGCGTCTCCTACGACGGCGGCACCAGCGGCACCGTCACCAAGGTGGTCAGCCTCAACCAGGCCTGCCCCGCCAAGCCGTTCCAGGCCTCCTACCAGGGAGTCCCGGTCGTCTGCGCCACTCCCGGCGAGGACTACAGCGCCACCGTGGCGGTGCCCGTGCGCGGTGACGCGCCCGCCCACCCCGCCGTCCCGGCGGACGCGGTGACCGCGAGCGCCAGCGGCCTCGACCCGCAGATCAGCCCCGCCTACGCCGCCCTGCAGATCCCCCGGATCGCCCGCGAGCGGCACACCACCGAGGACGCCGTGCACAAGCTCGTCGAGAAGTACACCAGCGGACGGACGCTGGGCGTCCTCGGCGATCCGGGCGTCAACGTCCTCCAGCTCGACCTGGCCCTCGACCGCACCTACCCGAAGCAGGGGGCCTGATCATGGCAGCCTGGATGCAGGCCCTCCTCGTCATCGCCGTCGTCGTCGCACTCCATGTCCCGCTCGGCGACTACATGGCCCGCCAACTCGACGGCGGCCGCCACCTGAAGCTCGAAAGAGCCTTCTACCGCCTCTGCGGCATCGACCCGGACCGCGAGCAGAACTGGAAGCACTACCTGCTCGCGCTGCTGGCCTTCACGGTCATGAGCATCGCCGTGCTCTTCGGACTCCTCGTCGGTCAGGGCCACCTGCCGT
Source organism: Kitasatospora sp. NPDC008050 (assembly GCF_042957465.1). Lineage (NCBI taxonomy): Bacteria > Bacillati > Actinomycetota > Actinomycetes > Kitasatosporales > Streptomycetaceae > Kitasatospora > Kitasatospora sp. NPDC008050. The sequence continues at coordinate 180,101 of NZ_JBIBIJ010000013.1, forward strand.
GGTCACGCGGGATCGGCGGGATGCCGTGGCGCACCGCCCTGCACACCGTGGTCAGCTTCACCACCAACACCAGCTGGCAGAACTACGTCCCGGAGACCGGCACCGGCCACTTCGTCGTGATGGCGGGCCTGGGCGTGCAGGCCTTCGCCTCCGCCGCGGTCGGCATCTGCGCCGCCCTCGCGCTGATCCGCGGCCTGGTGCGGCACGACACCGAGGAGCTGGGCAACTTCTGGGTCGACCTGGTCCGCACCGTCTTCCGCGTCCTGGTCCCCATCGCCGTCGTCGCCGGCCTGCTGCTGATCGGCCTCGGCGTCGAGCAGAACCTCGGCGGCAACCACACCTTCACCACGGTCACGGGCGGCCAACAGACCCTGATCGGCGGGCCGGTCGCCTCCTGGGAACCCGTCAAACTCTTCTCCGGCGACGGTGGCGGCTTCTTCAACGCCAGCAGCGCCCACCCCTTCGAGAACCCGACGCCGCTCAGCAACCTCGTCGAGATCGTGCTGATGCTGCTGATCCCGACCGCGTTCATCCGCACCTACGGCCGGATGATCGGCAGCCTCAGGCAGGCCTGGACCCTGCTCGCCGTGGTCGGCATCCTCTTCGCCCTGCTGCTCGGCGCCGGCGCCCTCGCCCAGTCCGGCACCCACAGCACCGTCGCGGCCGCCGTCGGCGGGCAGAACGAGGGCACCGAGACCCGGATCGGCGTCCCCGGCAGCACCCTGTTCGGCGTCTCCGCCACGGCCAGCGCCGACGGCGCGGGCGCCGCCTCCTACGACAGCTTCTCCAGCCTCGGCGGCGGCGTGCTGCTCGCCGCCATGATGCTCGGCGAGATCGCCCCCGGCGGCACCGGCAGCGGGCTCTACGGCCTGCTGATCGCCGTCCTGATCGCCGTCTTCGTCGGCGGCCTGATGGTCGGCCGCACACCGGAGTACCTGCGCAAGCGGATCGGCTTCGGCGAGATGCGCTACGTGGTGATGTACGCGCTGGTCGCGCCCACCGTCATCCTGGCCTGCACGGCGATCTCCATCGCGCTGCCCCAGGACGGCGCCGCCAGCATGGGCAACCCGGGCCCGCACGGCCTCACCGAACTCATCTACGCCTACACCAGCAACACCCAGAGCAACGGCAGTGCCATGTCCGGCTTCAACGGCGCCACCGACTTCCACAACGGACTGATGGTGGTCGCCATGCTCCTCGGGCGGTACGTGCCGATGGCCTTCGTCCTCGCCCTCGCGGGACGCCTCGCCAAGCAGCGCCCCGGCGTCGTCACGGTCGGCACGCTGCGTGCCTCCGGCATCAACTTCATCACCCTCGCCACCGGCGCCGCGCTGATCCTCGCGCTGCTCAACTTCCTGCCCGCGCTGGCCCTCGGCCCGCTGGCGGAGGGGCTGATGTAGCGCTGTCACGGCAGTTGCTGCGGCCCGGCCCCCAAGGACCGGGCCGCAGCGGCGTTTTCGGGCGCCGCACCGTGCACCGCGCGAAGGATCCGTCAGTAATCCGGCCGCGGGCATCAGCCCGGCGTCAAGGCCGCTCCGTTCCCCTGCCGCACCTGCTGAGCTGGGAACCGTGCGCTGGTCACTGCCGGAACGACCCGGATTCGACGCGATGGATGCCCATGTCCGTACCACCGGCGTCGGTGGTCGGCTGACCGACCGGCCGACGCATCCGCGCGTCGAGGCGATCCACTGCGCGGGCCACCGCCTGCTGCGCGGGGATCCGCAGCGACTCGACCCGGAACGACTCGCGTCGCTGGCACACGGCCAGTTCACCGCGCCCGAACGCTTCCTCCCGCTGCTCGGGCGCACCTTCGCCCTGGTGAGCCCGTGGGTGCGGACGCTCAGCGTCCAGCAGTACCGTCCGCACCGGCCGCGCGCCCCGCAGGACGTCCAGGTGCGGGCGATCACGCCCGGCGATGCCCGACAGCTGGCAGCACTGGCACCAGCACTCCGCTGGATCACCGAGACCTGGGGCGGCGCGCACGGCCTCGCGGCGAGCGGCCGGGCCTGGGGCGCCTTCGCGGACGGTCGCCACCTCGCCGCCGTCGCCTGCACCTTCTGGCAGGGCCGGGCCCACGAGGACGTCGCCGTCCTGACGCTGCCCGCCTTCCGCCGCTCGGGCCTGGCACTGGCCTGCGTCAACGGCCTCACCCTGACCATCCGCGCCCGGGGCCGCGTCCCCACCTGGTCGGCTCCGCGCAGCAACGAGGCGAGCCAGGCACTCGCCCGCGCCGCCGGCTTCCGACCGGTCCGCACCGAGGTCTGCTACTACGTGGGACAGGCACGCGGGCCCCTCCTCCCCCGGATCCCCCTGCAGTCCGCCTCCGGATGTCGCACACCGTGACCACCGTGAGAAAGGCCGGCGGCTCAAGCCCGGAAGCTAGCGTTGCCCTGTCTCCGGAGTCCAAGACCCTCCGGAATTCAAGACGTGGAGTCCTGATGCGCGTTCACCCACCCGCCCTCGCGGACCTGCACGGTGTATGGCGGCGCACCCTGGTGCGCGAGGCGGACGGCTCGACGGACAGCACCACCAGCACGACCTGGCTGCAGGGCCTGGCGCTCTTCACGGATCTGCGCCAACCACCGGGGCTCGAAGAGACGGTCCGCGGCAGGGGTCCGGCCGAGCTGGACCGCCCGCAGCTCCTGGCGCTGAGCGCGCAGAAGGCGTTCGCCGGCCTCCTGCGGCAGGACGGCGAGGTGTTCAGCTGGGTCCGTCTGATCGACCTGCACCCGCCGGCCCCGCTGGCCGACGCGGGCACCCTGCGCTTCGAGGACGGCGCGCTGATCGAGCACGGCGTGCACGAGGACTACCTGGAACACTGGGAACCCGCCGAGCGAGCCGCGGATGCACTGGCGGGCGCGGTGCTGGAGGATCCCGCGGACGGCTGTGCGGGCCAACTCGTCAGGATGGGCTCCTGGTTCGGGTATGCCCGGGACCGCGCCGACCCGCTCCGAACGGTCGGGTCGCCGTCGACACCGCTCGCCGAGCGGATCCTCGGCTGCGCCGGCCGCGCGGAGGCTGCCGCGCTCCTGGACTGTGAGGTGTCGCTCGGCCGGATCCGCGCCGGCCGCTGGGAGATCATCCGCTCCACCCTGCCGCACCGGGTCGGCGCCGAACTGCGGCCCGAATCGACCCGCGCCGGGGACGCGCTGCGCATCCTCGACGCGGATCCGCACGGCCGGGCCCGCTCGCGCGAATGGCGGCTCACGCGGGTCGAGGGACCGCCGTCGCTACTCCTGGGGTGACCTGCCGGCCACCCACGGCACCTGGTGCGGAAAGAAGTTGGGCAGCGCCCTGGTCGGCTCGTAGCGGCGCTGCCAGACCGGGGTGGTCGAGCCGCTGGTGGCCGGCACGATGGCGGACCAGTCAGCGGGGCAGCCGCGGCCCTGCTTGAGCTCGCGTTCCTCGTGGCGCACGAACTGCTTGGTGGCGAAGTGGTGGTCGATGATGGACACCCCTGCCTGGTCGTAGGAGTGCAGCACCGCCGCCGTGAGCTCCAGCAGCGCGCGGTCACGCCAGAGCGTGCGGTCGCGGCCGGTGTCCAGACCCATGCCGCGGGCGACCTCGGGGAGCTTGTCGTAGCGGTTGGTGTCGGACAGGTTGCGGGCACCGATCTCGGTGCAGGTGTACCAGGCGCTGAACGGGGCCAGCGTGTAGCGCAGGCCGCCCAGTTCCAGGACCTGGTCGGAGATCGTCGGGAACGCGTGCCAGCGCAGGCCGAGGCCCTCGAACCACGGGTACGCGGGGTGGCTGATCCGCACCTCGGGTACCGCGTCCGGCGGCAGCTCGAACCACCTCGGCTCGTGCCCGGGCCGCTGGACGACCAGCGGCAGCACGTCGTACTCGGTGCCCTGCCCGCGCCATCCCATCCGCAGCACGGCCTCGGTGAGATCGACCGTCCCGGGGTCGCCGAGCACCGACCCGTCCTGCCGCCGGTAGCCGGCGTAGCGGATGAGCTGGCCGTTCCACACCCTGGGCCCTGGCCTACCGGGCTCGGCCGGGGCGAACGCACTCAGCAGCAGGCGGACCTTGCCACCGTTCCAGGCCAGTCGGAGATGCTCGACCAGCGCCTCGAACAGGTCGCTCTCGTCGCCGAGGACGCCGACCTCGCGGCAGTCCCGGACCTCCAGTCCCTTCCAGTAGAACTTGCCGATGCACTGCGGGTTGTTGCGCCAGGCGATGCGCGTCCCCGCCAGCAGCTCCTGCCCGCTCTGCCGGTAGGTACCCGTGGCGGCGAGCTCCGCCGCGATCTCCCCGATCCGATGCTCAACGGCCTCGGCCGACAGGATCCCCTCCGCGCCGAGCTGCCGCACCAGGTCGGCGGCCTCGGCGGCCTCGGCGGCCACCGGACCGATGGGCAGCGCGCAGGGCGCGGGCGGAACGTACGGAACGGACGGTGCTACGCACAGGTGCGAGGTCTTCACGACGAACCCCTTGTCAACGGCGAGAGGCAGGAACCCAGTTCACACGCTCGAAACATCCAGCCGTGATCGGACACTACGCGAGAGGCACGGCGGACCCGCATCCCCCTGAGCCCGATTTGACGAAACCCATGCGGCGGCGAAGGGAGTTGGGATCAGCGCAGGGTACCGTCGTGGATCTCGGCGGTGAAGCCTCCGGGGAAGCGGACCATGGCGCTGTGTCCGCCCTGGCCGGCGTAGTAGCCGTCGGTGGTGGAGATGACGACCGTACTGCCGTACTCCGAGGTGATCGCGACGCGGTGGTAGGTGGTGCCCGGCGCGCCGATCTGGGCGCCGTCGGCGTGGGGGTCGTCCAGGACCACGCGTCCCTGGGTGAAGGCCGCGGACCGGTGGGCCGTCGGGCCCGATGGGGCGTCAGATCTGACGGACGGTCAGGCCTGGTAGGCCGCGGAGATCTGGCCGACCAGGACGGCGAACGGCATGTCGAGGGCGGCGTAGAGGGCGCCGGACTCGGGGGCGGCGTTGTCGGCCAGGGCCTCGACCATGAGGGTGGCGTAGTCGGAGACGATGACCCCCGCCTGCTGCATGCGCAGCAGTCCGGCCTCCCGCTTGGCCTGGCTGAAGGTGCCGGAGGCGTCCACGGCGACGTACGCGTCGTACCCGGCGGCCGTCGCGGCGAGGGCGGGCAGGGCCGCGCACACCTCCAGCGACACGCCGGCGATGATCAGCTTCTGCCGCCCGGTGGCCTCGATGGCCTCGCGGACCCGGTCGTCGTGCCAGGCGTTGACCGTGCTGCGGTCGATGATCTTCTGTCCGGCCGGCAGCGCCTCGACCAGCTCGGGCGTGGTCGGCCCCCACATGCTCTCGGCCGCGGTGGTGGTGACGACCAGCGGGATGTCCAGCACAGCGGCCGCCCGGGCCAGCGCCACCACGTTGTGCTTCAGCTCGCCGAGCGGGATGTCCCGCACGCCGGACAGCAGGCCGACCTGGTGGTCGACAAGCACCACGGCGGCGTTCTCCCGGGTGATCGATTCCAGGAACTTGCTGCGCTCAGTCATGTCCGCTCCTTCGGGTCGAGCCACAGCTCTCTCATTGGTCACCAATCTTGATAGTCAAGTTCAGTGACTACTTTGACGCTATACCCCGACCCCCCGGTGCGCAAGCACCGACTAAACTCGCTGGTCACATGGCAGAGCGGCGGACGACCAGCACGACCAGCACGACCACCACGATCACCATCGAGACGACCAGCACGACGGGAGCAGCATTGACCGGGCATCAGAGCGCTGAACCGGACCTCGGTGTGCTCGCGGCGCAGGTCCTGTTCTCCGTGCAACGCGAGCTGTTCACCGCGCTCGCCGAGCAGGGCTTCGACGACATCCAGCCCCGCGCCGGCGCCGTCCTCGCCTATCTGCGGGCCGACGGCATCCGGGCCAGCGAACTGGCCCGCGTCTCCGGACAGCACAAGCAGGTCATCGGCACCCTCGTCGACGACCTCGAACGCCTGGGCTACGTCGAGCGCCGACCCGACCCCGCGGACCGCCGTGCCAAGCTGGTCTGCCCCACCGAACGCGGGCTGCTACAGATGGCGGCCGCCACCGCCATCATGCGCGCGATCGAGGAACGTCACGCCGAGGCGCTGGGCAAGCAGGAGTACGCCGCCTTCAAGACCACCCTGCACCGCGTGGCCGGCCTCCAGCACGAGGCCCAGCGCGACCGTCAGGACGGCAGCCAGGGCAGTAGTCAGGGCGCGGGCACCCGGACAGGGCACCCGAGCGGCGAGGGCAACTGAGCGACCGGCGAACCCGGTTGACCGAGCGGTGCGGTGCCGTGCGCGGTGCCGTGCGGTGCGCGGTTCCGTACCCGGCTCCCACCGCGCAGCCGCCCAGGAGCCCGGCGCAGAACGAGGTGCGCACGCCCCGCCACGGGATGCCGCTGCCCCGTCGGCTGCCACTGGCCCGTTGGCCACCACCGGCCCGTCGGACGCCGGGCAGTCGCGGCCGCATGCGGGACGGCTCGAACGCCTTGCCGCTGAAGGAAGTTGACACGCATGTCCACACCGCCCCCGATCACGCTCCACCGTCGCCGCACGGACTCGTCCAGCGCCCTCCGCGACCAGCACCCGTGCTGCCGGCAGAACGACACGTCCTGGACGAACACCATCCGCGACGACGGCCGCCCGACCGCCTGACCGGCTGCCGCGCCGGGTTGCTCAGGCAGGCCCGGGCCGGCGACGGCACACGGTCGGCTTGGCCGCACGAGGGGAGGGCCAAGCCGACCGCAGCCCGGCCGGCGAACTGCTGGAGATTGTTGTCTGACAAGCCCTAGGGAGCCGAGTTGGGCACCTTCGGGTTCTCCGCGAAGGCCTTGATCGGGGAGCCGAACGGCGTGGTGTCCTCGGTGCTGACCTTGGCGCAGCTCTGCGAGCCGCCCGCGTTGTCCGCGCTCGCGTCGCTGGGCGCGGCGACCGGCGCGGTCGGCGCGGGCGTCTGGGAGCCGGCGGAGCTGCCGCCTGCGGCCGCCGTGGAGCCGCCGAAGGTGGTGCCGCTGGGCCAGTCGGAGCCGATGTACAGGTGCAGGGTGGCCGACGTACCGGTCGCGTGCAGCGCCGTGGACGGCAGCCCGAGCGTGCTCGCGACGGCCTGGGCATCGGCGGCGTGGCTCGGCGCGTAGACCAGTTCGGTGGCGCTGACCGGTGCCGCGTTGCCGCTCTCCACCGCGTCCGTGTAGCCCTTCTGCTGCAACGCGGTGGCCACCGCCAGCGCACGGCCGGAGGTGGAGCTGGCGTTGGAGACGTCCAGGTGCACGGCAGCGGCGTCGATGGCGGGCGCGGCCGGCGCGGCCGCACTGGAGGCGGGGGCCGGCGCCGGCGCGCTGGAGGCCGGGGCCGGGGCGCCCGAGGGCGAGGCGGACGGGACACCGCCGGAGAACGACTGGTCGTTCTGGATCGCCGTGAAGATCTGCGGGGCGTCGGGGCCCAGCACCACGTCGTCCTTGAGGCCCACAACGGTTCCCGGATACGGCAGGTTGGGGGTGGTCATGAAGGTGATCTTGTCGGGCGGCACATCGTTCAGCTGGCCGGCCAGCGAGGTGAGATTGGTGATGCCGTCCAGGGCGGTGTCCACGGTGAGCGCCTTGGTCGCGGCGTTGGCCAGCGAGTAGAGCGCGGCCGGGTTGGTCAGCGTGTTGGCGCTCTTGAGCTTCTGGATCATCGCGGAGAGGAAGAGGTGCTGGGCCCCCTCGCGTCCGATGTCGCTGCCATCGCCGAAGCCGTGCCGGGTGCGCAGGAACTCCAGGGCCGACAGGCCCTGCAGGGTGTGGTTTCCGGCGGTCAGCTTGAGGTGGGAGTAAGGGTCGTAGACGTTGTTGTCGACGCAGATGTTCACGCCGCCGACCGCGTCCGACATGTTCACCACGCCACCGAAGTCGATCATCATGAAGTGGTCGATGGTGATCCCGGTCAGCTGGTGGACGGCAGCCACCGTGCAGCCGGGGCCGTACTGCAGGCTGCTGGTGATCTGCACCTGTCTTGCCCCCGGGTGGAGTTGCCCGGTCGTCGGGTCCTTGCAGTCGGGCAGGTCCGTCACGGTGTCGCGCGGGATGCTGAGCACCGTCGCGTTGGTGCGGTTGGCGGCCAGGTGGACGAGCATCTCGACATCCGCGTTGGCACCGGCACCACCATCGGCGCAGTCACCGCCGATCTGGCAGTCCGTCGCGGTGGAGCGGGTGTCCGAGCCGATCACCAGGATGTTCTCCGGGCTGTTGCCCGCGGCATCCTTCTTCTCGGGGGCCTGGGTCGCGGTGCCGGTGTACAGCGCGCTGCTCTTGATGTTGCCGTCGAGCTGGAAGTACACGTACGTGCCGCAGCCGGCCAGCAGGACCAGCACGACCGCCAGCGACAGCAGGACGATCCGCCAGGTACGCCCGCGCCTGCGGCGCGCCTTCCGCCGCCCGGCTCGCCCCTCGGCAGCCGCACCCGTGGCCGCCGAGGAGGCGTCACGGTCGCCTGCGCCGTGCCGGCGCTCGGGCGGCTCGGGGGATATTCGATGGTCAACCATGCGTGTCCTGTCCCAGGTTCCATGTCACAGCCGGAGCAGAGGCCCGGCTGCCGCTGCACCGGTCCTCGGAGCCCGCTCCGAACATCGGGCTCCCCCGTCACCAGAAACGCGGCGAAGGCGGGCACAGTCGCACAGTTGCAGAGTCCTGCAAGTGAAATCAAGATCCGTGCCGCCCCCGGTGGACCCGTGACGCGGTCGATCATCGCATTCCCCCAGCTCAGCGGGCCGTGACCGCCGCCACAACCGGCCCGCCTCCCAGATGAGAATTCCGTTGACGGGCACCGCGTCGGGCGCTGCGCCGGGCACCGGCATGTGCGGCGAGATGTGGCGCCACGCCTCGCTCGGGCGATCCCGCGCGCGAGCGGGCGTGGGCCGATCTGTCCATCGGCTGTTGATCGGCAACCGGCCTACTGAGAGTCAGAGTTCCGTTCGCGCTCTTGGAGGACCATCGTGCTCAGACGGGTAGTTCGAGTTGTGGTCGGTGTGGCGGCAGCCGTGGTGCTCGGCCTCGCGGGCACGCAGGCCTCCGCAGGTTCGACCCCGCGCACCGCGGTGGAAGCCGCAAGCCCGCTGCCCCCCGAGGCCTGCAACGGCAGCCCGATGGGCTGTCTGTGACAGCCACGGTTCCGGCTTCGAGAACCGACATGCGAGGGGAGGGACGGATGACCGACATCGTGACGCGTCGGCTTCGGCTACGGCGGTTCAGCCGTGACGATGCGCCGGCGCTGGCCCGGTACCGCTCCGATCCCCGCGTCGCCCGCTACCAGAGCTGGCGCTCGCCGCTCGATCAGGCGGAAGCGGTGGCGATCATCACCGACTACCTCACGGAGAATCCCGACGGGCCCGGCTTCTTCCAGTACGCGATCGAGCTGGACCAGCGGCCCGGCTTGATCGGTGATCTCGCTGTCGCGATCGAGACCGGCCGCAGTCGAGCGGTGATGGGCATCACGCTGTCGCCGGACATGCATCATCAGGGCTACGCCACCGAAGCGATGATCGCTGTGGCGGATCGCCTCTTCACCACGGGCGTGGAACGGATCACGGCCACCTGCGACGCCCGCAACTCGGCGTCCGCGAGGCTCCTGCGACGCGTGGGCTTCGAACAGCAGGGCCGGGAGAACCAGTACGTGGAGCAGCGTGGCCGCCACGCCGATGTTCTGGTGTTCAGGATGTCGGCGGAGCAGCTGCGCCCCCTCAGGAACCTGCCGGGAACCAGCCGGGTTCCAACGGCGATCACCGATCGCACTCACGCGCGATCAGAACAGGAGAACAGCATGGATCCAGCCCGCCCGGGAGACCGTAGCGTCAAGCCGGCCGACGAGAGCGAGGCCCGCGTCGACTCTGTGACCACACCGAGTCAGCTGGATGAGTCGGGCGACTCGGGAGAGCCCGAGGCATAGTCCTCGGATCCCTCCCGTCGAAGGCGGCGGCGTTCTCGGTGGTGCTCTCACCGAGAGGGCCGCCGCCTGCCGCAAGGGGCTCGCCGAGGACCGGACCGGCGACGGCCGACGACGCCGCCCGAGAGCCCGGCAGAACGGCAGCGCCGTGACCGATACGTGAGCCGATCCCGCCGAGCCCGCCGAATCCCATTTCCCTTCGTCGCCGAAGTGCCGTACGGTTCAGAACACGACGCGGGGTGGAGCAGCTCGGTAGCTCGCTGGGCTCATAACCCAGAGGTCGCAGGTTCAAATCCTGTCCCCGCTACGCAGGACGTGGGGCCGGCCCCCAGGGGCGGGGCCCCCGGCGTTTCGGGGGGGGGGAGAGGGTGAAACAGTTAGTGAAAAAAT
>NZ_JBIBIJ010000013.1:190376-234563 GCF_042957465.1 Kitasatospora sp. NPDC008050
GCTGGGTTGCTCGCGGGGCTAATACCCCCGTGGTCGCTGGTAAAAATCCTGTCCCCGCTACGCTGGAGGTGGGCCCGGCACACTGTGCCGGGCCCACGTCGTTTCCTGGTCCGATCAGTCGGTCAATCGATCAGTCACTCAGTCGATCAGTCGCTCAGTGCAGGATGTCCAACTGGTTGGTCGCGTCGTCGACGAAGTACACCGCATCCCCGTCCAGGTCCACCGCGAGGCCGAACAGTGCACCGGCGCCGGGCGGGTTGCCGCTGGAGTCGAGTTGGCGAACCACCACCTGGTCACCGCCCGTGGTGGTCTCCACGAGGTTGCCGTCTCCGGAGTTCGCCGTGAGGATCGTGCCGCAGGGCGAGACGGCGAGCCCGAGCGGGCCGTTGAGGCTGCCACCGGAGCTGACGACCCGTCCGGTGCCCGCGTCGGTGTCACGCTTCACCGCGTCCGGGATCGCGGTGATCCGGTTGGCGAGGGTGTCGGCCACGAAGAGCGTGCCGTCCTGGCCGAGCCCGACGCCCGTGGGGCCGATGACCAGGGCGGAGGGGTCCGTCCGCTGACCGAAGCCCGAGCCGATGACCTTGGTCGCCACCCGTCGCGGCGGCTCGTCACCGTGGCGGCGCAGCGTGATCCGCAGCACGGTGCCCCGGTCCACCTCCGCGCCGCCGGCGGCGACCGTCCCGTTGAGCACGTTGGTCACGAACAGCTCGGTCCGGTCGCCGGAGCTGACCGCGGTCATGTCCCAAGGCCCGTTGATGCCGTCACCGGCGATCGTCTCGCGCACCGTGCCGTGACTGTCCAGCACCAGCAGGCAGCCGGCCTTCGCGGTGGCCGCGGTGCCGTCCGTGGTGGGCAGGCTGCCGACCACGACCCAGCCGTCCGGCAGGATCGACAGCGCCGTCGTGAGCCCGATGCCGCCGGGGCACGGCCCGGGAAGGTGCGCCGGGTCGATCTGCGCGAACAGGCTGACCGTGCCACCCGGGCTCACCTGGACCAGGGTGGTGCCGGTGCCCTGCTGGTTCTGCCCGTTGTTGAAGTTGCTGATCAGCACGCTGCCCCGGTGCAGATCACCGACGCTGCGGCGGACCACGGCCGTGCCGTAGGGGTTCTGGTCCCCGTTGGCGGGCACGGTGGAGGCCACCGTCGTGACCGTGTTCAACGGCCCGAGGAACGACCCGTCGGCGGCGGCCGAGGCCGAGGCCGAGACACCGAACAGCAGCGCGGCCACCGAGGTCAGGCCGGCCCGGAGCAGGACTCTCACCCGGGGACCCACCGCCCCATGAAGTAACTCAGAGTTATGTCTCATAGCGCCAAGTTAGGTCCGAGCCGGGCAACCTCGCGCGCCGAGTCCGCCAAAGGGAGGCCGGATCAGTTGCCCGCGGGCTTGACCTCGCCGGCGACGAAGTCGCCGATGGCCTCGAAGACCGCGCCCGGCTGCTCAACGTGGGGGAAGTGCCCGGCCTCGGCGATCGGACGGAAGGTCGCGCGGGGGAAGGAGTCGGCCAGCGCGCGCTCGTAGGCGAGGGGGGCGATGCCGTCCTGCTCGCCGGCGAGCACCAGGACCGGGACGGTGACGCGGTGCAGGCGGCCGCGCAGCTTCGGGTCGTGGCAGAACGGATCGCCGGCGTAGACGGCCAGGGTGCGCTGGTTGGCGGCGAAGGCGGCCTTCTGCTCGTCGCTGAGCGCGGCGGGGTCGAGGCGCAGGGCGGGGTTGTGGAAGGCGAGTTCGCCGGTGCGGACCGGGCCGATCTCGGCAGGGTTGGCAATGACCAGCGGGGGCTCGGGAGTGATGCCGGTGGAACCGAGCAGGACCAGGCAGGCGATCCGGTTGCGGGTGTCGCGCAGGCCCATCTCGGCGGCGATCCAGCCGCCGACCGAGTTGCCGGCCACCATCACCCCGTGCAGTCCGAGTTCGTCGAGCAGGTCGAGGTAGGAGCTGGCCAGGTCCGCGACCGTGTCGGCCTCCTCGGGCCGGGGCGTGCCGTCGAAGCCGGGGTGGGTGGGGACGACGACGTAGGCGTGCTGGGACATACCGGCGGCGAAGCCGGCCATCGAGCGCGGTCCGGCGCCGCCGTGCAGCATCAGCACGCCGGTGCCGTCCGTGTTCTCGCCGAACTCCTGGACCGTGACGCTCAGGCCGTGGCGCAGGGCGATGGTGCGGGTGGTGGGGCTGGAGGCGGTGGGGCTGGAGGCGGTCATGTGAATTGACTTCCTGCTCTTGGGAGATGGTTCTCGGTTGGCAGTTCTCGGGGCAGTACTTGGGGGCAGTTCTCGGGGCGGGGCCGGGGCGATCAGTCGGTGTCGGTGACCGGCGTGGTCGCGTAGCGGCCCATCACCTCGGTGATGTGAGGCGGGGTCATGGTGCCGCCACCGGTGATCATGTCGCGCAGGTCCCGGAAGTACTGGACGTACAGGTCCGGGGTGAAGGTGTTGATCATGACCAGCGGCTGGTCCCCCGGGTTGGCGAAGGTGTGCGGGGCGCCCGGGGGGACCATGACCAGCGTCCCGGCCGGCGCCTCGTGCAGTTCGTGGCCGACGGTGAACCGGGCGGTGCCGGAGACCACGTAGAAGCCCTCGTCGTGCTGGGCGTGGCGGTGCTGGGGCGGTCCGGCGGTGTACGGCGGGATGGTGATCTCGGCGACGCCCAGGCGGTGCGCGGTCGTACTGCCGTCCTCCAGGATGCGGATCCGGGCCTGCCCGAGGTCGATCACCTCGCCACCACTGGGCTTGGTGACGGAGACGTTTGCCGTCATGGCTACTCCTTCGTGAGAGCTGACTTTCATGACTGTAGTTCGCTGGCGCGAGTTCATGCAAGTGCCCTCTCATCATTGGGGTCAGCTTGTACAGTGAGAGCATGCAGGAGACGGAAGCGAGCACGCCCTCGGGCACGACCGGTCGCAGCACGAACGGTCGTGCCAACCAGAAGCTGCGCACCCGCGCGGCGATCGTCTCGGCCGCGGCAGAACTGATGCGCACCGGGCGCGAGGTGACCATGCCCGGGGTCGCCAGGGCCGCCCTGGTCTCCGAGGCCACCGCCTACCGCTACTTCCCCGACCTGGCCGGCCTGCTCCAGGAGGCCATGGCCGGTGAATGGCCGGCCCCGGAAGAGGCGCTCCGCGCGGTCGCCGACTCGACCGACCCCGTGCAGCGCGTCGCCGCCGCGACCGAGCACCTGATGCGCCTGGTCCTCGCCTGCCAGGGAGCCACCCGCGCCATGATCGCGGCCACCATCACCCGCCCCGCGGCAGCGGCCGGCCGCCCCGCGCTGCGCATCGGGCTCATCGACCACGCCCTCGAACCACTCGCCGCTTCACTCGGCGCCACCGACCCCGCAGCCCTGCGCCAGCTGAAGCGCGACCTGGCCGTCGTCCTGAGCGCCGAAGCCCTCTTCGTGCTGACCGACCTGCTCCGCCTCGACCCCGAGGCGGCCGTCGCCAGCGCCGTCCACACCGCCACCACTCTGACCCGCGCGGCCGTCACGCCCGTCACGCCCCTCGCAACCGTCACGGCCGTCACGGCCGTCACGCCAGGAGCGGAGTCGAGCCCATGCAGCGGGCCGCGACACATCGATGACACCGCGCTTCGCCGGATCACGGGCCACCGCACCGGAGAATCGATCAACAGCCATCGTTGATCTCGTGGAAGGAACCTCGTGGAAGGACCAGAGAAGTCCGGGGGCCTGCCCCGCCGTCTCCACCTCCTGCTCCTCGCGCTCCTGTTCGCTCTGCTGGCGGTGCCCGGGTGGGGAGTTGGCACCGCGGCCGCCACGCCCCTCTCCCGCACGACCTCGATCGCCGCTGCCCGCGGTCTGCCGCTCGGGACGGTGGTCTCTGTCGAGGGCTCGGTCACCACTCCCTCCGGAGCCTTCGAGTCGAGCTTCTTCGACAAGGGCTTCGGCCTCCAGGACAGGACCGCCGGGATCTACGTCAGCCCGCCGACCGACCCGCATGCGATCCCGTACCAGCGCGCGCGGGTCACCGGCACGCTTCAGGACCGCGCCGGACTGCTCACCATCGTGCCGGCCGATCGGTCCGGGGTGGAGCTCGGCGTCCAGGGTCATCCGGTGCGCCCGCAGCGGGTCCGCACCGGCGAGGTCGGCGAGGCCACCGAGGGGCGACTCATCAGGGTCGCCGGCACCATCACCCAAGCGCCGACCAGTGACCTCCCGTACGGCTACAAGCTCTCCGTCGACGACGGTTCGGGCGTGGTGCTGATCTTCGTCAACGTACCGACGGGCATCGACGTCTCGCGCCTGGCGCTGGGCGATGCGGTGCGTGTGACCGGCTTCAGCAGCCGGTTCGGCACCCACGACGAAATCGATCCGCGGTGGCCGCACGACATCGAGGTTGTCAGGAAGTAGCGTGCCGGGCCAGGGCGCACCGTACCCGACCAGGTCTCGATGTGCCCGGCCCGCCTGAGCGCGAGTCATCCCCCTGTGCGGTCCGGTAGATTCTGCGGGCAGCTGATCGGCACACGAAGCGGCCCCGGGCCGCGCGTTCGACACGGGGGCAGTGAGTGCGGAGCGGACACGCGCGGGACCATCGCCGGGAGGCTCTGCTGGAGTGCTGGCGGGCCATCGAGCTGTTCAGCCCGCCGACCATCCCGGCGCTGCCACGCCGGCGCCGCGCCGCACGGTCCGGTCCCGCGGACGAGTACGTCGTCGACCTGACGCCGGTTCCGGGCCAGGCGCGGCCGCGGCTGCCGTGGGAGCCGGACCATCCGGAGACCGCCGCGCGCCGTGCGCCGTACGGGAGGATGTGGCGCCACGAGGTCTACGGCGGGCTCTTCGACCTGGAGTTGCTGCGTAAGGCGATGATCGCGGTGCTGCCCGCGGGGACCGACCCCGACCCGGGGGTGCCGCAGGCGGAGCTGGAACTGTCGGGGCAGAGCGCGATGTTCGCCCTCGTCCTGGACGACGAGGGGCGGCCGATCGAGGACACCTCCGTGATCTCCGCGTGTGCGTGGGCGACGGGGCGGCTCTTCGACCCGGGTCCGTCCACTCCCGGGTGGCTGGACGGCTTCGAGGAGCTGAACGACGCGTTCGGCGCGGCGATCGGCGAGCTGACCGCCACCGCCATCCCCTACACGCGCGTCCAGGAGGCCCCCGGATCCGCGCCGGGCGCTGCCCGCCCGCACAGCGCGGAAGAGCCACCCTCCAGCACCCGGGGCTGGCAGCTGCTGCTGGCCGAGATCCTGGGCGGCGCGGCGGTGGGCGCGGTGCGGGCGCTGTTCGGCGAGGTCGCCGGTGCCGCGGTGCAGGGCGCGGCGGAACCGCTGATGCGACGCGCCGCCGACTGGGCCGCCGCCCGACGCCCCGCCCAGGACGACGCCGACGACGGCCTGCCACCCGAGAGCGCGGACGGGCCCGCGGGTACGGACAGGCCCGCGGGTACGGACAGGCCCGCAGACACGGACGGGCCCCCGGGCGGTGGGACCGGTGCCGGCCTGCGGGCGGTCGGCCTCGCCGATCTCGTCGCCCTCACCGCGCAGATCGCCGATCTGTGCGGGGTCCAGCAGCACCTGCGGCCACAGGTGATCCGGGTGCGCAGCCGGCTGGTCCACCGCCCGCCCGATCCGAAGACGAAGGTCACCGCCGCGCAGCCGTTCCTGAACAGCCTGCTTCCCCCCGACCTCGCCCGGGTGCGCGCGGCGGTCGGTCAGGGCATCGGGCCCGCGCTGGAGGCGTACCTGACCGAGCGTGATGCGGTCGAGGTGTGGGCGCGGACGGACGTGCGGCAGGACCGCGAGGTTGTCCTGGCGGGGGTCGCCCCGGAGCTGGTGCCGGCAGGTCGGTGGCCCGCACCGGCGCGGTTCCCGCTCGCGCTGAGCCAGCAGTTCGCGGTCGACCGCATGCTCGCCGACCGTGCGGAGACCGAGGGCGGCCTCTTCTCGGTCAACGGTCCGCCCGGGACGGGCAAGACCACCATGCTGCGCGACCTGGTCGCCGCCCTCGTGGTCGAACGCGCTGCGGTGCTGGCCACGTTCGAGCGGCCCGGACAGGCGTTCACCGGCCAGGCGTGGCAGGGCAGGGACCGCCAGGGCCGCCACGCGCGGTACGTGTCCCGGCTCGACCCGCGGTTGACCGGGTTCGAGATCGTGGTCACCTCCTCCAACAACGGTGCGGTGGAGAACATCACCGCCGAACTGCCCGGCCGCGACGCGCTCGACGAGCACTGGCACGGCGGACCGGACCACTTCTCCGACCTCGCCTCCGCGCTGCTCGGGGGTGCACCGGCGTGGGGGCTGGTCGCGGCCGTGCTCGGCAACAAGGCCAACCGCAGGGAGTTCGGGGAGCGGTTCTGGTGGGGCCGGCTGCCCGAGAAGGAGGCCGGCACCCGCGCCGCCGCCGGGCTGCCACCCCTGCGCGGCATGCAGGCCATCCTCGGCGACTGGATTCCACCCCGCGCTCCGGCGGCACGCGCCCGACGCCCGGTCGGCCCGGCGGACACCGCCCCGCCTGCCGGTCCGGCCGGCCCGGCCCGCCCCGTGCCGTCGTGGGCCGAGGCGGTCGCCGCGTTCCGCGCCGCGCAGGCCGAGGTCGAGCGCCTGCGTCAGCAGCGCACCCGGCTGGCCGCCGCCCTGGTGGCCGTCGAGTCACCGCAGGCCGGGCAGCGGATCGAGGCCCTGGAGGGCGCCATCCACCGGGCCGACGAGCAGGTGGGTGCCGCCGCGGCCCGGCTCGACGCGGCCGCCGCCGTCACGGCTGTCGCCCGGGCCGCCACCGCGGCGGCCGAGGCCGGTCACCGTGCGGCCGGCGAAGGCGTCCCGAGGGCTCGCCAGGAGCTGGCCACCGCCCGCGCCGACCTGTCCGTCGCCCGGGAGTTGGCCGCGCACCACCGCGCGTACGTGGCCGCGCTGACCTCCCGCCACGACGCGCCCGCGACCGCCGAACGCGGCGTGCGCGGCGGGCTGCGCCGGCTGCTGCAGAGCGCCGCCGACCGGCAGGCCGTCGAACAGCAGCGCGAGCGCTCCCAGGCCGAGATCCTGCACCTGCTCGTCCAGCAACGCACCGCCCTCGACAGCGCGATGAGCCAGGTGGCCGCCGCCGTGCGCACCGAGGCCCTGGCCGCCGACCTCGACGCCCACTCCGGCACCGCGGTCGCCGACGCCGCCACCACCCTCGCCGCCGCCCGGGAGCGCGAGCACGCCGCCCTCACCCAGGAGAGCGCGGCCGACGCCGCACTCCGGCGGGCCCGCCGCGCCGCCGAGGCGGCCCGGCGCGAACTGGACGCCGCCGTCGCCGACCTCGACGCCCGCCACCACCAGCTACGGCAGGCCGCTGCCACGCTGCCCTCCCTGCCGCTCGGCTGGCTCCACCTCGACGAAGGCGAGCAGGAACTCGGTGCGCCGTGGTCCGACGAGGCCTGGTCCACCGCGCGCAGCGACCTGTTCCTGCGCGCTCTCGACCTGCACCGCGCCCTCGTCGCCGGGGCCGCGAAGAAGGTCCGCGGCAACCTCCAGGTCCTGATGGAACTGATGGCCGGCACCAACGGCCCGGTCCCCGACGAGGAGGTCGAGCGTGCCTGGCAGACCCTCTTCCTGCTGGTGCCGGTCGTCTCCAGCACCTTCTCCTCCGTCGGCAGCATGTTCGCCCGCCTCGGTCAGGGCTCCATCGGCTGGGTCCTGGTCGACGAGGCCGGCCAGGCCACCCCACAGGCCGCCGTCGGAGCGCTGTGGCGGGCCCGCCGTGCCGTTCTCGTCGGCGACCCCCTCCAGCTCGAACCCGTCGTCACCATGCCCGGCGCCCTGCAGCGCCGGCTGCTGCGGGCCTACGGCGTCGACGAGCAGTGGCTGCCCTCGGCGACGTCCGCCCAGGCCGTCGCGGACCGGACCAACCGCTACGGCACCTACCTGCCGGCCCCCGACGGCGACGAGGAGTACGTCTGGGTCGGCTCGCCCCTGCGCGTGCACCGGCGCTGCGAGGAGCCGATGTTCACCGTCAGCAACGAGGTCGCGTACGGCGGCCTGATGGTCTACGGCACCCCGGGCAAGCCGTTCCCCGACGCCGACCGCGACGGCCTGCTGCCCAGCCGCTGGCTCAACACCGACGACCCCAACCGCCCGCCCGACGCTCCCTGGGGCGAACGTGACCGTCGCGCCTTCGAGTTCGTCCTCGACCGCCTCGACCAGCACGGCATCGACCTCGACCGGCTGCGCATCATCGCCCCGTTCCGCGCCCTCGTCGCCGAATGCCAGAAGATCTGCCGCGACCGCCCCGGCTGGACCCTCGACCTCCTCGACGAACGCTGCGCCACCGTGCACCGGGCCCAGGGCAAGGAGGCCGACGTCGTCATCCTCGTCCTCGGCGGCGGCCGACCCGGCGCCCGCGACTGGGCCGCCCGCACCCCGCACCTGCTCAACGTCGCCGCCAGCCGCGCCAAGCGCCGTCTCTACGTCATCGGCGAACGCAACCTCTGGGCCCCGCTCCCCCACTTCGACGTCCTCGCCGCCGAGGTCGAGGAGTTCGAGCACCGCCGCGACCGCGATGTCTGGCCGCCGAGGAGCGGACGGCCGGCGGCCGGAGGGCGGTGAAGCCGCCGGGCGCCACCGGCACCGGTGTTCCGTCACTGCCACCCCACAGCTGACGCACCGTCACCGAAGCGCAACTCCTGGCCAAAAAGCGGAGGTTCGGACGCGATCTCGGCGTGATCCGGTCTATGCACAGCCTCGGATCGCCCGGACAGTGGGGTGTCATGACCTCAATCAAACGCTCTGGAGCGGGGCGGTCATCGGCTGGGCATGAGCCGGCGGGCACCCTGCCAGGGGCGCAGAGCGAGGTGGCATCGATCCTGCGGGCCGCCGGGCTGACGGTCCGTCCGGTCGAACGGGCGGGCGCGGCCGATGTGGGCGCCCTGCGGCGGAGGGTTGCCGCGCGCTCCGGTCCGCTGGTCTGTGCCGGCCTGCTGGAGGCCTGGCCGGCGCGGGCCGGCTGGAACCCGGCGGACCTCGCGGAACGGCACGGCGAGCGCAGGGTGACGGCCCTGATGGACCTCCCGGCCACCCACGTGCTCTTTCCCCAGGACCAGCGGCACTACGAACGGGAGTTGGCCTTCGGCGAGTTCCTCGACCGGATGACCGCCACCGGGCCCACCGCCCCCTGCTACCTCGCCTACCAGCGCGCCGATGAGATCTTCGATCCGGCCGACTGCGACTTCGCCTCCCTGCTGCCGCCCGACGGGCACGGCACCGACACCCGGGTGTGGATCGGCTCCGCCGGGACGCGCTCCATGCTGCACTCCGACCTCAAGGACAACCTCTTCTGCCAGCTCTGGGGCGAGAAGAGCGTCATCCTGCTGTCCTGGCGCGACAGCCGGGCCGCCTACCCGTTCCCGGGCAACCTGGTGAACAGTCGGATCGACCTCGCCGAACCGGACCTGACGCGCTTCCCACGGCTGCGGAAGGCCGTCCTGCACCAGGTGCGCATGCGGCCCGGCGACCTGCTGTACATCCCGCGCGGCTGGTGGCACGACATCCGGGCCCACACCCCGTCGGTCTCGGTCAACCACTGGTTCGGCGAACCGCTGGGCCTGCCGGACTACCTGCGCCTGCTCGGCGTCCTCGGGCCCGCGTACTGGCGGGCCACCACCCGCGACTTCGTGGCGCACGGGCTGCTGCGCCGCGAGGAGTCGACCCGCTTCTTCTTCAGCCCGGCGTCCACCGGACGGCGCCTCTACGACGCGCTGCGCACCGGCGACTTCTCCCACAGCAACGATCCGAGCGCGGACGCGTGACAGCCCGCAGACACCTGACGGCGCACAGACACCTGACGGCGCACAGACACCTGACGGCGCACAACCCCCCTGACGGCGCACAGACACCTGACAGTGCAGACATCTGACAGTGCCGACACCTGACAGAGAGAAGGCGCATGCCGAACGTGCCGACACCGCCCGCAGGACCGGACCCCCGACGACCACGCCGCGTCCTGGTCACCGGCGGCGCCTCGGGGATCGGCGCCGCGATCGCGCGGCGCTTCCTGGCCGGCGGGGCCCGGGTGGCCGTGCTGGACCGGGACCGCGACGCGCTGGCGCGCTTCGCGAAGGAGGTACCGCAGGCGGGGCTGCTGCTGGCCGCGGACGTCGGGGACGAGGCCGGGCTGCGCGCGGCCTTCGCCGAGACCGACGACGCCTGGGGCGGACTGGACGTGGTCTGCAACAACGCCGGGATCAGCATCCGGAGCCCCTTCCTGGAGACCTCGCTCGCGGACTGGGAGCAGACGCTGCGGGTGAATCTCACCGGGGCCTTCCTGGTGGCCCGGGAGGCGGCCCGCCGGATGACGGCGGGCGACGGCGGCGTGATCGTCAACACCGCCTCGGTCAGCGGGATGGTGGGCATGCCCGACTATGCCGCGTACAACGTCAGCAAGGCGGGCCTGATCGAGCTGACCCGGACGATGGCGCTGGAACTGGCCCCGCGGATCCGGGTGAACGCAGTCTGCCCGGGCTACGTCCTCACCCCGATGCAGCGGGCCGAGTACACCGAGCAGCAACTCGCGGACCAGGAGCGCTCGTTGCCACTGGGCCGACTCGGCTCCCCGGAGGAGATCGCCGCCCTGGTGGCCTACTTGGCCTCGGCGGAGGCCGCGTTCGTGACCGGGCAGTCGTTCGTGATCGACGGCGGCGAGACGGCGGGCGGGCTGGCCAGCGCACCGCGGCCCACCGGCGCCGGAACGGAGCACACACCGGGGGCAGTCGGCCCTGGCCGGAACGAGGACGGGGGAGCATGACGAACGAGGTATCACCGCGCGCCGAGGACGGGAAGCGGACGTCGGCCGGACCGGCGGTCAACTCGTACACCGAGTGGGACCCGTTGCGCGAGGTCGTGGTCGGGAGTCTGCTGGGCGCGGTCTTCCCCTCCTGGCAGGAGTCGATGAAGTACACCATGCCCGAGTCCGCCTGGCCGGTTCTCCAGGAGCTCGGCGGCTCCCCGCTGCCGGAGCGCCATCTCAAGGCCGCCGAGGCCGAACTCGACGGCCTGGCCGATGTGTTGGAATCCGAAGGCGTCCGGGTGCTGCGCCCGGACGCCGCCCCGCACCAGCAGCCGTTCCGCACCCCGCACTGGGCCTCGGCCGGCGGCCTCTACGCGGCGATGCCCAGGGACCTGCTGCTGGTGGTCGGCGACGCGATCATCGAGGCGCCGATGTCCTGGCGCTGCCGCCACCACGAGGTCGATGCCTTCCGGCCGCTGATCAAGTCGTACTTCCGGCGCGGTGCCCGCTGGTTGCCGGCGCCGCGTCCGCAGCTGACACCCGAGCTGTACCAGGGCGCGGACGGCGCCGGACACTGGGCCGTCACGGAGTTCGAACCGGTCTTCGACGCCGCCGACTTCCTGCGGTTCGGCCAGGACCTGATCGTGCAACGCAGCCATGTCACCAACGAGTTCGGCATCGACTGGCTGCGCAGTGCGCTCGGCCCGGAGTTCTCCGTCTCCGTCGTGGAGACCGACGACGCCCACGCCATGCACATCGACGCCACCGTCACCGCGCTCGCCCCGGGCAAGCTGCTGGTCAACCCCGAACGCTATGTGCACAGCGAGCTGTTCGAGGGCTGGGAGATCCTGCCGGCCCCGTCGCCGACGCTGCCCGCGGACTGGCCGATGTACTTCTGCAGCCCGTGGGTGAGCATGAACGTGCTCTCCATCGATCCGCAGACGGTGGTGGTGGAACGCCAGGAGCGGCCCCTGATCGAGGCGTTGACGGCGTGGGGCTTCCGGTGCGTGCCGGTGGACTTCCGGCATGTCTACAGCTTCGGCGGCTCCTTCCACTGCGTCACGCTGGACACCGTGCGCGAGGGCGGCCCGGGCCGCTACCTGTCGGTGCCCGGCCGCTGAGCGGTGTGCGGCCGGGCGCGGTGCCCGGCCGCACAGCGGTGGTTCAGGCGGTGAACAGCACGCGCGTGTAGTCCGGCCGCAGCACCACGTTGTTGTCGTACAGGCAGTAGCGCACGGCCAGCAGCGGCACCGCCGGATCGCCCGGGTGGGCCGCCGCGCGCGCCGCGGCGAGGACCTCCTCGACGCGGGTGAAGCGGGCAGCCAGCGCGGCGCACACCTGGTAGGCGGTGCGCCCGGCCCGGTCGTCCCAGTAGCCGGGCAGGCCGATGGCCGTCAGCACCTCGCGCACACCGGGAAGCCCGGCGGCGACGACCAGCTCGACCAGGGTCCGGGCGAGTGCGTCGAGCCCCTCGGGCTCCGGCGCCGCCGTGGGGTCCAGCAGGCGTTTGACGAGCGCGGTGCCGCCGTCCGCCGCGAGCTCCGCCCGGATGGCCCGCACCTCCGCGCTCGTATCCCCCTCCTCGCTCGTCAGGCGCCCGCACCAGCCGGCCAGTTCGGCCGCCTCGGTGTGCCGGACCAGGAACGCCCGCCAGTCCAGGCGGGCCCGGTAGGCGCGGGAGAGGTAGGTCGCCTCCACGTGGGCGAAGAACTCGTCCACCGCCCGGGCGTCGCCGAGCGCCGCGACCAGCGCGGGCGGGTAGCTGAAGGTGGGGTACAGCAGATCGACGGTGTCGAGCCGCCCCTGCGGGCCGACCGAGTAGACGGCGTCGCCCGGCTCGCCGATGAGGCCCTCGCCCAGGTCGAACACCCGGGTGGCGCGGGTGACCAGCGAGTCGTCGAAGCGCTCGGCCAGGCGCAGGTCGCTGACGGTGCGCAGGGTGGCCGCGACGGTCCCGGGGGTGGCGTAGGAGTTGCCGAGGAACATGTCCAGCCGCCGCTGCGGCAACGGCAGGCCGCGCGCCCGCAGGAACGCCTGCTCCTCCTCCAGCCAGGAGACCTGGGCCAGCACCGCGTGCCGGGCCCGGTAGGGCACCCGGGTGCGCTTGAGGTTCTCGTCGTCGTACGAGCCGAACTGGTTCCAGCTGGGCTCGAAGTACGACTCCAGCAGCAGCCGGATCTCCGCGCGCTCCAGCTCCGGGTTGGGCAGCAGGTAGCAGGTCCAGTGCACCGGGCGGGCCCGGCCGCGGTTGAGCCGGCGCATCCGGGCCGCCAGCTCGAACAGCAGCTCGTTGCGCCCGATGTTGATCTCGGAGCAGACCAGCCAGATCCGGGTGACGCCCCGATCGGCCAGGAACCGGATGTCGGCCATGACGACGTCCAGGTCCCGGACCCGGTGCTGGCGGCCCTTGACCATGGGCTCGGTGCAGAAGTAGCAGCGGTAGGGGCAGCCGCGCTGGACCTCCACCGGCACGTGGACCTCCGGCCGCGGGCCCAGGACGCGTTCGCTGCCGTAGAACTCCAGCAGGTCGCGCAGGATGTCCTCGGTGTATTCGGGGCGGTCGGCCGGCGGCAGGAAGACCCGGGGGTTGACCGTGAAGCCGTCGCCGCGGCGGTGGGCGAGGTTGGCGATCCCGTCCAGGCCGTGCCCGTCCAGGCCGTGCCCGTCCAGGCCGTGCCCGTCCGGTCCGTTCCCGTCCGGTCCGTTCCCGTCCGGTCCGCCCCCGTCCGGTCCGCCCCCGGCCAGCACCTCGTCCAGGCGGGCCAGCACCTGGTCCGGCTCGCCGACCACCCCGAAGTCCGGCCGCAGCCGCTCCAGCAGGGCAACGGCCTGGCTGGTGAAGCCGAAACCGCCCACCATGATCGGACGCTCCGTCAGTTCACGCAGCATGACGATGAGTTGCTCTGTCTCATGAACCGGCCAGTAGCTGTTGCGGCGCACCGCCGGGGCACCGGGCAGATCCGTTTCGGCATAGTTCCAGATGAAGATGGAGTCCAGCTGCCGCAGGTGGATGCCGATCAGGCGGGGGTCGGTGCGCTCCAGCGCCGCGGCCAGCACCGGGCGCCACTCCCCCTTGGGCGTGTGCAACAGGTCCAGGCGGGCGGTGGTCAGGCCGTGGCGCGCGGCCAGCGCCGAGACCTGGACGAAGGCGTAGGGATAGATGGGCAGTGCCGGGTAGTTCGAGGCGCTGAGCAGCAGCAGGTCCACGCCCTGCCGCCCCGGGGTCTGCGAGGATGCGTCCGACATGATGGGGATGGTGACACACCGTCAGTTCGCCGCACCACCATGCGGATCCACCCGAGGTGTCCGGATCGTCACGTACAGCGGCATGCCCCCTTGACCGGAGCATGCACGGCGCAACAATGGAAACACGCTGCCGCCCTCTCTCCAACCCCATGGGCGGCCCCACCCGTTCGCGTTCCACGCCGCCTCGCAGTCGCCCCGTGTGCCACCTCGTGCCCAGGTCGGCCGCGCCGGCTCAGTCCCGCTGGAAGGAACGAATTCGTGATCGTCCCCGTGCTCTCGGCCGACTCGCACGTCGTCGAACCCGTGCGACTGTGGGCCGAGGGGCTGCAACGCAGCTACCGCGACCGCGCGCCCCGGGTCTCCTGGGACGCCGAGCGGCGCGGCTGGTACTTCACCTGCGACGACCTCAGGCCCGCCCT
The DNA here is from genome assembly GCF_042957465.1 of Kitasatospora sp. NPDC008050. Lineage (NCBI taxonomy): Bacteria > Bacillati > Actinomycetota > Actinomycetes > Kitasatosporales > Streptomycetaceae > Kitasatospora > Kitasatospora sp. NPDC008050. Next base: position 204,753 of record NZ_JBIBIJ010000013.1, read on the forward strand.
GGTCAACAGCCTCTACGCCACCGACGCCAGCCCCGAGCAGTTCGCCGACGACGCCGCGACCGTGCTGGAGGCGGCCCGCGCGGGCGGCAGCGACCCGGCCGCGCGCCTGAAGGACATGGCCCTGGACGGCGTCGCCGGCGAGGTGCTCTACCCCAGCCTGGCCCTGCACCTGTTCTGGCTGGCGGACGGCGACTTCCAGCGCGCCTGCTTCCGGGTCTACAACGACTGGCTCGCCGCCTACGTGCGCCACTCGCCCGAGCGGCTGGTCGGCCTCGGCCTGATCTCGCTGTGGGACACCGAGGAGGCGGTGCGGGAGCTGCGCCGCTGCCGCGAGCTGGGCCTGCGGGGCGCGGCCGTCTGGGCCTCCGCCCCCACCGAGCGGGACTTCGGCGGCGAGACCAACGACCCGTTCTGGCGCGAGGCCCAGGAGTTGGGCATGCCGGTGTCGATGCACTGCCTCAGCGGCTTCCGGGACAGCCCCCGGCTCTTCGACTACACCACTCCGCTGGGCCGCATCCGGCGCAACATGGCCTACCCGGAGGAGCTCCAGCACACGCTCACCGACCTGATCTTCTCCGGCGTCCTGCAGCGCTTCCCAGGGCTGCGGATCGTCATCGCGGAGAACGACATCGGCTGGATCGCCTACCACCTGCTGCACGCCGACCGCATCTACGACAAGCTCGGCCCGGCCCTGCGCACCGATCTCACCATGGCGCCCAGCGCCTACTTCCGGCGCCAGGTGCACGCCACCTTCACCGAGGACGAGGTGGGCGTGCTCAGCACCCGTCTGCTCGGCGGCGGCAACTTCCTGTGGGGCAGCGACTACCCGCACTACGAGGGCAGTTGGCCGAACTCCCGGGAGGTCCTGGACCGCTGCCTGCGCACCGCCGAGCCGCGGGCCCGACGGCAGGTGGTCGCCGACAACTGCGCCCGGCTGTACGGCTTCGACCTCACCACCCTCGCCGCCGAGACGGCCGAGTGACCCAACCGCCCACCGCAGAGGAGCCCGCATGGCGGAGCAGACCGCGAGCCCTTGGTACCGCTTCATCGACGACGACATCGAACGCAGGACCCGGACGAGCGTCGGCTTCACCAACCTGATCTCCGAGCGCCCCTACCCGCTGGACGACGAGACCCTCCGGGGTTTCGTCGACCGCAACGCCCTCATCCGCGAGTACCAGCGGATCACCCGCGACCTGTTCCTGGCCAGCGTGCGCGGCGAGGCCGATCCGGCGATCGCCGACACCCTGCTGGCCGGCCAGCCCCCGGAGCGGGACCACGCGTTCCACAAGGGCCTGACGGAGCGTCAACTCGCCCTCCCCCGGTACTTCCGCACCGACGAGCCGGCCCCCGGCCAGATCGCCGAGGTGCAGTGCCCGGCCTCCGGCTGGGAGATCGCCGACCAGGTGCACTCCCTCTACCAGGCGTTCCCCGCCGACTTCGGCATCCCGGCGCGGCAGCTCGGTGCGCCGATCGACGGCCTCGCCGCCTCGCTGCGCGCCCGCTTCGGCGACGAGCTGGTCGTGCACCACCTCAGCGGCAACGCCTCGCGGCCGCACGGCGTCCAGTACACGGTGCAGCGGCTGCGCGAGCACGGCATCCGGCACTTCGGCTTCGACCGGGTGCACTGGAAGGAGTGCGGGCTGGTGCGCGGCCACGAGTTCTACGACCTGCGCTACAACGGCTTCTTCGACCAGTGGATGGCGGCCTGCGAGCGCGGCGAGCTCCACTTCGACCACCCGCCCACCCCGCTCTACGACGCCAAGGTGACCATGGCCTGGCCGTTCTGGGAGAAGACCCGGGAGCACTACCCGGACGCGATCCGCGGGATCTTCCCGCACACCGAGATGATCACGCCCGACGGCTTCCACCTGCCCGACGGCCGCTGGATCGGCCTGGACGAGTACTGCGAGCTGGGGCAGGGCAAACGCCGCCACTACATCAAGTTCGGCCACCATCACCCGACCCTGAACTGGGGCAGCCGCGCGGTCTACCACGCGGGCAGCTTCTCCGGCGCGGCGCTTCGCGCGCTCTTCGGCCGGGTGCTGGCCGACACCGCGGCCGGCCACCTGTGGATCGCCCAGGAGGCCCGGATGCTGCCCGAACCGGCCTGCGGGATCACCCGGGACGGCGAGCCGGTGTCCTTCGACGCCTACACCAAGCTCAGCGGCTTCTACACCCCGGAGGGCCTGAGCGGCGTGCTGGCCATGCAGGAGCACGCCCACAAGGTGCACGGCTCCCCACAGACCGTGGTGAGCGTCGCGTACTGACCGCCCCAGCCGAGGGAGGACCAATGACCGAGCCGAGCCCCGCCACACCCCTGCCGGACCACCGGCAGGACGCCGGGTACTTCCGCTTCCTGGAGCGGACGGGTGTCGACTGGGACGCGTGGTGGGAGGTGCTGTGCGGGCGCGTCGCCGGCGCCATCTTCCGCGGGGCGCTGACGCCGGAGGTCTGCGAGCGCACCTGCCGCAGGTTCTGGAGCAGCCCTCTGCTCAGCAGTCCCAACACCACCCGCGGCACCGAACGCGCCGTCGGACCGCTCCTGTTGGCCTCCGACACCCTCGACGGCTACCTGACCGAGTCCGAGCGCACCCGCACCGGTCTCGCCGAGATCTGCGGCGGCCCCGGCCGCACCCTGCCCGCCCTGCTCGACGAGTGGCAGACCTACCTGGCCGACCGCGGCGTCGGGCTGCGCCTCGCCGAGCACGAGGGCCGGACGGCCGGCTCCTTCAAGATCCGCTCCCGTGCGGACAGCGAGTCCTTCGGGCTGCTGCCCCACGACGACGCCATGCACAACTGGGGGCTTCCGCACCTGCTCGACTTCGAGATCCAGGGGGTCAAGCACGTCTGCAACACACTGCTCTGCCTGGAGAACGGTCCCGGCGGCGAACTCGTCTACTGGAACGCCGCGTTCGGCCCCGAGGACCGCCGGGCGCTGGGGATGCGGCCGGACAGCTACGGCTACCCGCTGGAGGCGCTGAGCGGGGTGGAGCGGATCACGCTGCCGATCCACGCCGGGGACATGTACATGTTCGACGGCGGCAACGTGCACGCCGTCGCGGCCAGCGGGACCGCGGACGTGCACCGCACCATGGCCCTGTGGATCACCGGCCAACTCGACGACGGGACCATCCTGCAGTGGGCCTGACCGGCCACCGGCCGGAGAAACCGAGGGGGAACCGCATGACGTCCGCGACGCGGCACCGCACCGGGATCGAGGTACGACCGATCGCCGGTCACATCGGCGCCGAGATCAACGGGGTGGACCTCGCCTCGCCACTGCCGGACGCCGTCCTGGCAGCCGTGCGCGCGGCCCTGCTGCGCCACAAGGTGGTCTTCTTCCGCGGCCAGCGGCTCGGCCACGCCGAGCACGTCGCCTTCGGACGGCGCCTGGGCCTGCTGACCCGGCGTCCGGGCCGCAAGCACGGCGGGCACCCGGACGGGTACCCCGAGATCCTCACCGTCGACCCGGAGGTCGCCGACACCCGCTTCGGGCGCCGCTTCGAGGAACGGATGCGGCCCAAGGAGCTGCGTCCCGACTCCGGCTGGCACGTCGACCTGGCCGCGGCCGTCAATCCGCCGGCCATCTCGGTCCTGCGGGCCGAGACGGTCCCCCCGTACGGCGGCGACACCCAGTGGACCAACCTGGTCCGCGCCTACCACGGCCTCTCCGAGCCGCTGCGCTCGCTCGCCGACGGCCTGCGCGCCGAACACACCCTGTACGCCGCCAGCCGGCTCCTGCTCTCCGACCAGGAGGACGTGGAGGTGCTGCGCCGCCTGACCGACGACACCCTGCTCTCCGTCCACCCGGTCGTGCGCGTCCACCCCGAGACCGGCGAGCGGGCCCTGTTCGTGCCGCCCGCCTCGGTCACCCACCTGGTCGGGCTGCTGCCCTGGGAGAGCCACCAGCTGCTGGAGCTGTTCCACGGGCACATCGGCCGGCCCGAGCACACCGTCCGCTGGCGCTGGGCAGCCGGCGACGTCGCCGTCTGGGACAACCGCGCCGTCGCCCACCTGCAGCCCTCCGACCTGGACCACACCGACCACCGCCGCACCCTCTACCGGGTGACCGTCCTCGGCGAGCGCCCGGTCGGCCCGGACGGCTTCAGCTCCGAGGCCGTGCGCGGCGAACCGCTCACCGCCTACCACCACTGACCGGAGAGAGCGAGAGCACATGCCCGCCACCCGCGGGGTCTACTTCGTGGCCAACGACCGCGTGTTCGACCTGGCCACCGTGTTCCTCACCAGTTTCCGCCGCCACAACCCGGACATCGCGTTGCGCCTCATCCCCTTCGACGCCGAGCACCACCGGCTCGCCGCACTGGGCGAGCGCTACGGCTTCACCCTCTGGGCGGACCAGGAGCTGCTGAGCCGCTGCGACGAGATCAGCCTCGCCTTCCACGAGCACCCGAAAGGGCATTTCCGGAAACTTGCCGCCTGGGCCGGGGAGTTCAACGAGTTCCTCTACATCGACAGTGACACGGCCGTCCTGCGGAACATCGACTTCGTGTTCGACCGGCTCTCCGGCCATGGATTCCTGACCGCCACGTCCCATCTTCCCGGACGCGCCTGGAAGGACGGCATCGAGGAATCCGGGAAACTCACGCCGGAACAGTACGGATACCGGGCGAACACCGGATTCGTCGCCTCCCGCAAGGGCGCGCTCACCTTCGCCGGAATCACCGCCGCGCTGCCGGCGGCGCGCGAACTGGCCCCGCACATGAAACTCGGCTACGAACAACCGCTGCTGAACTACCTGATGGTGACCTCCGGCCACCGCTACACCAGCCTGCACCGGCTGCGCACCACCACCGGCGACCGGTCCATCCCGGCCGAGGTCTTCGCCTGGACGCCCGACGTCGAGGCGAAGGACGGCGGGATCGTGCATCCCGCCGTCCCCCCGACCCTGCTGGTGCACTGGACGGAACCGGTGAAACCCACCCAGCAGGACCCGCGGACCGTCCCGCTGTACGACCTGTGGTGCTACTACCGGGACCTGCACGCAGTGACGTAGAGCGACTGATCGTCGTCGCGGCGGGGCGGGAACTCCGGGTGCGCGGCAAGCAGTTCGGCCTCCTTCACCTGCTCGACCCGGCCGAACCCGGCCCGGCCGAGCGCCCAGGCGAGCAGCTCGAAGTCGAAGAGGTTGCGATGCCGGCCACGCGCCTGGAAGAGGTCGTTGACGAACTGCTGCACCGGGGCCCCGTCCAGGGAGTAGTCCGGGTAGCGGCGGCAGCGGTCGTCCTTCAACGCCCGGCCACGGTCCGCCAGATAGCCGGCGCAGACCTTGGCCAGGTCGGGGCAGGAGAGCCACAGCACCGCGTCCGCCGTGCACACCCGGTCCAGCTCACGCAGCAGCGGGATCAGCTGCCCGTGCAACTCCAGGTGCTCGACGACGTGCTGCATCACCACGACCTCGACCGAGCGGTCGCGGAACGGCAGCCGGCCGGCCGCCAGGTCCACGTCCAGCTCCGAGCCGGAGACATCGCAATTGAGCCACCCCAGAACCCGCCGACCGCCGCAGCCGAGATGCAGCCGGCGGGATTCCGGGACACCGCCGCCGAAACCCGCACGGCGCAACCGCATCCCCTTGGAGGCACGCATGCGAGCGGTGGTCCTGACCGGCCCCGGACAGTGCGAGATCGTCGAGCGGGACGAGCCGCCGGGCGGCCCCGGACAGGTCGTGGTGGACCTGAGCGTGAGCGTGATCAGCCCCGGCACCGAACGCGCCATCCTGCTGGACCTGCCGACCGCCGGCGCCCGCTACCCCGAACACCCCGGCTATCAGGGCGCCGGAACCGTACGCGGCGGATCCGCCCTCCCGGCCGGCACCCGGGTCGCCGTGCGCCGGGCCCGGCACGCCGAGGTCGCCGTCGTCCCCGAGCGCTGCGTCCGGGCGGTGTCCGAACGGGTCCCACTGGCCGACGCCGCCGTGTGGCAGCTCGCCCTCACCGCCCTGCACGGCCTGGAGAGCGGCGGGCAGCGCCCGGGCGAACCGGTGACCGTGGTCGGCGGCGGCCTGCTCGGCGTCATCACCCGCCGCCTGGCCGCGGCTAGCGGCGCGGCCCAGGTGCGGGCCATCGCCGCCTCGGCCGCCAAGGCCTGGGCCACCCGCGCCGAACCGGCCACCGTCCGCCACCAGCCCGGCGGGCCAAAGGACGGCACCCCGCTGGTGGTGGACGTCACCGACAGCGGCCCCGGCCTGGCCGTCGCCACGGCCGCCGCCGCGCCCGGCGGGCGGGTCGTCCTGCTCGGCTCACCCCGCACCGAACGCGCCGAGGTGCCGCTCCAACTGCTCCACGAGCGCGGCCTCGACCTGCGCGGGGCCCACGTCGGCGGGCTCACCGAGGCGGACGAGGACCGGCTGAGCGACCTCTTCTTCACCCTCCTGGAACAGCGCCGCTTCACCGTGCGCGACGTCCTGTCCGACTACCCGGCCCACAAGGCCCCCCCAGGTCTACCGGCGGCTCGCCACCGACCGCACCTCCGTCAGCGCCGCCCTGCGCTGGGACGCGCCCCGCCCGGCCGCCGGCCGCCGCGCCGCAGCCGCGCGCCCGCTGCGCTTCGGCCTGATCGGCTGCGGTGACATCGGCATCGAGGACGCCAAGGCCCTGGCCGCAGCCGACGAGGCCGCGGCCGTCACCGCCCGGAGCGCCGCCGCCGCGGCGGGCGGGTCGACGGTGCTGGTCCCGGCGGACGGCACGCTGGCCCGGCTGGTCCGGCTCGCGCTCCCGGGCGCCGAACCCGCCGGCCACGAGGCACCCACCGTGGTCGTCGAGACGACCGGCACCGGAGCCGGCATCCTCGACGCCCTGGCCGCCGCCCGCCCCGGCGGCTGCGTGCTGCTCGCCGTCCGCCCCCTGCACCGCACCACGAGCCTGCCCAGCTACCACGCCATCCACCGCCCGGAACTGCGCGTCCTGCCGGTCCCCTGGGCCGACCCCACGACAAAGGCCCCGGAACAGCTGATCGCCCGGGCCCTGGCCCAGCTCGCCCCCGCACGCCTGCGATAGCGGATCCGACGGCGCCACACACGCCCTCACCCGCGACGAGTCACCAGGGCAGCCGGCCGGCGGCGTTGCTGAAGGTGCCGGTGGGGCCGTCGGCGCCGATCCGCGCCATCCGCACGATGACCTCGGCGCCCTGCTCCACGGTCTGGGTGCCGGCGTGGTGGTTCAGATCGGTGGCGGTGAAGCCCGGGTCGACGGCGTTGATCCGGATGTCGCCGAACGCCTTCGCGTACTGGACGGTGAGCATGTTCAGCGCGGCCTTGGAGGACGGGTAGGCGAGGTCCGGGTAGAAGTGCTCCGGCGCCGCCGGGTCGGCCAGCGCCGCGGTGGCGGACAGCCCGCTGCTGACGTTGACCACGACCGGGTTCGCCGAGCGGCGCAGCAGCGGCAGGAAGGCGTGCAGGACCCGGACCGTGCCGAGGACGTTCGTCTCGAACACGGTCCGCACCGTGTCGGCGGTGACCTCCGCGGGGTCGAGGAACCCGCCGTCGGGGCGGCGCGGCTCGATGGCGGCGTTGTTCACCAGCACGTCCAGGCCGCCCGCCGCCCCGATCGTCTCGACGGCGGCGGCGACACAGGCGTCGTCGGTGACGTCGATGCGCACGAAGTGCGCGCCGAGCTCCTCGGCGGCGCGACGGCCGCGCTCGGGGTCGCGGGCCCCGAGGTGGACGGTGTGCCCCGCGGCGATCAGCCGGCGGGCGGTCTCGTGGCCGAGACCCTTGTTGGCTCCGGTGATGAGTGTGTTCGTCATGACTTCAGCGTTCTCCGGGCGGGCGGGACCAGCCAGAGGACGCGTTTTCCTGGGAACAGCGGTACCAGGAAAGCCCGCTCGGCGCGCGGCACACTGTCCCCATGGCCACGGCGGAGTTCGGACAGGCGATCCATCGTTGGCGGGACCGGGTCTCGCCTTCCGACGTCGGCCTGCCTGCGGGGGGCCGCAGGCGGGCCTCGGGGCTGCGGCGCGAGGAGCTGGCGCAGCTGGCCGGGATCTCGGTGGACTATGTCGTGCGGCTGGAACAGGGCCGCGCCACGAACCCCTCGTCGCAGGTCGTCGAGGCGCTGGCCCGCGCACTGCGCCTGTCGGCGGCCGAACGCGAGCACCTGTACCTGCTGGCCGGACTCGCCCCGCCCGGCCCGACGACCGTGCCGGCCTTCATCCCGCCCAGCGTCCAGCGCCTGCTCGACCGGCTGGCCGGCACCCCCGTCGTGGTCCACGATGCCGCCTGGACACTGCTGGTGGCCAACGCGCCGTACGCGGCGCTGATCGGCGACTCCTCCCGGTGGCGCGGCCGGGAGCTGAACGGCGTCTGGCGCCACTTCCTCGGCGGCGGCACCCCCGGCGTCCACTACACGCCCCAAGCGCTGCGGGCCTTCGAGACCGCCCTGGTCGCCGACCTGCGGGCCGCCGCCGAGCGCTACCCGGCCGACCACCGGCTGCGCGGCCTGATCACGGAGCTCCGGCAGCACAGCGACCGCTTCGCCGAGCTGTGGGACAGCGTCGTGGTCGGCGCCCACGACGCGGCCCGCAAGACCGTCGACCACCCGCTGGTCGGGCCCGTGACGCTCGACTGCGACGTGCTCTCGGTGGCCGGCAGCGATCTGCGGATCATGGTCTACACCGCCGAACCCGGCACCGAGGACGCCGAACGCCTCGCGCTGCTGATGGTCGTCGGAACCCAGGAGATCAGCGCGAGCCCGTGAGGCCGCCGGTCGCTCCGAGGGCGGGAGCCGGGGGCTGCTCGTCGCCGGTGAACAGGCCGATCAGGCCCTGCGGCGCGTCCTCGTCGAGGCAGCAGAGCCGGAAGATCTCGACGGCATCGTGGGCGGCCGCGGTGCTGCGCGGGAACAGGGCCTGCTCGTACGCACGCAGCGCGGCCTCGACGTCATCGGGGTGCGCGGCGATGGCCGTGCCGAGTTCGGCGCCGTCCAGCATGGCCAGGTTGGCGCCTTCCCCGGACGGGGGCATCAGGTGGGCGGCGTCGCCGAGCAGGGTCACGCCGGGCACGCGCTCCCACCGGTGCCCGGTGGGCAGGGAGTGGATGGGGCGCAGGACCGGTGCGGTCCCACCGTCGGTGATCAGCGCCGTGAGCTCCGGCGCCCAGCCGTCGAACTCCTGCGCGATCCGCGCGGCGGCCACGGCGGCATCGGTGAAGTCGATACCCGCGAACCACTCCTGCGGCCTGGTGAGCGCGGTGTAGGTGTGGAGGGTCCCGCCGCTCTCCCGGTGGGCCGAGATCGACTTCCCCCACGCCGGCACGAACAGCGATCCGCTGCCGACCGCCTTGGCACTGGCGGGGTGCCCGGCGTCGCTGTCGAACAGGTAGGTCTCGATGAACGACGTGCCGACGTACTCGGGTGCGGCGTCGGAGAGCAGCGGCCGGACGCGTGACCACGCGCCGTCCGCGCCGACCAGCAGGCCCGTGACGACGGTGCCGCCGTCGGCGAAGGTCACCTCGTGGCGGCTGCCGCCGAGGGCACGGACGCCGCTGACCTTGCGGCCCCATCGGACGGTGCCTTCCGGCAGTGCGTCGAGCAGGAGCCGTCGCAGCTCACCGCGCTGCACCTCGGGGCGGCCGCGCGAGCCGTCGTCGGGTTCGTCGAACAGCACGGTCCCGTCCCGGTCGAGGACCCGCGTCGCCTCGCGGCCCTCCAGGACGAGGCCGCGGAACCCGTCGATCAGGCCTGCCGCCCGCAGAGCCGGCTGGCCGGTGTCCGCGTGGATGTCGAGCATGCCGCCCTGCGCGCGGGCGGTCGGCGAGGCCTCCGCCTCGTAGACCGTCGCCGGGATGCCGTGGACGTGCAGGACGCGGGCGAGGGTCAGTCCGCCCAGGCCGGCGCCGATGATCGTGACGTGGGTGGTCATGGTGGCTCCTCAGGTGTCTGCCGCACGCCTGCCGGGCGGGCACCCGCACGGCGTCTCTGGCGTCTTTGGCATCTCTGGCGTCTCTGGCATCTGGAATGGCGTTCCAGTCCTTCCACTGCCAGCCTGGAGCGGCGTTCCAGAGATGTCAAGCTGGAACGTTGTTCCAGGTCTGTGTCAGGATGGCGGCATGGCCACCAGGACACGTCGTCCAGAGCGACGCGAGGAACCGCTCTCCCGCGAGCGCATCGTCGAGGCCGCCGTCGAGCTGCTCGACGGCGCCGGCGAGGGCGGGCTGACCTTCCGGGCGCTGACCGAGCGCCTCGCCACCGGGCCCGGGGCGATCTACTGGCACGTGGCGAACAAGGGCGAGCTGCTCGTCGCCGCGACCGACGCCGTGGTCGCCGCCGCGCTGGCCGCCGGGCCCGCAGAGGCCGCCGATGCCGCCGAGTCCCCGGATTCGCCGGATTCGCCGCACTCGCCGCACTCGCCGCACTCGCCGCAGGAGAAGATCGACTCCATCGCGCTCGGCCTGTTCGACGCGATCGACGAACACCCGTGGCTCGCCACGCAGTTGGCCACACAGCTCGCCCGCGGCCCCCGGCAGTCGGTGACCCTGCGGATCTTCGAGAGCATCGGCCGGCAGGTCCGCGCGCTGGGCGTGCCCGAGGGCAGCCAGTTCACGGCGACCTCCGCCCTGGTGCACTACATCCTCGGCGCCGCCGGCCAGAACGCGGCGAACTCCGCGAACGCCCGCACCTTCGGGCCCGAGGTGACCCGCGCCGAGTACCTCGCCGCCGCGTCGCAGGCATGGAAGGAGCTCGACCCCGACGACTACCCGTTCACCCGGGCCGTCGCGGACCAGCTGCGCGACCATGACGATCAGGCGGAGTTCCTCGCCGGGATCGCCCTCATCCTGGCCGGCATCACCGCGGTCCACCCGGCCACCAGGTAGCCGCTCCGGTCTCACCGACCCAAGGACGTGAAATCCGTCACGGCACCTGACAATGCCATTGCCGTGCCGTTCGCGGGCGACTCCCTCCGCACGGATTCTGACAATTCCACCAGGTCAGCGCTCCGGGGCACCGCTGTCGTAATCGCTGGTCCCCGCATCCAGCAGTGGGGACTGCTGCTGCTTCATGTGGGCCGGGGCCATCAGGCGCAGCACGTGGTAGCCGATCAGGACGACCAGGGTGCCCAGCGCGATGCCGCTGAGCGAGAAGTTGTCGGTGAACTTCAGGGACACGTTGCCGATGCCGATGATGACACCGGCCGCCACCGGGACGAGGTGGAGCGGGTTGGTCAGGTCCACCCGGTTGTGCACCCAGATCTGGGCGCCGAGCAGGCCGATCATGCCGTACAGGACGACGGTGATCCCGCCGAGCACGCCGCCCGGGATCGCGGCGATCACCGCGCCGAACTTCGGGCAGAGGCCGAAGAGGATCGCGAACCCGGCGGCGCACCAGTACGCGGCGGTGGAGTAGACCCGGGTCGCGGCCATCACACCGATGTTCTCGGCGTAGGTGGTGGTGGCCGGGCCGCCGACGCTGGTGGCGATCATGGTGGCGGCGCCGTCCGCCATGATCGCCAGGCCCATCCGGTCGTCCAGCGGATCACCCGTCATCTCACCGACGGCCTTGACGTGTCCGGCGTTCTCGGCGATCAGTGCGACCACGACGGGCAGCGCCACCAGAATGGCGGAGGCGGAGAAGCTCGGGGCGTGCAGGGTGGGCGCGCCGAGCCACTCGGCCTTGCCCACGCCGGAGAGGTCGAGCCGCCAGTGGTCCGTCACCACCCCGGCCCCGTTGACCGCGTGGATCCTTCCGAAGATCCGGTCGAAGACCCAGGAGATCACGTACCCGAAGACCAGGCCGAGGAAGATCGCGATCCGCGACCAGAAGCCGCGCAGCACCACCAGGGCGAGGCCGGTGAAGACCATGGTGAGCAGTGCGGTCCACTGGTCCTGCGGCCAGTACGTCCCGGCGGTCACCGGGGCCAGGTTGAAGCCGATCAGCATCACCACGGCGCCGGTCACGACCGGCGGCAGCACCGTGTGGATCACCCGCGCGCCCGCCGCCTGGATCGCCGCACCGCAGGCCGCGAGCACCGCCCCGACCACCAGCAGGGCGCCCGTCAGTGTCGCGGCGTCACCGCCCTGGGCCTTGATCACCGCGGCCACGCCGACGAAGGAGAGGCTGCTGCCGAGGTAGCTGGGGATGCGCCCGCCGGTGACCAGCAGGAAGAAGATGGTCGCGACACCGGAGACCATCACGGCCAGGTTGGGGTTGAGTCCCATCAGGACCGGTGCCACGAAGGTCGCACCGAACATCGCCACCACGTGCTGGGCGCCGAGCCCGATGGTGCGACCCCAGCTCAGCCGCTCGTCCGGCTTGACGACTGCACCGGGCGCCGGGCTCCTTCCGTCGCCGTGCAGCTTCCAGCCGAAGGCGGCCATGGGTCACTCTCCTTGTTGGTCATGCTCACGCGGGCAGTTGGGGCCATCAGCCGACCACACGACGCGCGCCGCCGCAAAGACCCCGCCGCCGGACGAGTGGACGTCCTACTCAAGGGTTCGTCAGCCGAGCCGCTGGTAGAGCGGGACAAGCGGCGGCCGGCGACAGGCGACAGGCGGCAGGCGGCCGGCGACAGGCGGACCCCGTTCAGGTGGCGACCCCGCATGCCGGATGATGGGAATCGGCCGGACCATGGACGTGAGGGGCAGCACAGTGACAGACCACGAATCCCACTGGTCGGAGCCGGTCGCGGCGTCCACGCGCGGCCAGGGACCGGATACCGTCGTGCTCGGATCCTCGTCCGGGGCCGACGGATCGGTCGACGCCGGGTCGACGCCGGCACGGAAGGGCGCAGGCGCCGTTCGGACCCTGCGCCGGCTCTCCATCCTCGTCTGCGTACTCGTCTGCCTGTTCTTCCTGCCCTGGTGGACGCTGTTCTCCGCCCACACCGACTGGCCCTTCCCGGTGGCCCTGGCCGGTACGGTCCTCTTCGTCGCCGCCGTGCCCGCCCTGCCGGTGCTGATGGTCATGGGGCACGGGCGCAGGCGCTCGGACCGGGCGGCACGCATCGCCGACACCACCCTCGGGGTGGTCTGGGTCCTGTTCGCCTGGTCGGCGCTGAGCGGCCTGCTGCGGCTCGCCCTGATCGTGCTCGGCGTCGGCGACCAAGCTCGCTCCAGAATCGTGGCCCTCGCCGTCGCGGTGATCGCGGCCGCGCTGCTGGCCTGGGGACACCGCGAGGCCATGCGCCTGCCCCGGATCGAGCGCCTGGACATCACCGTCCCGCGGCTGGGACGCGGCCTGGACGGGACACGGATCGTCGTGCTGGCCGACACCCACTACGGACCGATCGACCGGGCCGGATGGTCCGCGCGGGTCGCCGAGGCGGTCAACGAACTGGACGCCGACGTCGTCTGCCACGCGGGCGACATCGCCGACGGCACCCCGCACCAACGCCGGGAGCAGGCCGCCCCGCTGGGGACGGTGCGGTCACGACTGGCGAAGGTGTACGTCACCGGGAACCACGAGTACTCCAGCGAAGCCCAGGGGTGGCTCGACCGCATGGCGGAGCTGGGGTGGGAGCCGCTGCACAACCGCCACCTCGTCGTCGAGCGGGGCGGGGACAGTCTGGTGCTCGCGGGTGTGGACGACATGACCGCCGCCTCCTCCGGCCTGCCCGGGCACCGCGCGAACCTAGCCGACGCACTCGCCGGGGCGGACCCGGACCTGCCGGTCCTGCTCCTCGCCCACCAGCCCAAATACGTCAGCCAGGCCGCAAGCGCCGGGATCGACCTGCAGATCTCCGGCCACACCCACGGCGGACAGATCTGGCCGTTCAACTACCTCGTCCGGATCGATCAGCCCGTGGTGCACGGCCTGAGCCGGCACGGCGAGCGGACCCAGCTCTACACCAGCCGCGGCACCGGCTTCTGGGGCCCACCCTTCCGGATCTTCGCCCCCAGCGAGATCACCCTGCTCACCCTGCGCTCGGCGTAGCCCGGCTCCGGTGACGGCCGACAGCGCGGACGCCCGAAGCGTGGCCCAGCCCCCGGGGTGACGGGCGTCACACGCGACGATGTCACGTCCTTCGGCCGTGCCCTGTCCACTGCTCAGGTGCGAAAGAGTCCTGCGGTGGAAGGGGAATCATCATGAAGGCCATCATCGTGTGCGCCTCCGTGTCTCACGGCAACACGAAAAGGATCGCCGACGTCATGGGCCAGGTCCTGTCGGCCCCGGTCGTGGAGCCCGAGCAAGTCGATCCGGCCGAACTCTCCACCTATGACCTGGTGGGATTCGGCTCGGGCATCTTCTCGGGGAAGTTCCACCCACGGCTGCGCCAGTTCGTCCGCTCGCTCCCGCAGGGCGACGAGCTGCCGCAGGGGGGCTCACTCCCGCAGGGGGACTCACTCCCGCGGGGGGAACGACGCAAGGCGTTCGTCCTCGCCACCAGCGGACTGCCCGAACCGCGGTTGCGGCCCTTCACCCGTCCCCTGGTGCGGCTTCTTGAGCAGAAGGGCTTCGAGGTGGGTGACGCCTTCTCGTGCCGCGGCTTCGACACCTGGCTCCCCTTCAGGCTCGTCGGCGGTATCAACAAGGCGCGGCCCGATGCCGGCGACCTGGCCACCGCTCACGCGTTCGCCGAAGAGCTACGGGCACGGATCGGTGCGGTGTCCTGACCAGTTCGCGGTGAGCCCCCCGGCCGAGGCCAGGGGGCTCACCGCAGCACGGCGGCGGTGCCGCTCCGCTGCCTCACTGGCCGGGGCTGGCCCCGTCGGTCGGGGAGGCTCCGTCGGTCGGGTCACCGGGGTTGTTCTGCTGGTTGTTCTGCGGGGGTGCGCTGGGCAGCTGGATGTCGGGGAAGGAGTTGACCGGGGTGCCGGCCACGATGGCCTGCATCGCCTCGTGCCAGACCGGGCCCGCCACCTGGGCGCCGAAGGCGGACTCGATCGGGCCGCTGCCGAAGTCCTGCCCCTGCAGCGGCTCCTGGTTGCCGGTGTCGCTGACCACGGTGGCGCCCACGACGTCCGGGGTGTAACCGATGAACCAGGCCTGCTTGCCGTCGTTGGTGGTACCGGTCTTACCGGCGGACTGGCGGTCGGTCAGGCCCTGGCCGCTGGCGGTGCCGCCGTCCTGCACCACGCCCTGCAGCATCGCGCTGATCGTGTCAGCCGTGTTCGGCGAGACGACCTGGGAGCAGTTGGCCGACGGGACGGCCACGTTCTTGCCGTCCGGGCCGGTCACCGAGCTGATCGCGATCGGCGTGCAGAAGACGCCGTGGGCGGCGAAGGTGGCGTACACGCCGGCCATCTGCAGCGGCGTCAGGGCGTTGACGCCCAGCGTCATCGAGGGGACCACCTGGAGCTTGTCGCCGCCGGACTGCTGGGTGATGCCGAGCCTGTTGGCCATCTGGTCCACCGTGCAGAGGCCGACCTGCCCCTCCAGCATGGCGAAGTAGGTGTTGATCGAGGCGGCCAGGGCCTGCGGCATCCCCATGTTCCCGGCCTCCGAGGTGGAGTCGTTGTGGACCTCACCGCTCTGCTTGTACGTGCCGCCCTGGCAGTCCTTCATCGCGGGCCAGGGCATGCTGTACGGCACGTTGAAGTCCGTGTCCGCGCCCAGACCGTTCTCCAGCGCCGCGGCCGCCACGATCGGCTTGAACGTCGAACCCGTCGGGAACCCCTGGCCGCCTCCCATCGCCTTGTTGACGTTCAGATTGATCGTGGTCTGGTCGCTGCCCAGACCGTAGGGCCGGCTCTGCCCCATCGCCAGGATCCTGCCGGTACCCGGCTGCACCACGCTCATCACGGCCGCGGGCTTGTCGGAGGCGTTCGCGTTGTCCGCCATCGAGGTGCTCACCGCGTTCTGCGCCTTCGGGTCGATGGTGGTGTGGATCTGCAGCCCACCCCGGCTCCACACCGCCTGCCGGTCCGCGGTGCTAGCACCGAACGCCGGGTCGGAGAGCATGATCTTCTTCACGTAGTCGCAGAAGAAGCCCTCGCCCGCCTTGGCCGTGATGCACCCCTGCTGCGGCGAGGTCACGTGCAGCTGGATCGGCGTGGCGATCGCCTGTGCGGCCGCGGCCTGGGTGATGGTCCCGTACTGGGCCATCTTCTTCAGCACCGTGTCGCGCCGTGCCTTCGCATTGTCCAGGTGCACGATCGGGTCGTAGTTGGTGGGCGACTGCTCGATGCCGGCCAGCAGCGCGGCCTCCGGCAGCGTCAGGTCCTTCGCGTCGGTGCTGAAGTACCGCTGGGCCGCTGCCTGGACCCCGTAGGCGTTCTCGCCGAAGAACGTGATGTTGAGGTAGTTGGTGAGGATCTGGTCCTTGGTCAGGGTCTGTTCGACGCTGATCGCGTACTTCATCTCCTGGATCTTGCGGCCCAGGGTCTGGCGCTGTGCCTGCTGCACGGCCGCCGCGTTGTTGCCGGCCTCGTCGACGAAGACGTTCTTGACGTACTGCTGGGTCAGCGTGGACGCACCCTGGGTGCCGCCACCGCTCGCGTTGCTGTCCAGCGCCCGCGCCAGGCCCTTCGGGTCGATGGCACCGTGCTGGTAGAAGCGGTTGTCCTCGATGTCGACCAGCGCCGCCTTCACCAGCGGGGATATCTGGTCGCTCGGCACCACCGTGCGGTCCCGGTCGTAGACGGTGGCGATCACCCCGCCGCTCGCGTCGTAGATCGTGGAGGCCTGCGAGAGCGGCGGCGTCTTGAAGTCGCTCGGCAGACTGTTGAAACTGTCGACCGAGGCCTTCGCGCCCAGGCCCACTCCGCCCACGAACGGAAGAACCATACCGGCCAACAGGACACCGCCCAGACCGCTCGCACCGATCAGGCGGACACCTGAGGAGAGCAGCACCAGTGGACGGGAAGCGCGGGAGGGGGACTTCGACATGGCGTCGACCGTACGGTCCTACACTGGGAAAACGGTAAGAGTATTTTCTATAGCTTGTAACAGTACCGTCACAGTGCTGCTTTGATCCTTCCTCAGGCAGCCGTCCTGGAGTTCGGCCATGCCTCACCAGGCCAGGGGCAGCTCGGCGAGGGCGTGGAAGACGGGGTGCTCACGGAAGCGGAGTTGGGACGCCTCGCAGGCCAGGCGGAGGGTCGGGAGCCTGGTGAAGAGGGAGTCGAGGGCGAGGGTCACCTCCAGTCGGCCCAGCGAGGCACCGAGGCAGAAGTGGGCGCCGCGGCCCCACAGGAGGTGGCCGGAGGCATCGCGGTGGATGTCGAGGCGTTCGGGGTCGGGGAAAGCGGCGGGGTCGTGGTTGGCGGCGAGCAGGCTGATCATCACCGACTCGCCCTGCCTGACCAGGGTTTCACCGATCCGCAGGTCCTCGGTGGCCTGGCGCACCACGCCGTCCTGGACGATCGACCAGAAGCGCATCGACTCCTCCACGAAATTCGGCAGGAGTGCCCCGCTGTCGGCCAGGACCTCGGTGCGCAGCGCGTCATCGGTCAGCAGGCTCAGCGTGCTGACCGCGATCTGGGTGGCGGTCGACTCGTGGCCGGCGACGAGCAGCAGTTTGAGGATGTCCAGGAGGTCGGCGCGGTCGAGTTCACCGGTGGCCAGGTGGTTGTGGACCAGGCGGCTGACCAGGTCGTCACCCGGGTCGTGCTCCTTGGCGCGCGCGTGCTCGTCGAGGAAGGCGATGATCCGGTGGTGCGCGGCCAGGGAGAGCTCCGGTTCGCCGTCGGTGAGCATGATCTGGGTCTGCTCCAGGAAGAACGCGGTGTGCTCGTCCGGGATCCCCAGCAGCCGGGCGATCACCAGTGCCGATACCTTGCCGGCGAAGTCCTGCACCAGGTCGGCGGGTTGCGGGCCGGCTGCCAGCTCGTCGGCCACCTGGTCGGTCAGCTCCCGGACGCGGGGGCGCAGCGCGCGCACCCGGCGCACGGTGAACTCCGGGGCGACCGTCCTGCGCAGCCGGCCGTGGTCCGGGTCGTCCATGCGCAGGAAGCCGCTCGGCCGGCTGTCGGCGGCCACCGGGAAGCGCAGCGGAAAACCGGGCCGGATCTCGTCCGCGCTCAGCCTGGGGTCCTTGAGCGCGGCCTTCACGTCCTCGTAACGGGTGATCAACCAGACCAGCTGTTCCTCGCCGACACCTGCCGGCAGCCGCACCAGCGTCGGCAGGCCGTCACGAGCGACACCGAGGGCCGGCGGCGGCGACATCGGACAGGCACGGGCCGGCGGCCAGTCGAGCACGCTGGAGCTGGAGAACGTACCAGGCATGATCCTCCCCGTTCATCGTGTACGAAGACCTGCGCCGCCCGGCTCGTCCGGTGGCGGATGCCCCGACCGGGCCACCCAACCACCCGCCCCTGACGCCCCGTTGACCCAGCGCTGACCGCCGGAAGTGGCCGGCACCGCTTCCGCTTCACCGCGGTATGAGAGGTCCCGCCCCTGGTGGGGGCGGGGATCTCCCGGTACGCGGCGGCCCGGGTCAGAGCGCGCAGTAGGCGTTGGCCAGGGCGGTGCCGGTGTCGCTCTGGCCGGCGGTGCCCGAGAGCAGGTGGAACTCGTTGTTGGCGTGTGCGACCTGCTTGGTGCCGTCGTCGCTGCTCAACCAGGTGCTGAAGTAGCCGAGTACGGCACCGTTGTGTCCCCAGGCCCACTGGCCGCAGGGCAGTTGGACGTGCTCGATGCCGAGGCCGTAGCCCGTGGTCGCGCTGCCGTCCACGGGCACCGTGGTCTTGAGCTCGGCCTCCTGGGCGGGCGGCAGCAGCTTGCCGGTCAGCAACGCCTTGCCGAAGGCGGTCAGGTCGTCCAGGGTCGACACCATCGCCCCCGCCGAGCCGAACATCTGGACGTCGGAGACCGTGACGTCGTTGGTGTAGAAGGTCACGGGGTGCACGTAGCCGTGCAGGTAGTTGCCGTACAGGTTCGGGTCGCTGGTCGGGAACGTGGTGTTGGTCAGGTGCAGGGGCGCGATGATCCGGTTCTGGATCTCGGTGGCCGGGCTGTTGCCGGTGACGGCAGTGATCACCATGCCCGCCAGCACATAGTTGGTGTTGGCATAGCTCCAGGTCTGGCCCGGCGCGGTGGTCGGCTTGCGCGAGGCCAGGGCGATGTCCACCAGCGTCTGCGGCGCCCAGGCCTGGTTCGGGTTGAGGTCGAGGGCGTAGGGGCCGGAGACCTGCACGCTGCCGAAGTAGTCGGGCAGTCCGGAGGTGTGGTTGAGCAGCTCGCGGATGGTGATCTTCGTGCCGTCGTAGCCGTTCGCGGCGATCGCCCCCGGCAGCCACTTGGCGACCGTGTCGTCCAGCGAGAGCCGGTGCTCGGCCTCCAGCTGGAGCAGCACGGTGGAGGTGAACGCCTTGGTGTTGCTGCCGATCCGGAACTGCGCCTTCGGGTCGGCGGGGGCGCCGGTGGCGAGGTTGCCCGTGCCCGCCTGCACGTACTGGGTGGTGTCGCCCTGGCGGACCAGGCCGATCACGCCCGGGTAGCCGTCGGCGACGCCCTTCTGGGCGCCGGTCTGCAGGATGCCGGCCGCGGTCGGCGTGTCCGCGCTCGCCGTGCCGACGCCGGCCAGGGCGGCGAGCAGGAGCGTCGTGCTGACAGCGGTCACACGTAGGGACTTCATCGGACTCCTTCGTCCACGGGGGTCGTCCACAGGGAGTTGTCCGCGGGGGTTCGTCCGCGGGGGTTCGTCCACGGGGGTTCGTCCACGGGGGTTCGTCCACGGGGGGCGGTGGCCCTCCTGGGGGCACGGGTGCTCATGCGCCCTGTGCGGTGCGGGTTGACGCGGCGTCGGGCGCCGCTGACCAGGCACTTCGATCCTGGTGTCCGGGCCGGGCGGCGGACAGGCCATGGCACCGGCCATCCATGGCCGGTCGTCAGGAGGTCCGGGGCGGGAGCGGGCCGGGGCGGGGGTGTGGGCAGGGGCGGGGAGCGGGCTCGCCGCGGCCGGCTGTCCGCCGTTCGGGGGAAGGCCGGCGGTGGGTCGGCGGCTGCCGGGTGTCGGGCACCGGCAGCCGCCCGGGGTGCGGGGGATGATCGGACGGCCCGTGGCCGGCGCGCCGGGTCGACCGGAGGTTCCGTTCGCGCCAGGTCCGCCGGCCCGATCGGAGGAAGACCCCGATGAGCGAGTGGCTCGCGCTGGTCGTCGCCATGCTGGCCACCTGCATGGTGGTCATCCTGGTCGCGATCGTCCGGCAGCGCCGCAGGTCCGGCGGCGAGGCGGAGACGCCCGACGTCATCGAGTACATGAGCATGATGATCGGCGTGATCTACGCCGTGGTGCTCGGGCTCGCGATCGCCGGCAGCTGGGAGACGCGCTCGGCCGCCAAGGAGGCGGTGCGGGTCGAGGCCCAGTCGATGCACGAGGCCGGCGAGCGGGCAGCGGTGTATCCGACCACGGCCCGGGACCGGGTCCTGGGTGACATCGACACCTACATCGCCTTCGTGGTGCACCAGGACTGGCCGCAGATGGAGCACCACCGCGACCTCTCCCCCACCGGCGAGCAGTTGCTGGGCCAGGTCCGCTCGGACGTCACCCCCAGCTCGCCGAACGACCTGCCCGGGGCGGCCGCCGCCGAACCGGTGCTCGACGCCGTCGCCACCGCGGACGACGCCCGCAGCACCCGGGCCGCGATCGCCACCAGCGAGATGCCGGTGGTGGTCTGGATCGGCCTGTTCACCGGCGCGCTGATCACGGTGGCGCTGATCTTCCTGCTGGAGATCCGCAGCACCTTCCGCGAACTGCTGCTGGGCGGGCTGTTCAGCGCCCTGGTGGTCTTCCTGCTCTTCGTGGTCTGGGACTTCCAGTCGCCCTTCGGCCACAGCTTCGGGATCACCCCCGAGGCCTTCACCCAGCTCTTCCCCGCGGCCGCGCACGCGAGCGGCGGCGGCACGGGCTGAGCAACAGCCGAGCGGGCGGCGGAGACGAACTGGCCAGGCATCAGAGGCGTCTGGCGGCCCGGCGCTCGGAGCGGGATCTCGGGTGCAGCAGCACGGCGGCGACCACGGCGGGCACCGTGATCAGCAGGAGGTAGCTGACGGTGGAGGTGCGCCGGGCCGCGGCGAGGTGGCGCCGGGCGAGCGGGCGCCACGCGGCGAGGGTGGCGCCGGGCGTGGGGGTGGAAGTGGGGGTGGAGGTGGGGGTGACGCTCGGCGCCGGGGTGTGGGCGGGGCTGGGCGGGGTGGCGGAGGTCACCACGGCGGCGTCGTCGGACGGCCGCTCCGGAGCCGGCGGCGGGGGCGGGGCGGGGGCGGGGGCCTCGGCAGGGACGACAGCGGGGGCGACGGGCGGCGCAGGCGGGGGCAGGGGCGGCGCGGCCGGGAGTGCGGCGGGCGCGGCGAGCGCGGCGGCCACGGGAACGGCCACCGGGACGGCCGCCGCGGTGCCCGGGGCGGGCGGTGTGGGCGGGGCGACCGACGGGGACGGCGCCGGGCTGCCGCTCGCGGGCGGACTGCTCGTCGGCGGAGCGCTCGGCGAGGGGCTGGGCGTCGGCGACGGCGTCGGGGTGGGCGTCGGGGTGGGCGTCGGGGTGGGCGTCGGGGTCGGGGTCGGGGTCGGCGTCGGGCTGGGCGTCGGCGTGGGGCTGGGCGTCGGCGTGGGGCTGGGCGAGACCGTCGGCGGCGGGCTCTCGCACGGCACCGACGGATCGCCCGAACCGCCCGACGGCGAGGCCGCCCCGACTCCCCCGGCGACCACAGCCGCCACCGCGACGGCCAGGAGCAGCCGACGGACCGTCAGCTCAGTACCTCTCATGGCCTAATAGTCTCGTCCGATGTCCGGCTGAGCATCGGAACGCCCCCTCGGCTGCCGTAGTCCCCCCGGTTGGCTCAGCATCAGGAGCCCCGGCACCGGGGGACTCGGGCGCCGGGCGGGCGCCGGGCGGGCGCCGGCAGCGGGCGGGTCAGGCGAGGCTGTCGTCGATGAAGGCGAACAGCTCCTCGTCCGAGGCCGTGTCGAGGCCGTCGATCTCCGCGAGGTCGGCGTCGGCCGCGGCAGCATCCGCCGCGGGCTGCTGGGACTCGCCCAGCCGGGCCGCCAGCGCGTTCAGACGCATCTGCAGCCGGGCCCGGGTGACACCGTCGGGGGTGCCGGCGGCCAACGCGGCCTCCAGGCGGTCGAGTCCCTCGGTCACCGAGCCCGCCGAGCCAGTGCTGTCGGGGAACAGCTCCTGGTGCAGGTGGGTGGCGAGCAGCGCCGGGGTCGGCTGGTCGAAGACCAGTGAGGCGGGCAGCGACAGGCCGGTCTGCTCGGCCAGACCGTCGCGCAGCAGGACCGCCATCAGCGAGTCCACCCCGAGGTCCCGGAACGCCTGTCCCGGTTCGATCTCCTCCGGTCCCGCATAGCCGAGGATGAACGCCGCCTCGGTCCGCACCAGGGCGAGCAGCGCGTTCTGCCGCTCGAACCCGGCCATCGCCGCCAGGCGGACGGCCAGGGTGGCCTCGGTGTGCTCCTGTTCCGCCGCGGTGTGCTCCGCTGCGGGGCGCTCGGCCGGGGCGGGCGCCGCCGGGGGCCGGCCATCGCTGTGCGTCCGGAGCCAGGACGCCATCGCGGGCAGCGCCGCGCTGAGCGAGCGGTCACCGTCCAGGCCCAGGGTCGCGAGCAGCCCGTCCAGGTCCTCGCGCCGCACGGCGGACCAGAACCGCTCGTCCACGGCGGCCGCGGGCGCCACCGGCTCGTCCTCGGCCGCCGCCGGCCAGAAGCGGCGCCGCTGGAAGGCGTAGGTGGGCAGGTCGAGCCGGCGGGAGCCCGCCGCGCCGAAGAAGGCCGCCCAGTCGACGGTGACGCCGTGGGCGTGCGCCTGGGCCAGGGCACCGATCGCCGTCCGGACCTCGGGGCGGTCACGGCGCAGCACGGGGGCGAAGACGGCGGCGGTGCCGACGCAGCCCCGCCCGAGGGCGCTGAGGGTGCCGTCCGGGCCCAACTCGACGAAGGTGCGCACGCCCTCGCGTTCCAGCGTCGCGACGGCGTCGGCGAACCGGACCGCCTCGCGGACGTGGCGCACCCAGTAGGCGGGGGTGGTGAGGTCTGCGGAGCGGTCGAGCGTGGAGACGATCGGGATATTCGGGGCGTTGAAGGTGAGCTCCGAGGCGATCGCGCGGAACTCGGCGAGCATCGGCTCCATCAGCGCGGAGTGGAACGCGTGGCTGACGGTCAGGCGCTTGGTCCGGTGTCCCTCGGCGGCCAGCTTCTCGGCGACCTCCAGCACGGCCTGCTCGGCGCCCGAAAGCACGACGGAGACCGGCCCGTTGACGGCGGCGATGCCTGCCTCCGAGCGGTCGGCGAGCAGCGGCAGCACCGCGTCCTCGGCGGCCTCGACGGCCACCATCGCGCCACCGGCGGGGAGTTGTTGCATCAGCCGGCCGCGGGCGGCGACCAGCCGGGCGGCGTCGGGGAGCGAGAGGATGCCCGCGACGTGCGCGGCGGCCAGCTCGCCGATCGAGTGCCCGGCCAGGAAGTCCGGTCGCAGGCCCCAGGATTCGACGAGGCGGAACAACGCCACCTCGATGGCGAAGAGCGCGGGCTGGGTGTAGGCCGTCCGGTCGAGCAGCGCGTCGGCGTCCCGCAGCGGCGTCTGCAGGTACTGGTCCAGCGCGGCGCGGACCGCGTCGTAGGCCTCGGCGAACACCGGGAAGGCGGCGTACAGTTCGGCCCCCATGCCGGCGCGCTGGCTGCCCTGGCCGGTGAAGAGGAGGGCCAGCTTGCCCTCGACCACGGTGCCCTTGACCAGCGGCGCGGCGGGTATCCCGAGGGCCAGCGCGTCGAGCCCGGCGCGCAGTTCGTCCTGGTCGGCGGCGACGATCGCGGCGCGGCGGTCCAGTGCCGCCCTGGTGGTCGCCAGCGCCCGCGCGACCTCGGGCACCGTGACATCCGGCTCGGTGTCCAGCCAGTCGCGCAGCCGGTCGGCCTGGTCACGCAGGGCGGCCTCGTTCTTGCCGGAGAGCACCACCGGCAGCACGGCGGACGGCAACCCGGCGGACGGCAACCCGGCAGCGGCGGGGCCCTCGGCAGGCTCCTCGGCAGGCGGCTCCTCGGTGGGGACCTCCTCGGCGGGGGCCTGCTCCAGCACGGTGTGGGCGTTGGTGCCACTGATGCCGAAGGAGGAGATCGCGGCCCGGCGCGGACGGCCGGTCTCCGGCCAGGGCCGGTTCTCGGCCAGCAGCTCGACCGCGCCGGCCGACCAGTCGACGTGCGGGGTCGGCTCGTCCACGTGCAGGGTACGCGGCAGTACCCCGTGCCGCATCGCCATCACCATCTTGATCACGCCCGCGACACCGGCCGCCGCCTGGGTGTGGCCGATGTTCGACTTCACCGAGCCCAGCCACACCGGCCGGTCCTCGGGGCGGCCCCGGCCGTAGGTGGCCAGCAGCGCCTGGGCCTCGATCGGGTCGCCCAGCCTGGTGCCGGTGCCGTGGCCCTCGACCACGTCGATCTGGTCGGCCGTCAGCCGGGCGTTGGCCAGCGCCTGCTTGATCACCCGCTGCTGGGAGGGGCCGTTGGGCGCGGTCAGACCGTTGCTGGCACCGTCCTGATTGACCGCGCTGCCCTGGACCACGGCGAGCACCCGGTGCCCGTTGCGGCGCGCGTCCGAGAGCCGCTCGACCAGCAGCAGGCCCACGCCCTCGGCCATGTTGGTGCCGTCGGCGGCCCCGGCGAAGGACTTGCACCGGCCGTCGGCCGCCAGCCCGCGCTGACGGCTGAACTCGATGATGGTGCCCGGGTTCGGCATCACCGTGATGCCGCCGGCCAGCGCGAGCGTGCACTCGCCGGTGCGCAGCGCCTGCACCGCCAGGTGCAGCGAGACCAGCGAGGCCGAGCAGGCGGTGTCGACGGTGACCGCCGGGCCCTCCAGCCCGTAGGTGTAGGAGAGCCGCCCGGACATCACACTCGCGGTGTTGCCGGTGCCGAGGTGGCCCTCGAAGTTCTCGGCCGAGCGCATCAGCACCGGGACGTAGTCCTGCCCGTTGGTGCCGACGAAGACACCGGTGCGGCTGCCGCGCAGGGTCGCCGGGTCGATGCCCGCCCGCTCGAACAGCTCCCAGGAGGTCTCCAGGAGCAGGCGCTGCTGCGGGTCCATGGCCAGTGCCTCGCGCGGCGTGATGCCGAACAGGGCGGCGTCGAACTGGTCCACGGCGGCCAGGAAGCCGCCCTCCTTGGTGTAAGAGGCACCCTGGGCGTCCGGGTCCGGGTCGTAGAGCCCGTCGAGGTCCCAGTCGCGGTCGGTCGGGAAACCGGAGATCGCGTCACCACCGGTCGCGACCAGCTGCCAGAGCTGCTCGGGGCTCTGCACACCGCCGGGGAACCGGCAGCTCATCGCGACGATCGCGATCGGCTCGCGGGCCTTCTCGTCGAGGTCGCGCAGCTGGGTGTGGGCCTCGTCGAGGTCCTTCAGTACGCGCTTGAGGTATTCGCGGAGCTTGTCTTCATTGGCCATCGGAGCGCTGCCCATCCGGATCGTCGGGGTAGGGGGTGACGGGGGTGCGGAACACGGCGGGCACGCCGCTCAGCCCCTGCCGAACTTCTTGTCGATGTAGTCGAAGAGGTCGTCGTCGCTCGCCTCGTCGATCGCCGCCGCGCCCGCGCCTTCCCCGGTGCCTCGGGCGGCGTTCCAGCTCGCCAGCAGGGTCTGCAGGCGAACCGCGATCCGCGCGTGGGCGGCGTCGTCGGGGGCGACAGCGCCGTGCTCCTCGGCGCCGAGCGAGGCGATCGCCACCTCCAGACGGTCGAGCTCCTCAAGGAGCCCCGGAGCGGCCGGCCCGCTGTCGGGAGCCAGCTCGGCCAGCAGGAACTCGGCCAGCAGGGCAGGCGTCGGGTGGTCGAAGATCAGGGTCGCGGGCAGCCGGATCCCGGTGGCCTCGGTCAGCCGGTTCCGCAGCTCGACGGCGGTCAGCGAGTCGAAGCCCAGCTCGCGGAAGGCCTGCCCGGCCCCGACCAGGTCCACCGAGGTGTAGCCGAGCACGGCCACCACATGGCCGCGCACCAGGTCGAGCAGCGAACCGCGCTGCTCGGCCGCGGGGCGACCGGCCAACTGCCGGGCCAGGCCGGCCGTGTCGGGCTCGGCGGCCGCCGCCGCGACAGCCGTGCGGCGGGCCGGCGGCCGCACCAGGCCGTGGAAGGGCGCGGGCAGCGCGCCGGGCACGGTGGCCAGCGCCCGCAGCACGTTCAGGTCCAGCTGCATCGGGACCAGGACCGGCTCGCCGAGGACCGCCAGGGCCGCGTCGAAGAGCGCCAGCCCCTGGTCGGCGGTCATCGGCAGCACCCCGCCGCGCGCCGACCTGGCGAGGTCCACCTCGCTCAGCCGGCCCGCCATGCCGCGCTTCTCCGCCCACATGCCCCAGACCAGCGAGACCGCGGACAGGCCGTGGTCGTGGCGGTGGCGGGCCAGGGCGTCCAGGAAGACGTTGGCCGCACCGTAGCTGCCGAGGCCCGCACCGCCCAGGGTGCCGGCGGCGGCCGAGAAGAGCACGAAGGCGTCCAGGTCCAGCCCGGCGGTGAGCTCGTGCA
This sequence comes from Kitasatospora sp. NPDC008050, assembly GCF_042957465.1. NCBI lineage: Bacteria > Bacillati > Actinomycetota > Actinomycetes > Kitasatosporales > Streptomycetaceae > Kitasatospora > Kitasatospora sp. NPDC008050. The sequence goes on from NZ_JBIBIJ010000013.1 coordinate 231,099, forward strand.
GGTGGAGCGCCGCGTCCACCTTGGGACGCAGCACCCGGTCGACCCGCTCGGGGGTGAGCGCCCCGATCACGCCGTCGTCCAGCACGGCGGCCGTGTGCACCACGGCCGTCAGCGGGTGCGCTGCCGGCACGCCGGCCAGCAGCGCGGCCAGCTGCGCACGGTCGGCCGCGTCACAGGACGCCATCGCGACGGTGGCGCCCAACTCGGTCAGCTCGGCGACCAGTTCGGCCGCACCCGGGGCGTCCGGGCCGCGCCGGCTGGTCAGCAGCAGGTGACGGACGCCGCGTTCGGCCACCAGGTGGCGGGCGAGCAGCGCCCCGAGGCCGCCGGCGGCGCCGGTGATCAGCACGGTGCCCTCGGGGTTCAACTCGCGGGCGGGATCGGTCCGTTCGCCAGTCTGTGCGTCGAGCCGGGAAAGACGGGCCAGCCGGGGCACCCGCACGGTGCCCGCGCGCAGGGCGAACTCCTGCTCACCGCAGGCGATCGCGAGCGGCAGCAGGCGCCGGGACTCCTCGTCGTCGTCCAGGTCCGCCAGCACGAAGCGGTCCCGGTTCTCGATCCGGGCCGCCCGCACCAGGCCCCAGAGCGGGGCGTGGACCAGATCGACCGGACCGTCGCCGGAGCCGGCGGCCACCGCGCCACTGGTCACCAGGACCAGGCGGGCGGCGGCGAGGCCGTCGTCGGCGAGCAGGCCCTGCACCAGGGCGAGGGCGCGGTGCGTGGCCGCGTGGACCTCGGCCGCCAGGTGACTGCCACCCGGCTGGTCCGCGCAGGTCACCACGACGGTGTCGGGAGCCGGCCTGCCGGCCGCGACGGCAGCCCGCAGCTCGGCCAGGTCGGCGTAGAACTCGGGCTTCTCACCGGCCAGTTCGAGGGAGGCGCCGATCTTGAGCCGGTCGGCGCCGAGCATCGCCCAGCGCGCCTCGGGACGCGCCTCGGGCGCCGGGGCCTGCGGCGGCAGCGGCAGCGGCAGCGGCAGCGGCAGCGGCGTCCAGTCGACGCGGAACAGCGCGTCGGGCCGCCCCGCCCGCGAGCCCGCACCGAGCTGCTCGGCGGTGAGGGGACGCGGCGCCAGGGCTGCCACCGAGGCCACGGGCGCACCCGAGCCGTCCGTCACGTCCAGCGACACTTCGGCCGGCCCGGTCGGGGTGAGTCGCACCCGCAGCTCCGTGGCGCCGCCGGCGTGCAGGGTGAAGCCGCGCCAGGCGAAGGGGCTGCGGCTGCGCGGCTGCCCGTCGTTGCCGTCGGTGCCGTCGGCGTGGGCACCGTCGGCGCTGTCGGATCCCGGGCGGAGGGAGAGCGCCTGCAGGGCGGCGTCCAGCAGGGCCGGGTGCAGGCCGTAGGCCCCCGCCTGCGACCACAGCTCCTGCGGCAGCTCCACGGCCGCATGGATCGTGTCCCCGTGCTGCCAGGCCTTGCGCAGGCCCTGGAACGCGGGCCCGTACCACCGGCCGGCCAGCGCCTGCCGCTCGTAGTGGCCCTCGACCGGCAGCTCAACGGCGCCAGGCGGCGGCCAGGCGGCCGGGTCCAGCGGTGCCACGGCGGTCAGCGCGGACGGAGCGGTGGCGGCCAGGGTGCCGCTCGCGTGCCGGGTCCACGGCTCGGCCGACGCCTGGCGCTCGGGCCGCCCGTAGAGGGTCAGCGAGCGCCGGCCGGAGTCTTCCTCCGGCCCGGTGACCACCAGGTGCAGCTGGACGGCGCCCTCCTCGGGCAGCACCAGCGGCACCTCCACGGTCAGCTCCTCCACCAGGTCGCACCCGACCTGGTCGCCGGCCCGGACGGCGAGTTCGACAACCGCCGTCTCCGGCAGCAGCACGGTGTCCCCCACCGCGTGGTCGGCAAGCCAGGGGTGCGTGCGCAGCGCGAGCCGCCCGGTGAACAGGAACCCGTCGGAGCCCGGCAGTTCGACGGCCGCGCCCAGCAGCGGGTGCTCGGCGGAGGCGAGACCGGCCGCGGCCACGTCGGTCGCGGCGGGCAGGCCGGACGGCTGCACCCAGTAGCGTTCGCGTTGGAAGGCGTAGGTGGGCAGGTCGACCCGGCGGGCGCCGGTGTGGGCGAAGTAGGCGGCCCAGTCGACGGCGGCGCCGTTCGCGTGGACCCGGGCGAGCGCGGTGGTCAGCGTCCGGGCCTCGGAGCGGTCGGCGCGCAGGGTCGGCACGAAATGCGCGTCCTCGGCACTGACGGTGTCCTGGGCGAGCGTGGTGAGGGTGGCGTCGGGGCCCAGCTCGACGAAGGTGCGCACACCTTCGCGCTCCAGGATCTCGATGGCGTCGGCGAAGCGGACGGCCTCGCGGACATGGCGCACCCAGTAGTCGGCGGTGGTGAGGTCCGCGGACCGGTCGAGCGTGGAGACGATCGGGATGGTGGGAGCGTGGAAGGTCAACTGCTGCGCGATGGCACGGAACTCGGCGAGCATCGGGTCCATCAGCGGCGAGTGGAACGCGTGACTGACGGCCAGGCGCTTCGTCTTGCAGCCCAGCTGTTCCGCGATCGCCAGGACCGCCTGCTCGGCACCCGAAAGCACCACCGACGAAGGCCCGTTGACGGCAGCGATACCGACATCGGAGCGGCCTGCCAGCAGCGGCAGCACGTCCGCCTCGCTCGCCTGGACGGCCACCATCGCGCCACCCGACGGCAGCGCCTGCATCAGGCGACCACGCGCGGCCACCAGCCGGGCGGCATCGGCGAGGGAGAGAACGCCCGCGACATGCGCGGCCGCCAGCTCACCGATCGAGTGCCCGACCAGGAAGTCCGGCCGGACACCCCAGGATTCGACCAGGCGGAACAACGCCACCTCGATCGCGAAGAGGGCGGGTTGGGTGTAGGCCGTCCGGTCGAGCAGTGCGTCGGCGCCCTTGAGCGGGATGTCGAGGTGCTGATCCAGCTCGGCGCAGACCGCGTCATAGGCGGCCGCGAACGCCGGGTAGGCGTCGTACAGTTCGACGCCCATCCCACGGCGCTGGCTGCCCTGGCCGGTGAAGAGGAAGGCAAGCCTGCCGCCCGTGGCCGAGCCCCGGTGCACGGCCGCGCCGGGGTTTCCCGAGGCCAACTCCGAAAGGCCGCCGAGAAGTTCCCGGCCGCCGCTGCCCACCACGACGGCCCGGTGCTCCAGCGCGGCCCGGCCGGTCGCCAGCGAGTAGGCCAGGTCCAGCAGCTCGGCCTGGCCGGGCTCGGTGCCGGCCCGGGAGAGCAGCCGCTCCGCCTGACCGCGCAGCGCCTGCTCGGTGCGCGCGGAGAGCAGCAGCGGGAGAACCGCCGCCGGAGCGGCGGACACCGGCGCGGCCTCGGCCACAGCGGGTGCCTGCTCCAGGATGACGTGCGCGTTGGTACCGCTCAGCCCGAAGGACGAGACACCCGACCGACGCGGCCACCCCGTCCGCGGCCACACCCGCTCCTCCACCAACAACTCCACCGCACCCGCCGACCAATCCACATGCGGCGACGGCTCATCGACATGCAACGTCC